>CAZKQR010000053.1:1596-16998 GCA_964554965.1 uncultured Cytophagia bacterium | reverse complement strand
TCCGCCCAGGGGCGGCTGGTTACCCCGGGCCTCATCGATGTGCACACGCATGGCGCCGGCGGGGCAGAGGTGTTCTCCGGCTGCGCCGCGGATCTGCAGCGGATGGCGCTGACCCTGGCGCAACAGGGCGTTACCGGCTTTCTGGCCACCACCATCAGCCACAGACAAACCGGTCATGCGCATCTACGCGGTGCTGCGGATTTCATCAACCGGCAGAGCAAAGGCGGCGCCCGCTGTCTCGGCATTCATCTGGAAGGGCCGTACATCAGCGTCAAACGGCGGGGTGGGATCGATCCGGAAAGCATCGATTCGCCCGCCACGCAGAGCCTGGATGAACTGCTGGAGATCTGCGCCGGCGGTCTGAGAATGATGACTCTGGCGCCGGAGCTTCCCGGCCATCTGGAGCTCGTCGAACAGCTGCTGCGGCGTCAGGTGATCCCTTCCCTCGGCCACAGCGACGCGACCTGCGCGCAAGCGGTTGCAGGCTTCAATGCCGGCATTCAGCATGCCACCCATCTGTTCAACGCCATGCCGCCGCTTCTGCATCGGGCGCCCGGCTGCGTGGCTGCTGTTTTCAACCATCCCACGGTTACGGCCCAGATCATCAGCGACGGCGTGCATGTGCACGCGGAGATCGTCAACCTGGCCTACCGGCTGTTGGGCGCAGAGCGCTGCGTGCTGATTACCGACGGCATGCAGGCCTCTGGATTGCCGGACGGCCGTTATCTGTACGCAGGCAAAGAGTATGAAACCCGCAACGGCACGGCACGCTATCTGGACGACACCCTGATCGGTTCCACCCTCAGTTTGATCGAGATCGCGCTGCGTTTCCACAAGTATACCGGCTGCTCGCTGGAGGTTGCGCTGCAATGCGCGAGCTTGAATCCCGCTCGCGTGCTTGGACTGGCGGATCGCAAGGGCGCCATTCAACCCGGCTATGATGCGGATCTGGTGGTGTGGAACGACGATTTTTCCGTCTACGCCACACTGATCAACGGAGAGGTGGTGCACGGCCGGCGCGGGGTGGTGGAGAATGGGGGACAGGACGAATGCAGAGGATGAAAACGGTGCCGCGATTTACGGTTGCCGGCCGCAGCGCTGCGACCGGCATGTCCTCACAAAGATCTTTCTTCGATTTCCACAGCCGAAGGAGAGGGGGCGTTGCGGATGCGGCGCCGGCAGCGCCAAAACCGTATAGTGCCGAGAACGATGATCACTGTCCCACCGCTGATTAAACTCCAGCCGATGGTCAGATAAGAATGAAACGAGGTCAAGCTGATTATGCCTATGCCGCCGGCGAGAAAAGCCAATCCCGTGCGGACATAGGCGAGCAGGGTCCGCTCGTTGGCCAGATGGGTGCGCACGGTTGCCAATTCATCACGGTTCATGGATGGAGCTTGATCCTTATCGATAGGATTTGATGATCTTTTCAATCAGATGACTGGTGGACATGCCCGGCACGCCCGGCAGCAAGACGATGCGTCCGCCATAGTTCTCCACCAACCGGCGTTCCTCCTGATTGATGGATCCCATATGATAATCGCCGCCCTTGGCATAGATGTCCGGTTGCAGTTCCGCGATCAGTTTGATCGGAGACGTGTCTGCAAAGATGATGACATAATCCACACAGGATAATGCGGACAGCAGTTTGGCGCGCTGTTTTTCTTCGACGATGGGGCGATCGGGTCCCTTGAAAGATCGCACGGAAGCATCGCTGTTCAATCCCACCACCAGCAGATCCCCGAGTGAACGCGCTTTTTCCAGATAGAGGATATGGCCGACATGCATGATGTCGAAACACCCGTTGGTCCAGACGATGCGCCGGCCTGATTTTTTTATATCAGCGACCACGGCGCGCAATTCGGACAGGGAGACAATTTTATGCGCCTCCAGCCGGGCGTTCCGCTGTTCCTGAAGTCGAAGCAGCTCTTCGCGGGTGATCTCGGCCAGACCCGGCTTGGCGATGGCGACTCCGGCGGTGAGGTTGGCGAACTCGGCGGTCTGGTCCGGCGATTGACCGGCGACAAGGGCTGCGGTGATCGCTGCCACCACTGCTTCGCCGGCGCCCACGCGGTCATAGACCTGCCGTCGCTCAGTGGACACCAGCCGGGCCGGTCCTTTCGCTTGATGCACGCTCATGCCGTCGGCGCCGTGGCTGATGAAAAGCAGATCGGTTTTCAGACGCCGGCGCAGCCGGTCGCCGCTGTCTGCCGTGTACGCCGGCTCCGACAGAGCGGCGGCTGTTTCGCTTTCATTGGCAATGACCACGTCGAAGCGACTCATCAGCGCCGGATTTTTTTCCGAGTCGCCGATTAAAATCGCCTCCGGCGCGATCGTGCGGATGAACGCCACCAGTTCCTGATCGATCAAGCCTGTATCCTTGTCCATCAGCACCACCGCACGACAGCGGGGCAGCATTCGCTGGAGCCGTTTTTTTAAAAGCGCGGCGGTGGCTGCGCTGGGTCGCTGCCGCTGTTCGCTCAGAACGCGCACCATCTCCCGGTCCGCATGGCGTGGCCCGCCGGCGTTGATGCGCAGACGGGTGGGTGTGGAAAAGGAGGGATCGACAACCAGGCCGGTGCAATCGATGCCATGTTCCGTGAGATGGTTTTTTACCACTTGCCCCGGCACATCCGCTCCGGTACGGCCCAGCAGGTGAATCCGTCCGCCAAGTCCAGCCAGCAGCAGGGCGGTATACCCTGCCGCAGCGGGCTGCCAGGATCGGCTCACGCTGTGCACGATGGGCACCAGGCCATCTTCAGCGATGGTATGCGCCTCACCATAGATGAACTCGTCCACGTACAGGTCGCCGACGATCGCGATGGGACTGCGGCGGAGTGGGATGAAAAAGTCCGTGTTTTCCATGCGCAAATGTAGCAAGTTTTTTTCTGTCGTGCAAGTCTCTATTTCATCCTCATGGCGGCAGGGCGGCCGAATGTGTGGAACCAGGCCCCTTCGGCCGCCTGCACAGGAATGGCTACATTCCTGTTGCATTTTAACCGGCGGCGGACTATCTTTATTCGATTAAAAGCATGAAAACCAGATGAAAAAAAGCCGTATAGATCTTTTACAGGCTTGCCGCGACTATGTGCAGGTGCACGAGTTGGCGCAGCCGGGGCAGAGTGTGCTGCTGGCGGTGTCTGGCGGCGTGGACTCGATGGTCCTCTGTGCCCTGATGCGCGAGCTGGCAGGTCCAATGGCGCTCACGCTGGCTGTGGCTCATTTCAATCATCATCTGCGCGGCGCCGAGTCGGATGAGGATGAACAGTTTGTACTGCGGATGGCTGCTGAATGGGATCTGACCGTGCATTCGAGCGGCGCCGATGTGGCGAGTTGGAGTGATGAGCAGCGGCAGAGCGTGGAGACCGGGGCCAGAATTCTGCGCTATCGATTTCTCCTTGACCTGGCGGAGAAAATGGGCTACGATCGCGTGGCCACCGGCCATAACGCGGACGATCAGGCTGAGACCGTGCTGGACCATTTTCTTCGCGGGTCTGGGGTGACCGGCCTGTGCGGCATGCCGCGCCGCAGGGATCGCATCATTCGGCCGCTGTTGTTCGCCGACCGGCGCTGGATCAGTGCTTTTGCCGAGCAGCACGCAGTGCCCTTTCGCCGCGATTCCAGCAATGAGGACCAGGCCTATCGGCGCAACCGGCTCAGGCATGACCTTTTGCCCTATCTGCAGCAGTATAATCCACGCATCCATCGCACCCTGACCCGCCTTTCCGGCAACATGGCTGAAGTGGACGAGTATCTGACCGCCATGGCGGAAAAGGCGTTTGGAGAGTGTTGCATCCAGACGGAAGGCGGCAAAATTATCCTTGATTGTCAGCTGTTTTTAGCGTATTTTATTATTCTTAAGAAATATCTGTTACGCTTGTGTTTAAGCAAGCTGGTTGCCGGCGAATCCTTTTTCGATCATGCGCTGTACGACCGGGCGTTGTCGATTGTGTCCGGGACAGGCGATCAGGCTTATGCGGTTCTGGGCAGCCGGGTGTTTATCGAAAAAGCCGGGAAGGTCCTCATCATCGGCCGCAGACCCCTTCCGTGCGCCGAGGTCCGGATCGATCAGCTGCAGGGCTCTTTTCCGTTGTGGGATGGCCGGCACCTGCAAATCCTGGCTGCAAACGAGCCGCTTTCTTCCATCCGCTGCAATCAGGATCAAAAGCGCGTGTGGGTGGATGGCGACACACTGACGCTGCCCTTGTATCTACGACCCATGCGCGATGCCGACCGTTTCCGGCCGTTGCATTTGGCGGGCAGCAAATCGCTGTCCGATTTTTTTATCGACGAGAAAATTCCGCGCCATCTGCGCCGGCGCATTCCCATTCTATGGAGCGGCGATCGGGTGGTCTGGGTGTGCGGCGAGCGATTGGATGACCGCTTCAAGGTGACGGCGGAGACGACGCGGGTCTATGAATTGAAATTGGTGGAACAGTGTGAGTTCGAAATCGGAATTTGAAAAAGCCGTTTATGAGGGCGAATTTCGCACGCTGATCGATCGGGAGACGCTGGACCGGCGTGTTGTGGAGATGGGCCGGCAGATCACCAAGGACTATGGCGGCAAGCAGCCCATCATCATCGGAGTGCTCAACGGTGCGTTTCTGTTCATGGCGGATCTGATCCGGCACATCGAGCTGGACCTGGAAGTGGATTTCATCAAGATCTCGAGTTACGGCGATGAAAAGCTCTCTTCCGGAAAGGTGATGATGCTCAAGGACATCAATGCGGAGATCAAAGGCCGCCACATTCTGGTGGTCGAAGACATCGTCGACACCGGGCTGTCGATTCAGTTTTTACGGGAAAAATTCAGCCGGCCGGGTCCGGCCTCCTTGCGCTTTGCCACGCTGTTATACAAAAAGCAGAACGTTCGCGTGGAGGTCCAGTTGGACTATGTGGGATTCGAGATTCCGGATGAGTTCGTCATCGGCTATGGTTTGGATTATAAACAGATATTGCGGAACTTGCCGGCCGTCTATGTGATGGATTAACCGGTTGGCGAGGGGGTTCAGGAAACGATTCATCAAGCGCCGGGTTCGACGCCGCTCCAAGAGCGGGTGACCCGGGTGAGGATAAGGACTGTGAACGCTTTACAGGATCAGGACAAAGAGAAGACCGGATTGGCACGGGAGCAACGGCCGGCGGACCGGCCCCGGCAGCCGAAGAAAAACGCGCCTCGGCGGCCGGAGCCGCCGCAATGGGGCAAGGCCTCGCGGACGTTTTTTTTGTGGTTGAGTTTATTTCTCATCGCCTTGCTTGCATCGCAGAAATTTTCCGACGTCAAACAAAAAGAACTGCTGATCGATTATAACCGCTTCATGATGTTGATGCAGGAAGGCAAAGTGGTCGATCTGCTGGTGCAAGAACAGACCGCGCACGGCAAAGCCTCGGAGTCTCTTGCGGAATCCGGCGTCACGACGTTCAAGTTGACGCTGCCGACCAAACCGGATTTCGCCACCATTGAAAAATGGCGCAATGAATACAACGTCAACCTGCGCTTCAAGGAAGACACCATCAGTTTTTGGAGCGTGTTCTGGACCATCATCCCCTGGGTGGTGATCTTTGGCGTCTGGATGTTCTTCCTGCGCCGGATGCAGGGCGGCGGCGGCGGCAATAAAAATATTTTTTCCTTCGGCAAATCGCGCGCCCGCATGTGGACGGAGAATTTCCCCAAAGTCACTTTTGACGATGTCGCCGGCGCCGATGAGGCCAAGACCGAGCTGCGCGAGATCATCGAGTTCTTGAAAGAGCCGGAAAAATTTCAGCGCCTGGGCGGCAAGATCCCCAAAGGCGCGCTGCTGCTCGGCCCTCCGGGCACCGGCAAAACCCTGCTGGCCAAGGCGGTGGCCGGCGAGGCGGGCGTGCCCTTTTTCAGCATGTCCGGCGCGGATTTCGTTGAAATGTTCGTCGGCGTGGGCGCCTCCCGCGTGCGCGACCTGTTCGATCAAGGCAAACGCAACGCGCCCTGCATCATCTTTATCGATGAGCTCGACGCTGTTGGCCGTCACCGCGGCGCCGGGCTGGGAGGCGGCCATGACGAACGGGAACAGACGCTGAACCAGCTTTTGGTGGAGATGGACGGCTTTGAGTTCAACGAGGGCGTGATCCTGGTGGCCGCCACCAACCGGCCGGACGTGCTCGATTCGGCGCTGCTGCGTCCGGGCCGTTTCGATCGCCAGATCGTGGTCGACTCTCCGGATGTGCGCGGCCGCGAGGGCATCCTCAAAGTGCACACGCGCAAGATCCCCATGGCCAAAGACGTGGACCTGTCCATTCTGGCTAAAGGCACGCCGGGCTTTTCCGGCGCCGATCTGGCCAACATGGTCAACGAGGCCGCGCTGCTGGCCGCACGCAAAAATAAAAACCAGGTGGAAGGCCGCGATCTCGAAGAGGCCAAGGACAAGGTGCTGATGGGCACCGAGCGCAAAAGCCTGATCCTCTCTGATGAGGAAAAACGGATCACCGCCTATCACGAAGCCGGTCACGTCCTGGTCTCCAAATTCACGCCGGGCTCTGATCCGGTGCACAAGGTGACCATCATCCCGCGCGGCCGGGCGCTGGGTCTCACCCAGACGCTGCCCATCGACGAGAAGCACAATTACAGCAAGACCTATTGTCTCGGATCGCTGCGCCGGTTGCTTGGCGGCCGCGCCGCCGAGACCATCGTGTTCAATGAGCTGTCCACCGGAGCGGGCGATGACATCAAACGCGTCACCGAGTTGGCGCGCAAAATGGTTTGTGAGTGGGGCATGAGCGAGGCGCTGGGCCCCATGACCTTTGGCGAAAAACACGAAGAGATCTTTTTGGGCCGTGAGATCGCGCAACACCGGGACTATAGCGAAAAAACAGCACAGATCATCGATCAGGAAATCCGGTCGCTGATCGCCGACGCGCTGGAGGATGTGATCGGAATGATGCAGGATCACCTCAGCCAGCTGCACGCCGTCGCTCAGGCGCTGCTGGAAAAAGAGATGCTCGATGGACAGGCGATCGAGGAGATTCTGAGTGCGCCGGCTCCAACGGGCAAGCGCAGCGAGAAACGACGATCAACCAAATAACAGCCGCAGGCGGTTAAGGACCAGCCCCCATTTCCCATAAGACCAAGAGCAAACCGATGCCATGACAAGTCCCATGACACCTATTTTTTACATTCTGCTCGGCGCATTTGGTTTCGTTCTGCTGGTGTTGCTGTATCTGCGCAAAACCTCCGAGTATATGACCAGGGCAAGATTCGGCCAATTTCTATTTGGTATCATTGCCCTTTTTATTTTTCTGGCTGCGGCCGGCTATTGGTTCAATCGGCCGGCCCGGCCGCGCATTCGCGTCGCTGTGCTGCCGGTGCAGGAGGAGCTGTTCACGGCAGAACGCTCCTGGTTGGCCTGGCACATCGCGGAACAAGCCGGCGACCATCTGCGCCGCGGTTTGGCTAAAGAATACCTGGTTTATCCGGCCTCCTGGCTGTGGATGAGCCTGGACGCTGATTCGCTGAACGAGATCGCCTACCTGCAGCGCTACGCCGAACGCATCGGTTTGGACTGGGCGGTGCTCCCCGCACTGAGCAGCGACGGGCAGTCGGTTACACTGGATTACATCTTTGTCCGCGTGCAATCGCCGAACCTGATCAGGAAATCGCAGATCACGGCGCCCCAGAAGCAAGCTATTGATCTGGGCCGTCTGCTGGCGATCGAAACAGCGCGATGTCTCCAGCAAACGTTGGATCTCCCTGCCGCCGCGCCGGCGGATCCGCAGGTTGTGATGCTCAGCAGCCAGGCGTCCGCCACCCTGGCGCAGTCCGGGTTCGATGAGGCGGTTCGTGCCGCTCAAGCGGCCTTTGACAAGGACTCGCTGCTGGTGCCGGTCCGCAATCTGTACGCCGCCGCGCTGTTGAAACAATCGCTCCGGCGGGAAAAAGAGGGCCTGCGCGATACGGTGGGGCGCCTTCGCGCTTTGCGCGTGTGCGAAAACACCATTCGCCACCATCAGCCGGACGCGGCTACCTATCGATGGCTGGGCGCCTATTATCTGGCGGAAAAGCAATGGGCCCAGGCCGGCCGGCATCTGCGCAAAGCGTTGGTGCTGGATCCGGATGACGCCGAAGCGTTGTCCCTGTACGCCTATCTCAACGCATCGCGGTTCAAGGAGATCGGTGTGCAGGATGATGAAGAGATGCTCCGCCATGTGCTGCATCTGAATCCGTGCGATGAGAGCGCCCGGTTGCGACTGGCTGAATGGTATTTCTCCCGCAATAATCAAAAAGCGGCGGAACGGGAGGCGCAGGCCTTGCTGACCATTCATCCGCGTTCCATCGATGGTCTCATGTTTCTGGGCAAACTGGCGGCCGCGGGCCGGAATTTTGCCAAGCTGGCGGAGATTTACGATAAAATTTTTGCCATTGATCCGCACAACGCAGATGCGTATTACAACCTCGGTATCTATTATTATCAGTCGGAGGATCTGGACAACGCGGAAAAATTGTTCAATCGCGCGGTACGAACGAGCAATCACACGGACAGCCATCTTTACCTCGGGCAGATTTACGAGCGCCGGGGCGAGATCGACAAGGCGATTGAGGAATACCGCCTGCGCATTCGCCATAAAAAGGGATTAGAGGATCGCTTTGCCGATGTGGCGCGCGCCCGGCTGTTCGAACTCACTCGGCCTGATTCAACAAAGCTCACGCCCTATGTGCGCTGAGAAGCAGAGAGTGTGGTGGTGCCGGGATCGCGGCCTGAGCCTGGATCATACGTTGATCATGGGCATCCTCAATGTCACGCCGGACTCTTTCAGCGACGGCGGCCGGTACCTGCAGATCGACCGGGCTGTGGAGCAGGGGCTGCGCCTGATCGAGGAGGGGGCGGACCTTCTCGATATCGGCGGCGAATCCACCCGCCCCGGCTCTATGCCGGTGGATGAGAAGGAAGAGGCGCGGCGCGTGGTGCCGGTCCTCCGCGAGCTCAGCCGGCAAACCTCGGTTCCCTTGTCGGTGGACACCTACAAGTCCGGAATCGCCCGACAGGCACTGGCTGAGGGCGCTTGTGTGGTCAATGACATCAGCGGCCTGACTTTTGATCCGCGGATGGCGGAGGTGATTGCGCAGGCTCAGGCCGGGCTGGTGATCATGCATATGAAGGGCACGCCGCGCGACATGCAGCTCGAGCCGTTTTATACCGACGTGGTGCGGGAGGTGCGGGCGTTTTTGCGCAGCCGGAAAGAGGCCGCCCTGGCTGCGGGCATTCCGGAAAACCGCATCGTGGTGGATCCCGGCATCGGCTTCGGCAAACGGCAGCAGGATAATCTGACGCTGCTTTGCCGGCTTGATCAGCTGAACCTGGGATCGCCTATTCTGGTGGGCCCTTCGCGCAAATCCTTTATCGGCGCCATCCTGAACCTGCCGCCGGAAGAGCGGTTGCATGGCACCGCTGCGGCGGTGACCGCCGCGGTGCTCCAGGGCGCCGACGTGGTGCGCGTTCACGATGTCAAGGAGATGAAACAGGCGGTTGCCGTGGCGGAGGCCCTGCGCCGATGCCGGGATGGTCTCTCACAAGCGGGATAGTTGAATTCATGTCATCCACTCTGTTCAAAATTGGGTTTCTGCCCGTCACCGTGATGGATATCATCGATATCCTGATCATGTCCTTTGTTATTTTCAAGACCTATAATTTTATCCGCGGCTCGCGGGCGGCGCAGATGCTGGCCGGACTGATCATCATTCTGATCCTGTCGGTGATCGCGCCATTGGCGCACTTGCGCGGGATCAGTTGGATTCTAAACAATCTGCGCACCGTCTGGCTGGTGGCGTTTGTCATTTTATTTCAGCCGGAATTGCGGCGCATGCTTATCCATATCGGACAAAACCGTGTGATCCGCTTTTTCGTCAAGGTCAGCGGCAACAAGATGATCGAAGAAGTGCTCGAGGCGGTGTTCGCTCTGCGCGCCAAGGGCTATGGCGCACTCATCGTGCTGGCGCGGGAGACCGGGCTCAAGAGCGTGATCGAATCCGGCGTTCGCCTGCAGGCGGAAGTTTCCTCTGAATTGATCTTGTCGGTTTTTAATCCACGGTCGCCGCTGCATGACGGCGCCATTGTCATTCAGAACGATGTGATCGAATCGGCGCGATGCATTCTGCCGCTGATCGAACACGCGCAGGCGACGAAAAACCTCGGCACCCGCCACCGCGCGGCCCTGGGCTTGTCTGAGGAGACCGACGCCATGGTGATCGTGGTCTCGGAGGAGACCGGCCGGGTGTCCCTGGCCATCACCGGCGAGCTGCAGTATGATCTGACCGAAGAGGAACTGCGGGCCAAATTGCTGCAGGGTCTCACCATCGTGGCGGCGGTGGAATCCCGCCAGCGGCGAATGGAAGCAGCGACGGAGAATCATTGATGATGAAACGCTGGCTGCTTTTTCTGGGGATGCTCGTTTCCACCGTTCAGGGGTATGAGGGCTGCACCGTGGCGGTGATCTCGGCTAAAGCCACGGTGGATGGACGGCCGCTGCTGTGGAAAAACCGCGACAGCAGTTTTCGCGAAAATGAGGTGGCTTTTTTCCGCGGCGTGCACCATGATTTTATCGGCGTCATCAACGCAGGGGACACCACCCAGGTCTGGATGGGCGTCAACACAGCCGGGCTGGCGATCATGAATGCCGAGTCCATGGACCAGCCGGGCGACAGCGCCGATGCCGAGGGGTTGTTTATGAAGCAGGTGCTGGCTGAATGCGGCCGGCTGCAGGATGTGGAGACGCTGCTGCGGCAAACCAACCTGTCGGGGCGCGGCACCCGCGCCAATTTCGGCTGTATCGATGCCTTTGGCGGTGCTGCGCTGTACGAGACCGGCAACCGTTCCTTTGTCTGTTTCAACGTCAACGATCCCCTGATCGCGCCGGAGGGGTTTCTGGTGCGCGCCAATTTTTCCATGACCGGCGGGCAGGACCGCAAGGGCCAGGGACCCTGGCGCTATCAGCGCGCCCGCACTTTGCTGCAAAAGCCGGCCGGCCAGAGGGTTCTGTCCTTTGAATATCTCCTGCAAACCGTCTGCCGGGATCTGGTCACCGAGGAGGTGAACCCCTATCCCTTGCCGTTCACCGGTTCCATGGACGGGGCGCCGGCGGGCTGGTTGTGCACCCAGAACAGCATCAACCGGCACCGAACGGTCTCCTGTGCGATTTTTCACGGCGTCAAGCCCGGCGAGCCGCCGCTGCTCACCACTCTGTGGTGTCTTTTAGGCGAGCCGCTGTGCAGCATCGCTGTGCCGCTGTGGGCCGGCGCAGGGCCGGTGGACAAGGTGCTCGACGGCAAACACCACTCGGCCCTGAACCGCACCTTTCAACGCAAACACACCCGGCTGTATCATGATAAAAAAAATCCGGATTATCTCGATTCCAGCAGACTGGTGGGCGATCGCTCCTTTACGCGCCGGCAGATCAAAATTGAAGAGGAGATCCTGGCTGACACGCAACGGGCGTTGGCGCGCTGGCGTCAGCGTCTGCCGGCGGCCGAGGAACTGGCCAAGTTTCAGAACGATCAGCTCTCCTATGTCGTAAGAAGATACTGAATGAACCGCACGATCTTTTTCTACGAGCCCGGATGATGAACGACACATGGAACCAAATCGCTAAATCGCCCGAAGCGGCCGCGCTGCTCAAGCTGTTCCTGCGCATCGATGAGATCTGCGATCACGAGGGTGATGTGGTGGAGTTTCTTCCCAACCTGCTGCACCAGCTGGCGCAGCTGTTGGACGTGCAGTCGGTTGCCGTCACCATCAACGACAGCCAGCTGCATCAGCGTGTGCTGAGCCGCTACGATCGTGGCCGGGCGCTGATCGCCAACGAGCAGTTCAGCCGGATCGCGCAACAGGCGACGGCTGCACGGTCGATCCTGTCCCTGGAAGAGCCGGAGGAGAACCTGACCAGTGCGCTGGTCATGCCCATCATCAAGCACGCACGGGTTCTCGGTTCCTTTATTCTGGCCAACAAATCGGCCGGCGCTTTTGGCGACTATGACCACATGGTGGTCACCCTGGTGGAAGCGCGCATGGATGACGCCATCGATGAGTGGTTGCGCTTGCAGGAACAGCGCCGCATCTCCACCGAGAACCGGGTGATCAAGGAGCTGGACAAAATCCGCGACGAGACCACGGATCAGGGCGAAGCGCTGGATCAGATGATCGCCACGATTCTCGACTCGGTGAAAGCGCAGATCGGATTCATCACTCTGTACGATGCGGAGAAGGACCGTCACCTGCCCGGCGGCAAGGTGCTGCGCGGCCGCAGACCCATGAGCCAGGAGGACTATCGGCTGGTCGGCGATCTGGTCCGCGAGGCCAAGCTGCATCATAAAACCGTGGCGCGGCATAGCCTGGCGAACAGCGAGATCGATTCGGTGATCATCGCGCCCATGTTCATCTCCGGCCTTTTCCTCGGCGCCGTGGTGGTGATTAACAAGGAACAGGGCTTGTTCGATGAGCCGGATCAACGGCTGGTTGAGTCCGTCGCCGGCATCATCGACAGCTTTATTTTTCAGGAAGAGAAATTCAGACGTTTGATGATGCTGGTGGGACGCGAGGCCACGCGCGATGTGGAGGAGGCGCTGATCATGCAGCGGCCCGACACCGCCCGCGGTCAGCGCATGGAGATCACCATGCTGTTCGCCGACATCCGCGATTATAGCCGGATCACGCGCGAGATGGATCCCACCACCGCTGTGCGCATGCTCAACGATTATTACAACGCCATCACGCCCATCGTCACCAGCCACGACGGCGTCGTCGACAAGTATGTGGGCGACGAACTGGTGGCCCTGTTCACAAAAAACACCGCTCTGGGCGTGCATCAACTTTTAGCGGTGGAGACCGCGCTGGAGATTCAGGCGGAACTGTCGCGGCTGAACAAAGAGTGGGAGATCACCGGCAGGCCCCTGATCTCCATCGGCGTGGGCGTGCACACCGGAGAAGTGGTGCTGGGGCAGATCGGCAGCTTTGACCGCAAGGATTACACCGCCATCGGCGCCAACATGAACTTTGCCGCGCGTCTGCAGAACCTGGCCAAGCCCGACCAGATCATCATCAGCGAGGCCACCTATGTGGCGCTCACCGGCAAGGTCATGGCGCGGCGCATCGGGCCTTTTGAGATCAAGGGCTTCGGCGAGAACCTGGCTTACCTGGTGGAGGGCCGGTCGCCGGACCATTTATAAGAACGCTTCGTTACGGATCAAACACGGAGAGATAGGAGTTTACGATGATTACAAAAGAGCAATTGGAGCAGTATCAGATACGGGCAAAGGCCTCTCTGGACCGCGCTGGCATTGTACTGACCGCTAAAGAGGCTGCAGAAATCGAGGTGGCGGATTTCAATCTCGGCCGCACTGAAGAGATCGGCCTGGAGCTGGTGGTGTATGTCAACACCGACCGCTGCTGCGCCAAGGAACTGGTGCTGTTCCCGTGGCAGATCTGTCCTGAACATCGCCATCCGACGGTCGCCGGCGAACCGGGCAAGGAGGAGACCTTCCGCTGCCGTATGGGACAGGTGTACCTCTACGTTCCCGGTACGCCCGCCGCTGCGCCTCGCGCCCGGGTTCCACAGGATAAAAAGGATACGTTCACGGTGTGGCAAGAGATCGTGCTCAATCCCGGCGAGCAGTATACCCTGCAACCCAACACGCTGCACTGGTTCCAGGGCGGCCCGGACGGCGCCATTGTCTCCGAGTTTTCGACCAAAAGCCGGGATGAGGCCGATGTGTTCACCGATCAGGAGATCAACCGGATGACTAGAGTGCTGTGAGCAGCCCTCTGCCGATCTCTTTTCCCCGGTTGACGAAAAATTGCATCGTGCTGTATTCCACCTCCGGCGGCTCTGAATGATCGCTGTGTAAAATATAGCCGCCCCCGGCCTGAATGATGGGGGGGATTTTTTCCACCAGTTCGGCTTCGATCTTGCGGCGGTCGTTGCTGATCAGTGTGCGCGTATCGATTCCGCCAAAGAAGGCGATGCGATCGCCGAACCGGCGGAACAGATGCAGTAAATCCATGCCGGCTTTGACCTCCATGGCTTGCAGGCAATCCATCCCCGCCTCGATCAGTCCGGGCACCAGCGGTTCGACAAATCCGCACGAGTGGACGATCACCGGCAGGCCGTGTCCGTGGGCAAAATCGAACAGCAGGCGATGACCGGGTTGAACGATCTCTCGGTACATGGCCGGCGACATGAAGGGTCTGAATTTAAAACCCATGTCCTCAAAAAAATACAGGGCATCGGGCTTGCCGGCTTTGGCGAACAGCGTCTCCAGGTGCATCAGGGTGAACCGGGCATAGGTCATCACCATGTCCTTGACCCAATCCGGATCCAGGGCCATGCCGATCAGCATGGCCTCGTGGCCGCACATGGGGTGGATCTGCTCAAAGGGCGCGATGCCGGCCCAGCAGAAGTAGCGCTGTTTTTCCGCTGCCAGGCTGCGCTCGCGGATGTATTTTTCATAGGGCAACCGTCGTTCATCCACATCGAGCAGGCGCGGTTTGATCAGCTCCAGCCACCCCTGTCTGTCCTGGACGGCAAACGCAACGTGTTCCGGCGTGCTGTCGTGCAGTTTGTGCCGCCGCAGTTTGGCGCCGTTGCCGTTCAAGGTCAGAATGGTCTCCTCCGTCTCTTCGAGCACCACGGGCTCAAAAACCGGGTCAGCGATGGAATTGATCCATCCGCCTGTGCGCAGGTCCTGGCCGAAATGCTCATAGACGTCTTCATCCGCACTCAGATGTCCTTCTTCTCTCCATTTGCGAATCGTGGCCTCCCAGGGGTTGATCACTACGGCAATGTGATCCACCGGTTGGCGTCTCAAAGTGCTTTCCATACGTTCATGACTGGTCACTGGGTGTCTCCTTACCTCAGAACTTGGCTGCAGGCCCGCTGTTCGTCTGCCGACAGGGGCGTTTTCTTTTGCCGGCGTTCTCCTCTGATACAGCGGACGGGCTGTTTGTATCAGGCTGAAACAAATAATAAAGGAAGCTCGCGGAGCCAGAGGGTTAAGTTAATTAAAAATAGATAAATTTGTCAATTACGATTTTGGCATTGAACTTGCAATGGCTTGGAATGAAATAACAGGGAAAGCCGCTTATGAAGAAAATTTTGTCATTGATGATGTTGCTGGCTGGAATGGCGCTGGCTGTGGGGGCCGATGCGCCGGCAGTCCAGGATGAGATCATTCTGCCGTCGATCAAGATAGACAAACAGGCGCCTCGATCGTCCTTTGAAGAGACGCTGGTGGTGACCAAATCTCAAACAGAGGGTCTGGGCAACAATGCACCAGCTCCCGGCGTTCCGGTGACAGCGAACAAAACGAGCAAAACCGCCGGCGAGGTTCCGTCTGGCACCTATGTAGATTAAGGCAATAAAGAATCCAACCTCCGCACCATC
>CAZKQR010000053.1:0-1586 GCA_964554965.1 uncultured Cytophagia bacterium | reverse complement strand
GAGACGCTGGTGGTGACCAAATCTCAAACAGAGGGTCAGGGCACCGTATTAGCTCCCGGCGTTACGGTTTCGACCACCAAAACCGCCGGTGAGATTCCGTCTGGCACCTATGTAGATTAAGGCATTATAGATTCCAACCTCCGCACCATCTTCCTCCTCTGTTTCATTCAGACGCCAAAAGGGCCGGGATGCTCATCCCGGCCCTTTTGTTTAGTGCTCCATCCTGGATAGGATGGTCATGTTCTGTTTGTTGCAGATGTCTTTAGCCTCTGGGGTGAACAGGTAATCCAGCCGGGTTTTATAATACTCTACGATTCTGCCGCGCACCATTTTCAGAGTAGAGTTGAGCATGCGGTTCTGTTCCGTAAACGGTTCTCCGAGCACGCCCACCGCGGCCGGCAGCCATTTGCCCGGGAACAGGCCGCTGTAGGCGCCGCCCTCCTTATATTGGTCGATCTCTTTCTGCAACAGGTGCAGTGCCCGTCGTTGTCCGGCTTCACTCTGGTGGGTGAGATTCTCGCTTTTCAGCAGCCGCAGCAGCGCTTCGCGGTTAGGCACCAGCAGGGCAACGGTATAGGGCGACTGGTTGTTGTAGAGCATGATCTGGTCGATATAGGCTGAATTGGCGATGATGTTCTCTTCGATGCCCTCGGGGCTGTATTTTTCGCCGTCGTTGCTGATCAGCAGGCTTTTGGCCCGGCCCAGCACATAGAGAAAGCCATCCGGGTCCATGTAGCCCAGGTCGCCGGTGTACAGCCAGCCATCACGAATGGTTTCCTGCGTGGCTTTTTCATTGCGCCAGTATCCGGCCATGACGTTCTCGCCCTTGCAGACGATCTCGCCCTTGGCGCCGATGGGCAGGTCGCGGCCGCTTTCATCGCAGATCTTGACCGCCAGATTGGCGACTATGATGCCGGAGGAGCCCAGCTTGTGGCGTTTCGGCACATTGGCGGAGATGATGGGCGCTGCTTCGGACAGGCCATAGCCCTGAAACATGGGGATGCCGATGGCATAGTAGAAGCGTTGCATGTCGATATCCAGCAGCGCACCGCCGCCGATGAAGAACAGCAGCCGGCCGCCAAAGTTTTCGCGGATTTTGCTGAACAGGAGTTTGTCGTAGAGCATCATCATCGGTTTCAGCAGCAGGCGGCTGCCTTTGCCGCGATCGATGCCGAGGCCGTTATACTTGTAGGCGGTCGCCAGGGCTTTTTCGAACAGCTTGACGGTGCGCGGCCCTTTGGCGCGAATGCCTTTTTCGATGTTCTTGCGGAAATTCTGCGCCAGGGAGGGCACGCTGAGCAGAAAGGTCGGCCTGGTCTCTTTGATATTGAGCGGAATGTTCTTCAGAGTCTCCATGGGGGTCTTGCCGACCTGCACCGACGCCATGGACGCGCCGTTGCTCATCAGGGTGTAGATGCCGGCCACGTGGGCAAAGGCATGATCCCAGGGCAGGATCAGCAGCGAGAGATACCATTCAGGAATGGGCAGCACAGAGTTGGCCTGTTCCACATTGGCGGTATAGTTGCGGTGGGTCAGCATGATGCCCTTGGGATCCGCTGTGGTGCCTGAGGTGTAGCAGATGTTGG
>CAZKQR010000052.1:15945-17007 GCA_964554965.1 uncultured Cytophagia bacterium | reverse complement strand
CGCGGCTGACGCCACCAGCCCACGGGGTAAAGGCGGTGATTCTGCGGCAAAAACACGGTGGCGAAGCCGGCGCGACAGGCTGCACAGCCGCGCTGCCGCTGCTCCTCATCGCCGGTCACACGGTAGAAATCCAGGTGGGTGTCGGAGAACTGCGCCTGCCGCGCATCGTTCCATTCGCCGTCCGTGTTCATCACGCCATAGCCACCGAAGCCATGCAGACTGAGAAAATAGGGATCCCAGACCTGCTGGTACAGACTGAGCCGGTCCCAAACCCGTTCCGCCATGGACAGGAAGGTTTTATCGGCTGTCGTTTCGTACAGCCTCAGCAATCCGGCAGCCGCCATGTGCATGCACAGGGTGTTCTGCGGCCATTGTCCGGAACGATGATCATAGAACAGCAACGATTTGGGGCTGCATGAATAATAAACCTCGAAATCCAGCCACGCGGATTCAGGGATGATTTTCTCCGCCAAAAAACCGGCGATCTTTTTTGCTCCTGCGAGGATTTGGTCGCGCAGCGCATCCTCATTCGGCAACAGAAAGGCCAGCTCAGCCAGGCATAGCAGAGAGGCGCTGTCCTCCGCACTGCCGAGAAAACGGTCCTCGGTCCAATGCTGCTTCAACATGTAGGGGATATAACCGTCGCCGGATGGATTTGACTGCAGGTCTTTGAGCAGCGCCTTAGGATTGACCTGCTGCACCGGCGCCAGGGTGACCGCATCGACATAGGCGGGCAGAGAGCCGTCCGCCTGCTGTAATTTGAGGACGCCGCGGCAGTACTCTTTTGCCAAGTCGATGGAGGGGGCATGCGGTTCAATATCGCGATGCCAGCGTAAAAGCTGGTAGACCGTCCAGGACATGTCGAACAGATGATAGATGCCCGGCCCGCCGCCTTGATGATGGCTGTGCTGCCAATAGGGCTTGTCGCCGAAAACAAAGACCGTGGGATACAGCCCCTTGTCCTGCGGTGCAGAGGCCAACAGGTCGCGCGTTGACGCCGCTTTATCCATACTAGACGACATCAATATCTAGAGGCGGGCGAGGACAGGTCGATAAAAGCTG
>CAZKQR010000052.1:11578-15935 GCA_964554965.1 uncultured Cytophagia bacterium | reverse complement strand
CGCGTGGACGTCGCTTTTTCCATCCATTCCGCCCGGTTGAGAAACCGGCCCCAGAGATAAAGGCCGTAACTGGAGCGCAGAGAGTTGAACCAGGCGCAGAACCAGACGTCGTTGCGATAGCTGCGATCCAGACGCACCGCGCCCACCGTCCGGCCATCCAACCGTGATTCGATCCAGCGTTGCCGCAGGATCAGCGGATAGATCTGTTCAGCATACTCTGCTGGTTCCGGCCATCGCGCATGGCGCTGCGATAAATGAGGGGCCGGGGATGCGGCCCACACTTTTTTCCTGCCCCGGCGCAGTGCTTCTCCGGGTTCTGCGGTGCTGGAAACCCAGAGATAGTAGCTGTGAAAAAGCAGGGCGGGTCGCGCGATGGTGGATTCAGCCGTAAAGTAGACGTGATCCCTGACTCGATGGGGGCGCAGACCGGTATAAAAAACCGGCGTCTTTTCCTGTCGCAGCAGATTCATGGCGGCCGGCAGCGGCTGACTCTTGGCCAGTTCATCCACATCGCGCACAAGTGCAGCGGCCCGCCGGCCACATTGGGCAGCCAACACCGGACTGCGCATCACGTGCCGGCCGATCAGATCGCCGGCCTCAGGCGCCAGATGGGGTGAAAACACTTCGCCGGGCTCGTGCCACTCCAGGAACCGCCAGATCGCTTCAAAGCGTTGCACCGCCATGCCGCTGGCCTGGTCATCGGCTGCCAGAGTCTCATGGATGTGCACCCAGGCGGAATCATGGGGCAAAAACAAAAGACCATGGTAGGAACCCCCTTCGAACGCATGGTGCAGTTCAATGTGGCTGAAGCGCGGACCGGTGAACGTTTCGACCTGCGCTTGCTGAACCCATTCGTACACGCCTTGCTGATGATCGGACTGACCGGTCCTTTCCAGAATGGGTGCATAGGCGCCGCCGGCTTCAGCAGAGGCAAGCATCAGGGATAACCGGTTCGACTGCTGACGCACTTGTATTCGGACAAAGTCATTGCCGATTTGCACCGGTGGCTTGGCGACGGTCAAAGGGGACATGGTTTTTCACCCCTGTACGATTTTTTCATAGATCGCCTGAATTTCCGGATTCGGCTGCCGGCGTTTGGGGTCCTGTTGAAACCAGGCCATGCATTCGGCGATGCCCTGGCGGAAATTTTTCCGGCAATCAAAATCCGGCGCCAGGTTTTTAATTTTTGCGTTGTCGAAGACGCCCGTCTCCGCTTTGTCGCCGGCCAATTTGGCGGTCATCTCCGGCGCGGCGCGGCAGATCTGCTCAAGGGGAAGGTGCAAAATGTTGGGATGAGAGACATGAGCGGCGCGGCAGATCTCTGCGTAAATCTGATTCCAGGTCAACACCTGATCTGAGGTGATGTGAAAGATCTCCCCCAGCGCCTGTTCGTGACCCACCACGCCGGCCACGCCGACGCTGAAATCAGCGGCAGAGGTCAGAGTCCACAGGCTCTGGCCGTCATCATGCAGGAACACCGGCTCGTGGTGCTGCAGCCGGTGCACCAGCGTATAATCGCTGCTGCTGACGAGGTTGGGAATCCACCGGCAGGAATAAGTGTGGGAAGGCCGGACGATGGTCAGCGGAAAGTGATCCTGACGGCAGTGCTCCAGGAGCCACTCCTCACACGCCTGTTTGTTCTGTGCATATTCCGAGTACGGATTGCCGATGGGCGAGCGTTCGGTGAGCGGCAATTGGCGGTGGGGTTTGGCGTACACGGTGGCTGAGCTGATGAAGAGGTACTGGCGGATTTTTCCGTTGAAAAGCGAAAAATCCAGCTCCACATCGCTGATCCGAAAGCCGAGAAAATTCAGCACCACATCGATCTGCAGGCCTTGCAGCGCCCGCGCCATCCCTTCTGCATCGCTGCGGTCCACCATCAGCCCGGTGTAGGCCGAGGGCAGCGGGGAGCGGCCGCGATGGATGACGAAAATGTTGTGGCCTCTTTGATGCAGCAGGGCGGCGCAATCGGTCGAAAGGTTGCCGGCGCCGCCGATAAACAAAATGTTCATGATCGCACTCTTTCGTTAAATGGAATTTGAACGTGCACTGGTTTTGCGCAACGTCGGCCACAGCAGCCAGATGATCAACGCACACAGCAGTAGAATCAGTCCGATGCCGTTGAGCGCCAGAGCGGATTGATCCTGATGCAACAGGGTGGTGGCCTCGTCAAAGATCATCACCATGAAAAAGACCAGAGGATAGAACAGCAGGTTCTTGCCGCCGAACCAGATCAAGCCGATGACGATCCAGGCGATGGAAAGGAGAAACAACACGATCGACAGCAGCGCCTCGCCGCCGGTGCGCATGGAGCCAGGGATCATGGCCACGGCGACCAGCAACGCCAGGGCCGGCCACCAGCGTTTGTCCGGCAAATAAGTCTTGAGCATAAAGATCGCAACCGCAGCCAGGCCGGCGGTAAAGATCATGCCGGTCAGGCTGCCGGAGAGCGCAGAGAGCCAGGGCAGCGGCCCTTCGATGATCTGGGGCAGATCGAGCCCGCTGGGCAGGGCATGCTGCGAAAACGCCCCCACCAGCAGGTTGCTCGCGCGGCGGAATCCATAGCGCAACAATAGAGCGATGATGCTCGCCAGAATGGCATCGAACGCCCATTCGCGGCGCAGGGGTTTGCTCAAAATGTGCCGGCTACTGGGATAGAGAGAGAAGCAGAGCGCGAGGAGAAGCGCCGTCGCCGCGTACAGGCCGATCACTGAGATCAGCACACCGATGAACGCCGTGGTGCGGAACAGATCGATGGAGATGGAGGTGGGATAGCCGGCCAGCATCTGATGCATCTGGGTCAGCCGGTCCACCAGTACCAGGCCGGCGACCGGCGCCGCACAGAGCAGCACGGATTTCCAATGGACCGCTCCCTGGCGGATAATGCGCACCAGCTGCAGGACCGCCAGCCCCACCAGGCCGCCGATCACCAGAATACGCAATCCGATGAGCGCATGGTTGAACAGCGTGCGTTTCTCGCGATCCCGTTCATAGGCCTCAGGGATTTTAGCAAAAGTGGTGTAGAGCGCCGCCACATCGCCCTGCACATCGACCGTGCAACGGTACTTGAGCTCTTTCAGGTTGCGCGGATCGCCCTCTGCCGCTTCCCAGGTAAAGGTGTGATCCGTTCGGTTTTTACGTTTCTCCTCGCGGCCTTCCTTGAGCACCATCTCTTCGATGGCCAGGCCCTGAGAACGGGCGAACGCTGCGGCGATGGCACGGGCTGAGTCCTGGTCCAGATTCGCCCCGGCGGCATCTTCCTCCATGGTGCGAATGAAAGAAACCAGAGAGAGATCCATCGGGTCGAGGTAGAACCGGTATTCTTCGCGCTGCAGCGGTTTATAAAACCGGACCTGCCACCGGCTGCCGCGGCTCTCTTTTTCATAAAGCTGATTCAAACGGGCCGGCCCGGCGTTTTGCAAAACATACTTGGCAATGATGGGATCGAACCGTTCGCTCACCGAGGTCACTCGCTCATACTCATCCAGCTTGAATCCCTGCTGCCGGGCAAACTGCAGGGCGGCTTGCTCCGCTTGTTCGGTTGAGGTGGGAAATTGGACGAACCCTCCCGGCTTTTCAACAGGGATCAGATAGAGCAGACAGAGCAACAGACCGATCAGCAATCCCCAGGCGATGCGCTGCAGCGGCAGCCTGGGATAATCGCTCGCCGGCAGCGGTTCAGCGATTTTATCCTCGGTCGCTGTCATGCGGTGAATGCCTTCTTGAGCGTTGGACAGCTCCTCCTCGGGCTCGAATCCGCCCTTGCGCCGGTACGCGATGACCGCGATGATCAGCGGCGCCAACAGCAGGCCGCAGCCGACCGCTGCAGTGAGGATAAAGTAGAGGTTGCCGGAGCGGAACAACAGCACAGCGGTGTACAGCGCATCCACGCAGTAGTGCCAGACCAGGGTGGCGAGAATGCCAAAGCGCAACATGATCAACCCGATCAAGATGCCGGCCAGACCGACCTCCAATCCGCGGATGTAAAACGGCTGCTGCGGATAATTGGAATGGGCAAATCCCCAGATAAACGCAGGAAGAAGGATCGCGAGCCAGCGAACTTTGGTGAATTTCTCCAGGAACGGGATCGAGAACATGCGCGACATGAACTCTTCCGACACCGATGGAATGAAACCCATGAACAGCACGAACACCCAGGGAAAGGCGGTGTTCAGCATGTTGTCGTAGGGAATGTCCTGGGGCGCCCAACCGCCGAATTTTCTTGAAACCAGATAAAAGAGGATCTGGTAAGCGGCAAAGAAAAATGTCAGGGTAAGGCCCACCACCACGGCGGTGAAAAAGTGTTTGCTGCGCAGACCACGCCAGCGGAACAGATTGGTCAGCGACGGCTTGCCGG
>CAZKQR010000052.1:0-11478 GCA_964554965.1 uncultured Cytophagia bacterium | reverse complement strand
CGGATGTCAAAGCCGATGCGCTTCCAGACAAAACTGTGATCCAGCCGTTTGGGCCGCTCGGTCTGCATGTGTTCGATGAATTCGAGCTGCGTGGTGTCCAGCCCCACGGTTTGCTGCAGAAAGCCGGAGGCCAGCAGCTGGGCGGAAGCGGCCGGAAGATGGGCCCCCTCCATCTCCTCGGCAATGTCATGGCCAAAGCCGAGGAATTCGCCTCTGGGGCTGATGCGCAGGGAGAATTCCTCCTTTTGCAGGGCCTTGTACCAGCGATGGCTGTAACGCCAGAGCCGAACTTGGCCGCCCATGAGCTGATTGGCCTGTTCCGCTCCCAGCTCTTTTTCTAAAAAAGTCTTGGCCTCGCTGTCATAGTCGAAAATCGAGGCATGGCGGTATCCGCTCGGATCCAGCGCCAGTTTGGACAGCCATTCTCCGGCGATCTGCTGGGACTGTTTTTGTGTAACCTTGAAATCGATGGAGGCTTCTGGAAAGGCTTTATAAAAATAGTTGACGATGATGAACAGGGAGAGGATCGCCACCACCAGGCAGAGGGCGATCAGGCGGTAGTCCTTGGACGTCAAACGTTCTAACATGCGTGTCCTCCATTCGCGATTGGGAAGGAAAATGCACTCTATTTACCTGAATCCCTGCCAGCGCAGCCCCAGCAGCAGATGGATTGTAACATGGTCGAGCAACTCATCATACGCCCACAAGCCCATCTTGCCGTACCGGCCGCGCAATTCCAGATAATAGCGCTCCGACTCGATGCCCAGACCCAACTGCCAGGCCAGCGGGGATTGGCTTTTACGGCCGATGAGGGGCAGTTCGCCCGGGTCCTCGATGATGGTCAAGTCGATGGGACAGGGCAGCGTCTCGGGTCGTTCCCCATAATCCCATCGATACAGGTTGTTTTTGTAATGATACCGTGTATGGTCGCCCACACCGAAAGCCATAGAGCCGCCCAGAGCGATTCGCATCCGCAACTGTGAGTGAATCGGCAGTGTGTAACGCAGCAAAAGAGGCAGTTCGAGAAAGACAGAGGAGAGGGTCAGATCGCCGTTGTTGATGGTTGTGGACATGTGGCTGTAAAAAAATTTTTTGTCCACCAGCCGGCTGCCGGCATAGAATCCCTGCATCTCCAGACCGAGGCGCCAGCGGCTGCCAAGCCGCCATGTTTGCGCAAAGCCAAAGGTCGCGCCCGGCTGCCAAAAACAACCGGCATGCGGAACCCCGGACATATTAAAGCCGTTGACCACCCAGTGGTCCGCCGCCGTAAGACTTGCGGCGAAAAGGAGCAGAACCATCAGGGAGCACCACGCTGTTTTCTTCATTTTTCGGCCTCCTTGGAATTAAAAGGGAACAGGATGCCGATGTTCAGCTCCAGGGCGTGCATGCTCTTTTTATAGGAATAGAGATTCTCGAAAAAGTTCAGATAATGAAACGGCCGCCAGTAGATCACTTGCACGCTGAAAGAGTCCCAAGAGTATCCGAGCCTCGTCTGATGGCCGACGATCAGCGGGCGCAGGACGGTGTCGTTCTTTTTGTCATCCCAATAGTCCAGGCTGGTGTAGTAATAGTTGTCAGAGAGTTTTTGCAGCCATCGCGAGTTGGTCAGCCGGCATTTGCCGTAGACGGGTTCGGCAAGATAGGGTCCGAACGAAAAGCTGATCCTGCTGCGCCGGGAAACAGGCCATTGCAGGCCGGAGTACAGCCCGATTCGGGCCTCGATGATGTCAAGATCGATATCGCTGCGCCAGCTGCTCATGGCGTTATCAACCCAGCGGTCCATGGTCTGGTTTTTGATCAGAGGTCTGGTCTGCAGCAGAGCGAGGGCAACCCCGAAAAAGCCATACCGGCCCAGGGATTGGCTGTCATGGTAGCGCAACGAGAAGCCCGGCCTTAGGAACAGGGATTCTCCGCGAACAGCGGCGGTGGTGATGCCCAGGTGCAGATCCCTGGCGCCGGAATGGGCGATTGCGACCCAGGTGAGGATGAAAAGGATGACGCCGGAACGATGCAAGAATCGCCTCCATTCAGGATTTGGCGTTTCTCTGTCTGCGCACCTCAAAGAGCAGCAACGCCGAGGCCACTGAGACGTTCAGTGAATTGATCCGTCCGTGCATGGGGATTTTGACGAGAAAATCGCACGACTCGGCGGTGAGACGACGCAGGCCTCTGCCCTCGCTGCCCATCACCACGCCGATGGGCCCGGTGAGGTCGCGCTGATAATAAACTTGGCCGGCCTTTTCATCGCTGCCCACCAGCCATAATCCCTGTTCTTTGAGTTCCGCCATGGTGCGCGCCAGGTTGGTGACGCGGCACAGGGGTATATGGGCGGCTGCGCCGGCAGAGGCTTTAAAGACCGCCGGCGTCAAATCGACCGAATGATCTTTGGGCATGATGATCCCGTGGCAGCCGGCGCCGTCGGCGGAGCGCAGGATGGCGCCGAGGTTGTGGGGATCCTGGATCTGGTCGAGGAGGATAATGAACGGAGGCTCATTCGCCGCCCGGCTGAGCAGGTCTGCCGGTTGCGCATAATCCGGCAGATGGACCAGCGCAGCCACGCCCTGATGGTCGCCGTGGCCGAGCCGATGGGTCAGTTCCTGACGGGCAACCATTTGCGGCACGATCTTTTTATTCTGCAGCAGCCGCAGCAGTTCCTGCTCTTTGCGCGGGTCGTTCTCCCGGCAGAGGAACACCCGGCTCACCGCCAGATCCGCGGCCAGCCATTCCAGCAGCGGATTGCGTCCGTAGATATAGTCTGTTCTCGATGCGCTCATTTTGTCTTCATCTCGAATACGCCGTCCCAACCCCAGGGAACCGGATTTTTTTTCAAGAATTCACAGCGTTGAATATAGGTTTGACTGGGCCCGTCATGAACATCCGCCGCCAAGGCGCGCCGAAACGCCGCGATGGCGGTGTCCCACTGTTTGCCACGGTAGGCGGCCAAGCCCTTTTCATACTCCGGCAGAGACAGCAGTTGGCTGTCGCTCAGCGGCGACCGTTTTTCGCCGATGAGTTCGTAAACCCGCACCGGTTTTTGTTTGCCTTTAACGCGGATCAGGTCCAGTTCGCGCAGGATGAACTCGTCGTTGAGAAATTCCTTGGTGAACTCGCTGATCATGATGCTGGTGCCGTATTGCTTGTTGGCGCCCTCCAGCCGCGAGGCCAGATTGACCGAGTCGCCGATCACCGTGTAATCAAAGCGATCCACGCCGCCGACATTGCCGGCGATCATGGCGCCGGAGTTCAAGCCCATGCGCACGTAAAAAACCGGTTTGTCCTCGGCCTGCCATTTTTCCCGCAGCGTTATCAACCGTTCCTGCATCTCCAGCGCGGCCAGACAGCCCCGCCGGGCATGATCCCTCTGTTCCACCGGCACCCCGAACACCGCCATGATGGCATCGCCCTCGTATTTGTCCAGATAGCCGTCGTAACGCAGCACCACTTCGGTCATGGCGGTGAGATATTCGTTGAGCTGCGCCACCAGCTCCTCTGGTTCCAGCTTTTCCGATACGGTGGTAAAGTCCTTGATGTCGGAAAAGAACGCCGTGGCAATGCGCCGGTCGCCGCCGAGTTTGAGCATATCCGGCCGTTTCAGCAGTTCGTCCACCACTGTGGCGGTGAGATAATGTTGAAACATGTTTTTAATGTAGCGTTTGCTGCGCTCCTCCTCGACATAGCGATAGATAAAGGCGAACAGAAATGAAAAAAGGATGGCCAGCGTCGGCCGCACCAGCTCCAGCCAAAAGGCGTTGCGGCTGAACCAGGTCAAGGCCAGCCAGGCC
Source organism: uncultured Cytophagia bacterium (assembly GCA_964554965.1). GTDB lineage: Bacteria > Zhuqueibacterota > Zhuqueibacteria > Residuimicrobiales > Residuimicrobiaceae > Anaerohabitans. Next base: position 7,696 of record CAZKQR010000052.1, on the reverse strand, counting down.
AGGCCACCGGAGATGAGCACGCCCAACAATCCGCTCAACCACGGGCGGAACGCCATGGCCACCAGCGCGATCAGCACGCTGAAAAAAATCACCAGCAGCCAGACGAAGGCGGGCTTTTGCACGCTGATATAACTTCCGGTAAGCAGGTTGTAAATTAAATTGGCGTGGATTTCCACGCCGGGGAAGGCGTCCTGGAACGGCACCGGACGGATATCGGACAATCCGGCGGCCGATGTGCCGACGAGAACGAATTTGCCGTCGAACAGTTCTTTGGGAATGCGCTGCATGAGCACGTCGTAGTAGGAGATATAGCGGAACGTTTGAAACGTGCCCTGATAATTGATCAGCATGCGGCCTTTTTCATTGATGGGAATGTGCAGCGTTTTCCGCTCCGGGCCCCGCACAATCACCGCATGATTGGGAACCACGGTCACATCCTGCGGTCCGGCCTTCATCGACCCCATCACCATGGCCAGGGAGAGGGAAAAATACTGGCGACCGGTGAAATTGAGGAACAGAGGCCTGGTGCGGATCACGCTGTCGTTGTCCGGGGAAAAGTTGGCAAAACCGATGCCGCGGGCCGCATGGTAAAGCGCGATCAGCTTACCATCCATGCGATCCGCAGTCTTGAAAATACGGCTGATCTCCGGCGCCATCTTTGCGGACAAACGTTCTGCATCGAACCCTTCCGGCGGCGCTTCCATGGGGTAAAGGAACGCGTCCGGATTGGCCATGGAGAAAGACATCGCATGATAGACGATGCCGGATTTTTGCGTGGCGTGGATAAAGCTGCTGTCGCTGGCTGGATGTAAATCCGGCTCCATGAACAGCACGTCAAAGCCGATGGCCCGGGCCCCACCCTCGGTGATATAATCGATGATCTGGCTGTGATAGGTGCGCGGCCACTGGCTGAATCGGCCCAGCTTTTCCAGGCTGCGATTATCGATATCGACGATGATGATATCCTCGATGGCAGCACCCTGCCGCTGTTCCCACAGCAGCTTGATCCGTTTGAGATAGCGCCAGTCCAGCGATTTTGCTTCAAAAGCATCGAACAGCGTGCGCTGCGGGCCATAGGTCGCCAGCAGGATGAGGCCGGCGGCAGCGAGACCGACCAGGCCGCCGGTGAGCAGACGCCGGCTGAGCTTTTTATGCATGGAAAGGCTCCTCCAGCGCGCCGTGAAAGACGGGCGTGACCTCGCCGGTCAGGCGAATAGTCTGAAAATCGTCGCTGAACTCGACCTGCACTCTGCCTCCGGGGAACCGCACTTGGCAGGGAGAACCCACCCCTTTGCGCACATGCGCGATCAGCGCCGAAGCGACAGCGCCGGTGCCGCAGGCAAGGGTTTCAGCCTCCACGCCGCGTTCGAAAGTGCGCACCAACAGCTCGTTCTCCTGGCCAAGCTGAACAAAGTCGACATTGGTCCCCTTGGGGAAAAACGGGTGATGGCGGTATTTACGGCCCAGCCCGTCGACATCCGTCTCAGCCACCTGGTCAACGAAAACCACCAGATGCGGAACGCCGGTATCGATCAGGCCGCCGCACTGCAGCGCAGGCTCTTCGATCACTGGAATCGACAGCATAGGCCGGCCGGCGGGAATAAAGTCCGTGGTGACGGAAAAGCCATGGATGGTAGAGTGATAGAGATGGCCGTTGATCTCAAAGGAAGCTCGGTCCTGCACAACGCCCAGTTTTTGAGCGAACCAGGAGACCGCGCGGGAACCGTTGCCGCACATCTCCGCCAGGGAACCGTCGGAATTGACATGTACATAGCGGAAATCGGCCCGGTCGCTCAGTTCCAGCAGGATCACTCCGTCCGCGCCCACCGCGGTATGCGGCCGGCAGAGCCGGCTGAAAAAAGCCGCGTCGCGCCGGCTTTCCAGCAACATCGTACGGTTATCGAACAAGATAAAATCGTTGCCCGTCGCCGAGATCTTGAAAAAGGTCAAAGCTTTTTTCATGCCGCAATGTACGAAAAACCGGAGCGGCAGGCAATACAAAAAAAAGTGGGGCGCTTCGCAAGCAATGAGGGAAGGATGACGAGGTAAAGCTGGAGGAAGAAAAAAATATGAATTATTTTCAGCGATTCTGTAACCTCGGGCGGCCTGTTGCGTACATGCAGATAGTAGGGGGAAAGGTTGAAGCTTTTGCTTCAAGGAGGTTAAAATGAAACGCTTCATGATCTGCGTCGTGGCTGTGATGATGGCAGTCAGTCTGTCCTTTGGACAGAAAAAATCCGATTGCCCGGACAAAGCGCGGTTGTGCAAAGCCCTGCAGGGGTATAAGGAGTGCTTAAAGTCCGAGAATCTCGGCGTGCGCACCAGCGCTCTCTATCAGTTGGCTAAATTGAAATCCTGCTATCCAGCCCTGGACCTCTCGGAAATGATGCTGGCGGTGGATCAAGTGTGTAAAAAGGACAAAGAGCCCATCGTGCGGGCTCAGGCCAACCTGACCTACGCCTACATCGTCGATGACTCGCTCTGTGCAAAAGTCAAGACCATGGCGACGGACACGCCGGTTGAATTTTTCAACCGGGTGCAGACTGAACTGGCTTTGCGGGATTAGGCCATGGCCAAGTGGATCAAAGTCGTCCTGCACCGATGCCTGCCAGAGCGCCTGATGCGAACGCGAAATGGAGATTGAAACCGCCACACGGCCCTACCACATCCAGAACTTCACCGGCGAGAAATAAATCGTGGACACGACGGCATTCCATTGTGGCGGTATCGATCTCACTCAACGGCACTCCTCCGGCAGCCAGCTGGGCATGATGAAAATCTTTGACTCCTGTAACTGAAATCGGAAAAGCGGTCAGGAGCGACACCAGCCGGCTGCCCTGCTCTTCGCTGAGCGCGGCCACATCCTGATCCAGGGGCACGCCGATCCCGCTTGCGATCAGGGCTGCCAGCTTGGCCGGCAGTGCCGACTCGAGCAACGCCTGCAACGGCCAGCCCTGTTTCTTTTTATTCCGAACCAGCATCATGAAAGCCTCCAACTGATTCGGAAGAAAATTTAGCAGGAGCGGCATGGGTTGATGCGGGGAAGCGTTGACCAAATGGCTGAGGTCCATGGCCGCCGGGCCGTTCAAGCCGAACTGGGTAAAGATCAGATTGCCCATCGATCGGCCCAGCAGACGACCGTTTCCGTATAATTCAGCAGCCACATCCAAACGAACGCCCTGCAGTTTGTGCAGGGCGCGCACCTCAGCGATCAGCGGCGCCAAGGCCGGCCGCATGGGTCGCACCGTCACACCCATTTCGGCGAGCCAGGCCAACGCGCCGTCGTCGCCGCCCAACTGCGGATGCGCTTTGCCGCCGGTGGCGACGATGAGACGCTGCACGGTCCTGTCGTCGCCCTGATCATCCTTCACACTGAAACCGTTGCTGATTTTTTTTACCGCGGTGATTTTGCACCCGGTCGACACTGTGATGTTTTGTTTCGCCAAAGCGGTGGCCAGAATGGCAGAGACCGCTGTGGCGGAATGGGACACCGGGTAGCACCATCCGTCGTCGCTGCAATAGGTGAGAACGCCCTGTTCCAGCAGTTCGTGTCGCAGCCAATCGTGATCAAAGCGGTGCAGCAGAGCGTGCAGCGCTTCCGGCGCATCGCAGGTATAGTGGTCTGCGCTGAGGCCGCGATGGCTGAGATTGCCCCGGCCGCTGCCGGTGACCGCCAGTTTGCGGCCCAGAGTGGTGTTGGCCTCCCAGAGGATCACCTCCCCGGCCGTGCGCGCTGCGTGGAGGGCGGAGAACAGTCCGGCTGCGCCGCCGCCGATGATGCCGATAGTGGGATTCAACAGTGGATGCTCCTTTTCGGCTGTTGTGATCAAGAAAGCAGGCACAGAGGCCAGAATACGAACCACCTGCATCCGCAGATAATCGGGATGGAAAACCGCGGGTTCAGCACCGGCCGTTACACTCATCGCGCCAACGCCGGCCACAGCGATCCCGGTGGCCTGGCAAGCCGATGTCAGGCGTTCGCGGACTGGATAATGTATGAAAAAAAAACGATGAGTGACAGTGGATTGTTGTGGCAATCGTCGGATCCTGCCTTTCCAGCCCGCCAGGGGAGTGCCCGGCCGCCGGTGAGGCGGATCCGGGCGTCGCAAAAGTCAGACCGCCCGGTAGGAGGGGGCTGCTGCAAACGGGGGATCCCGGCGATGGGAAAAAATACTTGATTTTTATTGTATTCTGAGCTATATTTTGACTAGGGTTGATATTGTGCTTTTCATCGGGTTGCGAAAGGATGTGCAACCCTGGTGAAATCGATGCGAGAACAAGCACAACCATCAAAAGCCCTACCACGCCTTAGTTATGCAACTGTGAGGACAGACGCAGCCCAATCTCCGCTTTTTTTGATAACTGTTCGGAACGTTTATTAGGTTCCGAGAGGGACTATTGTGTCGTTGCCGCAAAGGCATCGCCCCAGGCAGCGAGCAGGGATAGATAGAATGGAAGGACTCGGTGGCACGATGAAACCGAGCGTTCTGTTTGTCTATTTATATTTTAGAAATGCTGCCAGGTGACTCGGCAAAGTCTTTGAGCTGGCAGCATGGCTGGTTCAGATCATTCCAGGGATAGGTCCGTGGCCGTATTGTTTGTAAGAGAAAAAAAAGCACAGCACTCTGTCTGTCTTTCTGCGTGAGAAAAAACAAAGCAAGACCGGAAACGCCTATGAGCTTAAAAAAAGTGATCAAACTCCTGATCAGTCAATTTTTGTATTATGCAGGTGTTGTATTTCTCGTCGAGAAGGTTGCCCCGGCTAAAGGCGTGATCATTCTTGCTTATCATCGGGTGAAGGATGGGGCCGGAGACCCCTTGAACATGACGATTTCGCCGCGGGATTTTGAGATTCAAATAAAATACCTTGCGACGCATTATTCTCCCATCCGCCTGGCGGACATATGGGAACGATCGAATGGGCCGGGTCCTGCCGGAGTGGTTGTCACGTTCGATGACGGCTATGAGGATAACTACCATCTTGCTTTTCCGATTTTAAGGCGCCAGGCTGTGCCGGCGATCTTTTTTTTGACGGTGGACCCGATCGAAAACAGAACCAGTTTATGGTACGATCAGATTTGCCGATCCATTTTTTCCTGCCGGGGAGAAGCGCTTGATCTGTCGGCCTTTGGTTTGTCGGAAAAAACGGTGGTACGTGATCGGCAAAAATCGAAAACCGCAAACGCGCTTGTGCTCTATGCGAAAAAGAATCTGGACCGTCATCAGATGGATGCGTTGATCCGTTATCTGCAGCGGCACTGTCCCAGCGGGGACGCCTGCCGGTCGGAGATGTTGACATGGGATCAAGTGCGCGAAATGGCTGATGCGGGCATGGAATTCGGCGCCCACACCATGACCCATGCGATTTTGTCCGGGATGAGTCAGGATGAGCAGCAGTGGGAGATCCAGCAGTCCAAGGAACACATAGAACATCGCCTTGGCAGGCCGGTTAATTTTTTTTCCTATCCCAACGGTGAACCCTGGGATTATACGGACCAAACGGTCTCTCTGCTCGAGGGGGCGGGATTTCGCGCTGCCTGCACGCTGACACCCGGCGACCTGGACGCCGGCCGGCCCTACGCTCTGCCGCGGATCGGCATCGATGAAGCGCATACCGGTTATCACTCTCTGGGTACCAAGGCGGTGTTTGCCTGTGAGCTCGCCGGTATTTTTGATTTTTTATTAAGAAAACGCAGATACCCCGGCGCCGCCGAACCGGAAGCAGGTTTGCAGAAATAGTTCAGGACAAAGGTCGATCGGATGAAGGATAAAATGACAGTGCTGTTCATCATCGATGTGCTGTTCAGGGAGGGCGGCACGGAGGTGCATCTTTTTAACCTGGTGAACGGATTGGATCCTGCGCGATTTCGGCCGATCGTCGTCCCTTTGTTTCCAGCGGACAGCCCCATGATTGAGAGAATGCGGGCTGCAGGCATTATGGTTTATCCCTTGCTGCTTAAACGCGTGTATGGCCTTTCCGCCGTCAGGGTAGCTTATCGTCTCATTTCCTTAATGAAACGCCAAAACGTCGACATAGTCCAAACCTATCATTTCGTGTCGGATGTCCTGGGGAGCCTGACCGCGACCATGGCAGGGGTCCCGTTGGTCGTCTGCAATCGCCGCGACAAGGGTTTTAACGAACGCCGGCCTCACCGCTGGGTGCGGCGACTCATCACTCCCCTTATCGATTTTACCATCTGCGTCTCTGATGATCTGCGGGCACAATTGCTGGCGACGGAGAGGATGCGCGCAGACAGAGTGGTCACGCTGTACAATGGAGTGCAGGCCAATCCCGTCCTGTCACCGGCCTTACGCCAGGCCAAGCTGAAGGAACTGGGCCTCAGTGAGAGCCGGCCTATTATCGGCAGCGTCATGAATCTGCGGCCGATCAAAGGCGCCAAGTACCTGGTCGAGGCCGCGGCCATCGTGCTGAAAAAACATCCGCAGGCGCAGTTCGTCATCGTCGGCGGCGCGGCCGAACGTCTGCCGGCCATGGCTGACTATGTCAACCCGATCATGGAGTTTGTCAAGCAAAACAAGTTGGATGAGGCACTCCATTTCACCGGGAATCGTACCGACGTCGGTGAACTGCTGCTGCTGTTCGATATTTTCGTGTTGCCCTCATTGAGTGAGGGTTTTTCCAATGCGTTGATTGAGGCGATGCGGGCGGGCAACAGCATCGTCGCCACAGAGGTCGGCGGCAATCCGGAGGCCCTCGATCATGGAGAGAATGGTCTGTTGGTGCCGCCCGGGGATGCCGCGGCACTGGCGGGTAGTCTGATGACCCTGTTGGAAAATCCGGTGTACGCAAAGCAACTTGGTGCGGCCGCCCGCCGTAAAGCGGAGAGCCGTTTCACGGTCAACGCCATGGTCCAGGACTACCAGCGTCTGTACCGGCGTCTATGGGCGGAGAGAAAAGCCTCAACGCGCAGCCATTGAATCACGATGGGCGTCACGGCAGGGAAGGTCCTGGCAGCAAGTTCGAGGCACAGGCCGTTGCGGCTGGACGCCGGAGAAGGAAGCAAGAACGTAACATCGGCATAAAAACATGGATATCGAAACAGTAACAACCTTGAAAGCTTTTGAACAACTGGCGCCCGCGTGGGATCATCTCTGGGCCGCCTGTACCGGGGCGGACATCCTCTCTTCCCATGAATGGTTTAAGAATTGGCTGGGCTTATTTGCCGCCAATCCACATCTGCTTGTTCTCGTTGCCCGAAAGGACAATCAGGTGCGCGCGATTCTACCGCTGATGAGGTGTTGGGAAAAAACGCATGGAATCTTGTTCAGCGTCGTTCGATCGGTGACCAATTGTCATTCACATGGATTCGATTTGATCGCTTCGGAGGCCGATCCCGTTCTTTTCAGTGAGATGATTAAAAAGACTTTTTCCGTCACGCATAGAAGCCTGATTGTCCTGGATCATGTATCAGAGCGCTCTCACTTGTACCGGTTGATCGCCGCCGAGGGCCATTTTCCTTACCTGCATCACCTTCATTTTCATTCGGAAAATTGCCAGATTCGTCTGCAAGGTTCCTTTGACGAGTATTTTGATCAACGGTCTTCCAAGTTTCGAAAAAATGTCCGCGCTGCGGAAAGAAAGGCGTTGGAGCGGGGCCCGCTCCAGCTGGTTCGGATGAACCGTCTTGTAGAGTTGAAGCAGATAACAAAGTTCTGTTATGATTTAGAGGTCACG
>CAZKQR010000051.1:1775-17041 GCA_964554965.1 uncultured Cytophagia bacterium | reverse complement strand
GGTCGCTTTTTTTTATTTCCAGCTGTCTGTTATTTGACTATTTTGCCAGCAGCAGCTTTTTCATGATCACTTGCTCGCCGGCGCGCATGACATAGTAGTAGATGCCGCTGGTGACCGGCGCACCTTGCTGGTCGCGCCCATCCCAAACCACCTGATGAACGCCTGCCGTGAAGGAACTGTTCACCAAAGTGCGGACGATCTGTCCGTTCAAGTTGAAAATCCGCAGTTCCACCGTCTGGGCTTTGGGCAGCTCAAAGGAAATGGTGGTAGTGGGATTGAACGGATTGGGATAGTTCTGCGCCAAAGCCAAAACCTCCGGCAGGGCGATCTGAACGGACACCGGGCCATGCTCCTGGCTTTGACCGTTGCGATCCAGATCGCGCAATTTATAGTAATAACTCGAGCCCGGCTGCACTGATTCATCGGTCCACAGATAGCGGCCGTCCGCACTGGGCGGAATCATGGTCTCAGTCATCGCCTGATACGGCCCCTGGGCGCTGCTGCTGCGCAGAACGGTAAAACCGAGATTATCCCGTTCGCTGCTGGTCTGCCAGGCCAATTCTGCTTTGCGCCCCATCGCCTGCACCGCCAGATTGCTGAGCTGAACCGTCTGCTTGATGGACAGATGCACATGCCAGCGCGCAACAGCCAGAGCGCTGCCGTCGGAAATTTCGACCCGCACGTACATATCCTCGGAGAAATTCTCCGGCTCCGGCCTCATCACCAGTTCGGTCTGATTGCCGGCAAAGCCGCCGTTGACCTTCCAAAAATAGGTCAGGGTATTGTTATCCGGATCCAGGGCAGAGACCGAGAAGGCCAGATTTTCATAATAGTAGGCTTCCACCACCGTATCCGCCGGCGAGAAAGAGGTGATGCGCGGCGCCTGGTTGAGCGTTTCCACATTGATGCGCCAGGTGGCGGTGTCGGCCGAGGCATACTGGTCTATGGCGATAAAGGTCACAGTATGCGTGCCGGACTGGCTGCTGCTCGGCGTCCACTGAAACAAGCGGCTGGAGGTGGAATCGAACAGCGCGCCCTTGGGCAGATTGCGCGCTTTGATGGTCACCGCATCACCGTCCGCGTCCACCGCCGTGATGGTTGCCGTGATATACTGTCCGGGCAGAGTGTTTTTCATCTCCGGCACGGTCAATTGGGGCTTGCTGTTCACGGCCGTGGTGGCAAAGGTGACGGGCGTCGCATGGATGTTCAGCGCCGAGGCTCTCACCTTTTGCGCGGCCGTCACTCCCAACTGCCAGCGTATGCGTGCAAAACCGTTCTCATCCGTGGTCACGGGCAGCGCATCCTGGAACGAACCCGCGCCCTCGGTCACTTCAAAGGTCAGCAGCCTGCCTGCCAGCGCCCGGTTGTAGGCATCCACCGCCTGAACGGCCAACTCGACCACCTGTTTGGGACGGCTGGTGGCGGGGATGTCCTGTTTGACCAGAAAGATGGTCGGCAGGTTCTGCACAATGAATCTAAATTCAACCGACTGCGTCAGCCCCGGCACCGTGGCCGTGGCCTGATATTCGCCGAGCACGGATCCACCGGGACGGTAAAGCACCGCGGCCACGCCGCGGCGATCGGTGCGCACCGGGTTGGGGCTCATCGCCTGTCCCTGACCGGTGAAATGAAAGTAAACCGGCAGGCCTTCGGCCGTTTTGCCCGTCGAGTCGCGCACCACCACTTTAAACGAATCCGGCAACGTGGTGTTGACCACGCCGATCTGCCGGTCCCCGGAGAGCAGTTCAATGGTGCCGGGATCGGGCGGCATGGCGATCGCGGTGTAATTGAGCGGATTGCCGGCCAGGCCGCTGACCACGGCCTGCAGATTCTGCGTATCCACCTGCGGACCCAATTTCCAGTGCACCGAGGCTTTGCCCTGCGCATCCGTTTTCACCGGCTGCTGTTCCAGCAGCGTGCCTCCGCCGGTGAGGATGGTAAAAGCCACATTGACATCCGGAACCGGATTGCCGTTGGCGTCATACAGGTTCAGACCCAACGGCATGGGCAGCACACTTCCGCGCAACACCATTTGTCCGGAACCGAAAGGCACGGCCTCAGTGGGCACGCCGGCGACAAAGGTGACCACCGAAGTATCGGCAGGGATCATCACGCCGTCCACCGTGGTCCATACTTTCACTGCCCCGGTGCGTGCGGAGGCCAGCCAGCCCTGGGCCAATCCATTGATGTCCGACGCCGCATCGGGCTGATGCACCTGCACATCCAGACCCTTGGTAAAGATCTGCACCACCTTGCCGGACACCGGATTGTTCTGCGCATCCTTGAGCAGCAGAGAGATCTTGGACGTTTGCACGCCGTCCGCTGTGACCGGCGTTACCACCGTACGGCTGGAGGTGAGGGCACTGGGCGAACCCACTGAAGCGGTTGCGTCAAAATAGAGCGGAGAATTAATCAGAGCGGTTTGACCGTCATCCGTGGAAACGCGGATGCGCACCGTGGAAGGCAACACCGGCAGTTTCACGGCGACCACCGCCTGGCCGGATCCTCGAGAAATTGCCTGATATGTGGTTGCCGTGCCGTTAATGGTCGCATTGCCCTGCTGCACCTCAAAGGTCACCGGATGATTGCTCACCGGATTGCCCTGTCCATCGACCACCGACACGCGCAGCGAATCGGGAAGGTATTGGCCCACGGTTCCGGACTGATTGTTGCCGGATACATAGTTCAGCTGCCGCGCCGTGCTGCGCCGTCCGGAGGCGTAAAAGACCAGGGGCGAATTTTTCAGATGAGAGTTGTTGTAATACGCACGCGCTTGAAACACATTGTTGCCGTCGCCGATGGCGGTGCCGATGGTGGGCGTGGCAGAGGCAATGCCCTCCGCATCGGTATTCACATCCAGCGTCTGTTTGCCGCCAAAGCTGGTGCCGCTAAGCACCGCTAGAAAGGTGACGGTGTGATTGGGAACTGGAATTCCGTTGGCATCCACCACCATCACTTTTAACGGCTGCGGCAAAGGCGCGCCGATGCGGCCGATCTGATTGTTGCCGCTCACATAGACCAACGAATCCGGCGTAGTGGCGGCTGTGGAAGCGGTAAAGATTTGTGGGCTTCCCACCGGCATGCTGTTATACTGGGTGGTAACCGTTACCTCGTTAGAGTAGCCGGTGGCCCCCATGGTCAGCGTAGCGGCCGCTTGCCCCAGAGCATTGGTCGGCACTGATGCCAACCCCTGGCCGCTGAACGAGCCGGTGCCTTTGGAAACCGTAAATTGAACCGGATGATTGGCGATAGGATTGGCAAAAGAATCGGTCAAAGCAACCACAAATGGATAGGGCAATGGTTGACCGAGGATTCCGCGCTGGCGGTTGCCGGATACGGTATAAAATTTAACCGGCGTGCCCGCCTGGCCTTCAGCCGTAAAGGTGAGCGGTGAGCCTTGCAAACCAGAGCCGGCCGCGGTAACGGTGTTGACGCCAACGGTCACACCCAGCCTGAGCGTGGCAACGGCATAGCCGGCCGAGTCAGAGGGCACTCTTTTGGTCGCCTGGCCGGCCAGCGTTCCGCCGCCCGCGGCGACGATAAAATCAACCTGCTGGCCGGATACCGGATTGGAATAGGCGTCGACAATGCGCACGGTGAACGGCCGCGGCAAAGAACGGTTCACTTTGCCGATCTGGCTGTTGCCTGACACTTCGATCATCCGATAGGCGCTGCCGGCGTTCGCACTGGCCTTGAACACCACCGGCGATCCGTTGGCGCCTTCATAGATGGCATGAAAAACATTGTTGGTGTCGCCCCTGACTGTACCCAGCGTCGGCGTGATCGAAGCGAGGCCGTTGCTGTTGGTGGTGGCCTCAGCGGTGGTGGCGCCGGAGAATTTGCCGCCGCCGGAGATCACGGTAAAACGCACCTTGACGTTGCTCACCGGCGTCTGGCGGAAATCCTGCAGCTTGACCACCAGCGGTGCAGACAGCGGCGAATTGACCGTGCTGGTCTGGTAGTTGCCGCTGACCAGGAGCAGTTCGCCCTGCGGTTCTCTGGCGGTGGCCGAGAATTGAGACGGAGTGCTGCTGTTGAAAGAGGACCACACCGAGACGGTCTGTGTGCCGATCGAACCGCCCAGCTTCCAGGCGCACTGGGCAAGGCCAAGGGCGTCGGTCATCACCTGCAGTTCCCCGGCCATGGTCCCGTTCAAAGTGCCGCCGCCGAGAACCACGCTAAAGGTTACCGGCTGGTTTGCCGATACATTGCCAAACGCATCGCTCACCTTAACCACCAGCGGCAGAGCCAGCGTTTGATTCATGTAGCCCTGCTGACCGTCGCCGGAGATCTTGTCCATAGTGGCAGCCGGTCCCGGAGTCACCGAGGCCATGAACTCTATGGGCGAACCGGTTACGGCTACAGCGTCATCTCGGGTTGTCGTTGCACGTACGCGGTTTTCGCCGCCGGCCACGGTTCCCACTTTCCAGGCGACCCGCGCCAGGCCGTGCGCATCTGTGGAAATCTGCTGTGCCGCCGCGCTGCCGTTCAAAGTGCCGCTGCCTTGTAAAACTTGAAAAGTAACCGGATGACCGGGCAGGCTCTTGCCATCCGTATCGATCACCCGCACGGTGAGGGAATCGGTGAGCAACGCGTTGGCCATGCCGGTCTGGTTGTCGCCCTTGACCATGACCATGGATTGCGGTTTGGTGTTGAAGGGCGTAATGGCGATTCGTTGATTGGCCTGTACCCCCAACCGGGAGATCACTTTTCCGCCAGGCGTTTGCACCTTGACATCAACCAAACCGGCGCCGCCCAATCCGAAATGCTGTTCATAGCTGACGGTGCTTTGATAGCCCTGATTAGGCAACACCTGCCGGTAGCCTAACAATCCGGCTTTCTGATCGTACTGGCCGGCGTTATACACCCAAATTTTCGATCCCAAACCATTGACAAAGCCCTTTTGATCCAAAACGGCGACATCCAAAAAATTATTGCTGTTGAGCGCCGTGTTTTTCAACAACGCGTTTCGGCCGTAGGGCATGGTGCTGGTGGTCTCGATAGTGCCCTTGCCGATGCCGAGAATATCCAGCATGCCGTCGCCGTCATAATCCAGCAACGCGCCGGCTCGGCCGTCGACGTACACCAACTCGGCGCCCGTACCGGTGCGCTCGGCAAAACTGCGGTTCTTGTTGTTCAAAAAGATCCGCGAGGTCGGCTCGTAGGCGTCGTGATCCGTCCGCAGGGCATACAGATCGAGGTAACCATCATTGTCGAGATCACCGGGATACAACGCATAGGTGTCGATTTTGATGTTAGCGGTGGTGCTGCTGTTGGCAAACGTGCCGCTGCCGTTGTTCTCGAATATCACGTTCAAAGGGGCTCTATCGGCAGTGGTGCTGCGGATGCCAAGCAAAATATCCAGATCGCCGTCGTTGTCATAGTCTGCGACCGTAGGGCAGTTGGACCGGGCATTAAGAGCGACGCCGCGGGCGGTCGCTTCATCGGCGTACCGGCCGTTGGTTGGATTATAGATGAACAATCCGCACGCATTGTCCCGGCGACTGATAAAAACGTCGGTATAGGAATCGCCGTTAAAATCACCGGTCACCGCTCCCTGCACGGATCCGGTCAATGTTCCCATTCCTTTATCCTGCAGGTCAAAGGTGCCGTTGCCGCGATTGATAAACGTTTCATGCGCAACATCGCCGTCGATCACGAAGAAATCCACATCTCCGTCGTTCTCCACATCCAGAGGCAGGATGGCCTTGGCTTTGCGGCCGACGCCGGAGATATTTCGCTGAGCGGACACTTCGGTAAAACTGCCGTTGTTGTTGAGGTACAGCAGCGGCGCGGTCGTGCGGCTGCCCTGGATAAGATCCATGTCCCCGTCGCCGTCCACATCGGCGAACGCTGCCGCGCTCCAGCTGCCCGCACTGCCCAGGCCACGGACAGAGGATTCCTCGGCGAACGTGTTGTCGGCGGACTGGACGAAAAGCTTATTGGACTTGTTCTCCACCCCGTCATACAGTACCGTATAGAAATCCTGCAGGCCGTCGTTGTTGATATCCGCCACGGCCAGACTCTGCACGGCGACATGCGGGCTGTCAGCGATCTTGGCCGATTTCGACACATCGGAGAACGGCAAGCTGGTGGCTGCGGTGTAAATCTTCAGACTCTTGTAAATGGGTCCGGACATGCCGTTCCAGGCGTAGGTGCTGTTGCCCAGACAGATATAGGCGAAATTTTCCCGGAAAAAGCTGCCTTTAGGCGCCTCCTGGCTGGCGACCAATTTATTATCGACGAGCAGAAAAATCTTTTGCGCCGTCCAGGCTAATCGAATGGTATAGGTGGCGGTAGGGTCCCAGGTGAGAAAATCCTCAGGTCCCGTGGGCTCGTCGGTCTCCGCGGCGTTGAGGTAATAGCCGGTATGAATGCGATACATCCAGGCGGCGGTTTTACCCGATACGAATTTCTTTTCCAGTTTGGTATAAAAAAAGGAGGCCGGCGTGTTATTCAGCGCATACATGTCGCACTCTGGACGCGACCAAATGGAGATGGGCGATTCGCTGTTCTCTTCCAGCTGTCCGGGAGGATAAAAGTTGGTCACCTCCACCTCCACGCTTCCCTCGGCAGGCAGGTATTCCGGCAGCTTGATGCGCAGCTGGGAAAATTTGTTGGAAACCTTCCAACCCTTGCCGGAGATGAATTCTCCCGGCGACCATTTATCGATGTTTCCGTTGATGATCTCGCCGATGGGCTTTTGCCCCGCGCTTTGCAGATTATCCTCATAGAGCAACCGTTTGTGTTCCGGAGCCGTTTCAGCTGCCCACATCCGCCCTGCACCCGCCAACAGTACCAGCAACGTGAGCTTTACGAAAGATTTTCTCGCAAACATACGATGATCCATCCTTATTTAGTATGCAACTGATTTGCCAAAGGCTATTTCAACAACATCAATTTAATAAACTCCTGACGGGTCTCGCCGGTCAGAGCGCAGAGGTACAGACCGGACGGCAGCGGCTGGCCGGCATCGTCCCGGCCGTCCCACCTCATTTGATAGGATCCGGCATCGGTCACACCCGCGCACAGCGTGCGCACAACTTGACCCGACAGATTCATGATGCGCATGGTGAAGGGCTGCCGCTGATCGAGTTCATAGGAGATCGTGGTTTCCGGATTAAAAGGATTGGGATAGTTCTGCATCAAGCGAAACTGCCGCGGTGCAGCGCTTCGGCCGTCGGCGTCGTGTCCCGCCACCGCGGTGGCCAACTGCAGACCCCACACATGATGCGCCGTGTCCTTGCCGTCCGAGACGGCGAGGGTCAGATCGAATCGAGCGGGTAAGCTGGGATTCGGCAGAATGCGCGCCTCCCGGGTTCGGCTGATCGTCTGGCCGTTGACCCGCCAGTCGTACATGAGCGAATCGCCGTCCGGATCGATCGCCGCTACGGAAAAATCATAGGAGCGATAATAATTCAACGACAGATACAGAGTGTCCGGCTGCACCTGCAGGACCGGAGGCCGATTCACATTGACCACGGTGATGAAAATAGTTTTCTGCGCAACCGCGCCATAGCGGTCCTGCGCGGTGATCGACAGGGGATAACGGCCCTGCTGAGTGATATCCGGCGTCCAGAGAAACAGACGGGTGTTGACCGAGTCGAACACCGCGCCCCGCGGCAGCGCGGAGAGGTGCAACGACCAGGGGTCGCCCTCCGGATCCACCGCGTTGAGGGTAAACGCCAGGGTGGCGGTCTCCTGAATAACCGTATCGGCAGGCGCCAGAATGACCGGCGGTTCATTTTCTATCAACCGGCCGATGAACTCGACGATCTGGCCGGCCAGTTGGTCGCTGCGCACCTGCACGGTCTGCGGTCCGCTTCTGCCCAGCCGCCAGAACATGGCGGCGGTGCCGGTGGAATCGGTGTAAACCAGCGGATCACCGCCCAACAGACCGTTGCCCTCCGCAATCGTGAACAGGACCGGAACGCGGGGAACGCCGTTGCCCTGAAGATCGAGCACCCGGACTTTGAGCGGATAGGATAAGAATTGCTCGGGCCGGCTTTCCTGCCGGTTGCCGATATAATCGACCAGCTGCGCCGGCGGGCCCGGAAGGGCCTGCAACCTCATGGTCACCGGCGAACCCTGCAGGTTCAGCGCCGATGCGGTGACATAATAAAACCCGCTTGTTCGCCCCAGGCGCACATCGGCCAGCGCCAGGCCGTTATCAAAAGTCCACACCGGCTGTTGGCTGAGAATGTGTCCGCCCTCACTGTGACAGGTGAAAACCACCGGCACATGGGCTACAGGTTGATCGAACGGATCGAGGACCTGAACTTTCAGGTCATGAATGAGCGAAAGAACAGGTCCGGAGCGCTGATCGCCATGCACGGCCAGCAACCGCTGCGGCGCCGACTGAGCCACCGACAGATGAAAAAACGCGCTCACCGAATCACCCACAGAGGCAGCCACCCGCACTCCGCCCAGCGCCGCGCCGGCCACAACCCGAACGCCCGCTCTGCCCAAGCAGTTGCTCTTCGGCATGGCGGAACCTTCTATCACCGCACTGCCCTGTACCACTGTAAAAAGTATGGGCACGCCGGCGATCGGCGCCAGACTAGAGTTTGTTATCAACACATGAAGGCTATCGCTGAATACATCGTTGGGCAACGCCAGTTGTCCGTCGCCCTGGGCCGGATGCAATTGCACATTGGCGGGCAAGCCCGCCTGCGCGTTGATCTCGATCGTCTCCGCGCCGGCAACGGAAACCAGCAGCCGCTGCGTTCCCACCTGCCCTGCCAAAATCCACGTCGCCTGCAACTCGCCGCGACTGTCGGTCCGGCTCGAGGACGCCGGCCAGATTTCACCGCCTGGGGTGAGCGCCACCCACGAGACCCAGGCGTCGGCCACCGGATTTTCATAGGCGTCGGTCACCCGGATTTGCACCGGCTGCGCCAACGCCGAATTGATGATGCCGTATTGATAGTTGCCGCTTTGCACAGAGAGGTGGCGGGCGGGTCCGGCTAGAAATTGAGCGATGGTCTCTGCCTTGAGCAAGACCGTGGCCTCTTCCACTACCGCGCCAATTTTTTTCGCGCCGCTGCGCGTGGAACGCACCGCACCGCGGATCTCACCGCGTTCATCGGAAACCCCTGACGGCTGATCGATACTGCAGGCCTCGCCATCGACCACCAGATAGGCGCGCGCACCCGGCACCGGATTCTTTTTTCCATCATAAATTTTTACCGTCACCACAGAAGCATTCTGTCCATCCGCCGTCACCGGCGAAGTTGAACGGATCTCGGAAACAGCGGGGTCCGGTTGGCCATACAAAGCCGACGCGGTAAACGTCATGGGGGAATTTTCCAACGCGTATACACCGTCATTCGCATCGACAACCACCGACTGCAGATTTGCGCCGATCTCTTCGCCCAGTTGATAACGGATGGCAGCCATACCAGCGGCATCGGTATATAAAGTCACCTGCTGAGCCGGCGCATTGCCGAGCAATCCACTGCCCTTGACTACTTTGAAGCGCACGGCCTGGCCCGCCACCGGCCGCTGCCCGCTGTCCAGCGCCTGCACCACCAGGGGCGCACGCAGATAGGCCGTAGTGCGGCCCGATTGCTGGTCTCCGGATATTTTGCGCAGAGTCGCCGCATAACTGCTTTTGGCTGAAATGGAAAACCGCACCGGCGCACCGGTCAGATAGCCGCCGTCCCCCGAAAACGCTTGGGCTTCAAAAATATTGTTGAATAAACCCGGCACAGCACCGAGCATCGGCGTGGCTTCAGCGATGCCGCTCGAATTGCTCAGCGTGGTGATCGTGGTCTGGCCATTGAATTGGCCGCCTCGCCTGACCACAAAAAAAACGCTATGGCCCATCACCGGAAAACCATAGAGGTCTGTCACCTTGACCTGCAGCGGTTTTCCAAGAGGCTGATTGATCAATCCCATGGCGCTGTCGCCGGAAACATAACTCAACACCGCGGCGGCAGCCGAGATTTGCGCGGTTTGTGCGGATTCATCGGCTGCACGATCCGTAAACAAAGCTCGTTCGTCTGCTGCCATGGGGTTTGCGAATGCGTTTGAACCCAGCAAGGACATAACGCCCGCAAAAGCCAGGACAATAAACAACCAGAATAAAAACCAGCCTGTGGCCGGCAAGAGAGATTTTTTATTGGGAATCTGTAATAGAGTGATCCACTTCAAAACAGTTTTCCTCCGTTTCTGCAATTCATCCCCGTTTTGCAGAACCTCCTAACTCTATTTTATTAACAGGTTGCAACAAATCTTTTCCATAGTTCCTGCGTTCACGATAGAGTACGCCCTGTCGTTGCTGTGCAAAAGCAAATATTGGGCCCTAATCCTTTTAGCAATTTCTTCATTCCCAACGAATGATCACAGAAAGTAAAAACTTTAATTATTTGTTTCTAATGTTGTTACAGAAAGCAATGCCACGCGGGTACATGGCAGAATTCAAGGTTGCTTTCTCTCATGAACAAGCGGGAGGAAAAAACGTTTCGCTTTTAAACAGTGTGTTTCACAAAGGGTCTTGTAGAAGGAAAACAGCGGTCACTCAGGAGAGTACGGTGAGGATAAATACTGTTGAAAAAAAGAAGGCAAGATCGCTATCGCTCTTTTCGCTCTGCCAGCCATGCCTCCACTTCTTTCCGCTTTGGCGCTGAAGGCTGTGCGCCCAGACGCGTGACCGAAATCGCTGCCGCTGCGCCGGCAAAGCGGACCGCCTGGCCGAGCGTCTTTTTTTCCATCAACGCCACGGCCAGTGCAGCGGTGAACACATCGCCGGCTGCGGTGGTGTCTTGAGCCTGAACCGAAAAAGCTGGAACTCGCTCCGCCTGGTTGTGTGTCTCCAACCAGGCGCCGCGACTGCCCAGGGTGATGATCACCGTCCGCACGCCCTTGGCCAGCAGCTTTTGCGCAGCGCGGTGCGCAGAGGCATCATCCTCCACCGCCAGGCCGGTCAGCGCCTGCGCCTCCAACTCGTTGGGCGTCAGTGTGTCGACCATGGCCAGCAACGAATCCGGGATAACAGCCGCCGGCGCCGGATTGAGGATCACCGGCACGTTGCTTTCTGTCGCGATCTCTGCGGCGCGGACCACGGCCGCTAAAGGAATTTCCAACTGCAGCACCAGCGCGCCGGCGGTGCGAATCGCCGCAGCGGAATGATCCACCCACGCCGGCGTGGTCTGCGCATTGGCGCCGGCAGCCACCACAATGCTGTTCTCGCCTTTTTCATCGACCATGATAAACGCCAG
Organism: uncultured Cytophagia bacterium; assembly: GCA_964554965.1. GTDB lineage: Bacteria > Zhuqueibacterota > Zhuqueibacteria > Residuimicrobiales > Residuimicrobiaceae > Anaerohabitans. The sequence continues at coordinate 5,819 of CAZKQR010000051.1, read as the reverse complement.
GCCGGTGGCGGCCGAGGCATGGCGGCTGATATAGCGTACATCGATGCCTTCCGCCTCATACTGCTGCAACGCCTGATCGCCAAAGGCGTCCTGACCCAGAGTGGCGACCAAGCTCACCGCAGCGCCGAGCCGCTGCGCAGCCACCGCCTGATTGGCGCCCTTGCCGCCGGCCGCGGTGCTGAACGCGCCGTCGCACACGGTTTCACCCGGACGCGGCAGGCGGCTGGTCTTGATGATCAGGTCGGTGTTGGCGCTGCCGACCACGCAAAGGCGCGGCCGGCCGCCGAATCGATTCGCTTCCTGCATCATGGCTTTTTGCCAAACAGGGTCGCGCCGGTGATGCAAATTCTGCTTCCTAAGGACTCTGGTTTTTTCTTTCCACTCACCACCAGCGTGACAATGTGCTCGCCCTGCTGCAGATTCATCGCGTGCCAGAGAAAGCTGTTTCTTTTTTCTTCTCCGGCCCAGAAATAATGGGTGTCGATGGTGCGGTGCGGCACGCCGTCCAGATAGACCTGCGCCTTGCCGCCGTCCTTGAGCCAATCGCCGGTGATGACGATGCCGTTGCCGGTAAAACGAAAGGCCACCGAGGCGCCGGCGGCATCCGTGCTTCTCGCCTGCAGCTTTCCGGCGTCCTCGCGATTCTGCCAGGGGCCATCCCATAGCCAGGTGGTCGTCATCTCTTCAGCGGTGATGCGTTTGATCGGAATCGTGGCGGGAAAAGAGACCTCCAGAGCCGGCGGCAGCGGCGGTTGTGCCTTGATGACCGCCGTGGTTCCGTCGATGCGTCCGCCGTTGTCAACGATCAGCTGTTTGGCGTACGCGAGGCTGCGCTCCACCACGGTGCGGAAAGTATAGTCGGTAAAAATGAATTGAGAGTCAGCGATGGCCTCGATGCCGCTCTTCCACTGCTCCGGAATGGCGCGATAGCCGTTCATCACGCCGATGACCGCCGCCGCATTGCTGGGATTGCAGTCCGAGTCCTGGCCGCAGCGGGTGCTGATCTCCACGGTCTTGGCAAAATCGCCCTGACCGTAGAGCAGGCCCATGACGATATAGGCGCCGTTGAGCTTGGCGTCGATGTTGAAAGGGACCAGAGCGCCGCAAATGTCCACATCGCCCCAGGTTCTCTCCAACTCTTGCCAGGCGGCACGCCAGTCGTCCGGATAGCGCTTGTGCAGGCGGATCACATCCTCCACGCAGCGGCGGTAATCGCTCTGCGGCGGAATGGCACGGACCGCACGGTCGATGATGCGGCCGATCTCTTTTTCGAAAAACGCGGCGCTGTACAGTGCGGCGACGAACATGCCGCCGTACACACCGTCGCCGTAATTCATGATGTGGCCGATCTTGTCCGCCATCCGGTTCGCGGTCTGCGGCATGGCCGGACAGATAAAGCCGATATAGTCGGATTCGATCTGGAAATCGAGATCGTCGCAATGGAGGTTGTACTTGGGACTGCCGGACTCGGGCGGCAAAATGCCGTCCTGAAAATTTTTCCGCGCCTGCACGTTGGCGTGCCACAAGCGGTAGCCGGCTGAGGCAAAGGATTCTGCGAACTTGGCCGCCGGCGCATCCAGACCCCAGCGGTCCATGGTCATCATAAAGCTCATCTGTACATAGAGGTCATCCTGTTCCAGCGCATTGGTGACCCGCTCCGGGCTCCAGGATAACGGCTCGTCATAGGTTTTTCCCTGAGCGCGGAACTCGGTCGGCGCGCCATAAGAGACGCCGATCATCTTGCCGGCCCAACCGCCGGCCATTTTATCGTGCAGCTCATCCAACGAGATTCGCTGATAACTTGGCTGCCGGCAGACGCACAATAAAAGACCGGCTATGGCCGGCACAATCATAAAAGACCTCATTTCGTATCCTCCGCTAAATTTTCGCGAGTGATCAATTCCAACGGAACCAGCTTTTCCCGGGTGACCCGGCCTGACAGCGCTTCTTTGGCGATAAGCACGCCATAATAGCCCATCAGCTCGGGATGCTGATCGATGGTGGCATGCAGCACGCCTTCACGCAGCGCCAGTTGCGCCGCTTCAATGTTGTCGAACGCGGTCACGCGGACCTGTCCGCTTTTGCCCGCCTGACGCAGGGCCTGAATCGCGCCCAACGCCATCATGTCGTTGGCGCAGAACAGACCATCCAGATCCGGATTGGCCTGCAGCATGTTGCTGAACACATCCAGGGCCTGGTCCTGCAGCCAATTGGCGGATTGACTGGCTGCCAGTTCAACGCCGGTCCCCTGCAGCGATTTCAGAAAACCCCGTTTGCGCGCTTCGGCGTTGTCCACGCCGCGAATGCCCTCCAGCATGGCCACTCTGCCTTTGCCGCCCAGCCGCTGCACCAGATAGGCGCCGGACATTCGGCCGCCCTCTTCGTTATCCACGCCGACATAGCTGGTGATGCGCAAGCCGCTCGCAGCGGCGGCATCAGCGTCGATGCGGTTGTCCAGGTTGATGATCAGAATGCCCTGCGCCTGGGCTTTGACCAGCACCGGCACGATCGCCTTGGAATCCACCGGCGCGATCAAAATCGCCTTGACCCCCTGAACGATCATGTCTTCCACCAGGCTGATCTGCTGATTGATGTCGATCTCTTGCGCCACTGTGCCGATCAGCAGGGGAACCGCCAGCGAATCAGCGGCCCGCTGCGCGCCCTGGCCCATCTTGATAAAAAAGGGATTGCTCAGCGTTTTCATGATCAAGGCCATGGCCGGCTGATCATCAGCCTGTTTTTTGCTGGAACAGGCCAAGAATACACTGCAAGCGATGACCAGGCTCGCCGCCCTCTTTAAACCTTTCACTGCTTCCTCCTTCTCCGATCCGCCATGACGGCGATGATGATCACCAGGCCGATGATGATCTGTTTGATTTCATCCGCAATGTTCATCAGCGTCAACCCATTGTTCAGCACACCGATGATCAACGCGCCGATCAGCGTGCCGCCGATAGTGCCCTCGCCGCCCATCAGACTGGTGCCGCCGATGATGGCCGCGGCGATGGCATAGAGCTCATAGCCGGCGCCGATGGTGGGATTGGCTGAACCCAGCCGGCTGGTCTGCACGACCGCCGCCAGTCCGACCAGCAGGCCGGCAAAGACATAGGCCAGCGTGGTGTAAACGCCGACCCGAATGCCGGACATGCGCGCCGCCTCCCGGTTACCGCCGATGGCGATCGCATAGCGGCCAAAACGCGTTTTAGTGAGCAAAAAGTGACCAACGGCCACCACCAGCAGGGCAAGAAGGGCCGGTATGGGCAGGCCCAGCCATCGGCCGTTGCCGATGGAGGAAAAGGCTGAATCCACCCGGCCGATCAGATTGACGGTCTGACTGTCGCTCAGCCACAGGGCCAGGCCGCGGGCGATCCCCAGCATGCCCAGGGTGACGATGAACGGCGGTATGCGCCAGGCCACGGAAATGCCGCCGTTGAGAAATCCGATTAAACCGCCGGCAGCCAGAGCGACTATCACCGCAAGGGCGATCTGGGAAAAAGGGTGCTGCAGCCCCACAGCCGGCATGACCAGCCCCATGAGCACATTGCACAGCGCCAGGGTGGATCCCACCGCCAGATCGATGCCGCCGGTGATGATGATAAAGGTCATGCCCACCGCCATGATGGTGTTGATGGAGGTCTGCAGCAGGATGTTCATCAGGTTCATGGATTTGAAAAAAACCGGCGCCGGCTTGTACAGGGCCTCGAGGCCGCCGATGGCCAGGCATAGAAGAACAAAGATAAGAAAAATGCGGGCCAGCCGTTTTTCAACCAGATTGTTCATCAGGATTTCTCTGCTTGGGGAGTGCTGTGTTGATTTTTAAAGTAACAAGTGCGAAGGCAAAAGGCAAGGAGTATTTGGCGGACCAGGAAACAGGCGCGGCGGCAAGGATCATTGTGCTGCGGACTGAGTGGTCCTTCGGCCCGCAAACAAGTCTGCTGGGAAACGGATCGGAGCAGTCGTTGCCGGTTTACTGATTTGTGCTCCGCTAGTAGTAGGAAAGGATGATCTTTTCGCGATCGAACAATTTCAGCGCGATTCTAAACA
>CAZKQR010000051.1:0-1675 GCA_964554965.1 uncultured Cytophagia bacterium | reverse complement strand
TAGTAGGAAAGGATGATCTTTTCGCGATCGAACAATTTCAGCGCGATTCTAAACACCAGCCACAGCAGAGGGATCGCCAGGAGCACGCCGTACAAGGCTAGGCGGAGAGTGAACACTAGCTCGCCAAGTACAAAGGGTACCAGCAAGAGAGTAAGAGGTATAACAAAAATAAATGCAAACAGTAATGCAGCTCTGGAGTTTTTTTTGACAATAGAAATGGACAATCCAATGCCTGCAGAAATTATTGAAAACAGAGGAACGATGATAAAATGCAGAACCAGCCATCTTGGCTGCAGCATATACTTGAATGCCTCGATGCCGGAATGAAAATAACTGCTGATCAGCATAAAAGCATAGCAGAAAACAGCCAACAGCAACGAGGGTAAAATGCTGACCACCATTTTGGTGAAAAGCAGGTCCGCATCGCTGATGGGCGCATGAAAAAGCAGCTCGATGGTTCCCTGCTCCTTTTCACTGGTGAACGAAGTGCAAGAGATGGTTAACGGTAAAATAAAACTCAACAAAAAAATGATATAGAAATAGGCTGAATTCCACAGCAATAAATAAAAAGCAACCGGTTTATCAAAATCAGAGAGCTGATAAGCAGCCAATAATTGATTGGCCTCTATATTAGAAATATTATGTCGCATAAAGAGATATGCTTCTCCATGTTGTCGTGAAAAAAGAAAGAAAATTGCGAGTATTGCAATCGGAACGCCAAGAAGCGTATATAATGTTTCAAAGTTTTTAAATAAATCCAAGTAATCTTTTTTAAAAATATTCTTATTGATTTTCATGTTGTGCTCCTTTAACATGAGCTAAATAAAAATCCGTGATCGATTGCAATTCAGGATCAGCTTTTATGGCTTTGCGTACTTCAGCCATATCCATATCCAGAATCTTTTTACCTTTGTAGATAATGATCAGATCGTTCAAGATATCTTCAATAGCGGAGATCTGATGGGTTGAAATGAGAATGATTTTGTTTTGATCGCAAAGCGCTCTCAGGATCTGTTTGGCGTTGTGTTGGCTTTCAATATCCAGCCCATTGAACGGTTCGTCGAGGAGAAAAACCGTTGGTTGCAAGGCCAGAGTACGCAGCAGTGCCAACTTTTGCTTGGTGCCGAATGAATAGGCGCCAACCGGTTTGTTAAGATAAGGTTCTAGCTCCAGCAACCGACTGTAATGGGAAAGCTCCTCCTGGTCGGGTTTCACATTGAACAGCGAAACGTAAAAATCCAGATTCCATTTTCCGCTGAACCGGTGATAAAAACCGCACCGTTCCGGCAGGTAGGCGATCCTGGCTTTGTAAGCCAAGTCATTAAAATCGATCTTTGCACCGTTGTAATGGATGGTTCCTGAGGTTGGATGGAGAAGAGCCGCCAGCAAGCGCAGGGTCGTTGTTTTTCCAGATCCGTTTGGGCCGGCAAGACAAGATATTTTTCCAGAAGATAGATTAAAAAATAAATCACTTAATGCAAGCAAGCCATTCCCATACTTTTTTGAGAGACCCTCTGCCTCTAGCATAATTGATCACCTCATTTGCGTGTAAAATTAGATGCGCATCTAAAAATAAAGGATATTTCAATTAAATATCAACATCTTATTTTAATCATTAGTTGAAGGGTGTATCATAGAACATTAATAATTAATTACTAACAATGGCTGTAATTTA
>CAZKQR010000050.1:360-17126 GCA_964554965.1 uncultured Cytophagia bacterium | reverse complement strand
CTTCGACGTCGCCAGGGCGATGACCCGCCCCTGATCCCCCACGGCGCAGTAGAAATGATATACGATCCCCTCATGCGTCACCAGCCACGGTTTGTGCGCATAGGTGGCATCCCACGGTTCCGAGGGTTCGATCAGATGCGGCCCCTTCCAATCGGTCCAATGCACCAGATCATAGGAACAGGCAAAGGTGTCAAAGGCGTCGGGCTGCCAGAACGCGCCGAAATAAAACATGACCCAAAGATCATCGATTTTGACGATCTGCGGATCACCGCAGATGCCCGGCTGTGGGCCATGGTCGATGACCGGCTCGACGCCGTAGCGCTGCCAGTGCCGTAAATCCCGGGATACCGCCATGCCGATGCGCTCCACCTGTGGCCCTTGCTGACGGGCGTTGTAGAACATCACAAAGGGATACCCCAGCGTTTGCTGTGGATCGTGCAGAATGTGACTCTTAAACAGAGTGTCGCGCTCCCAGTCGCGGCTATCCGGCTGAGAAGGGGTGAGAACCGGGTTTTCTGCAATCCGGGTCCACATGGTCTCTGCTGTTGGATTCTGAGCAGCGGCCAGGCCGATGGCCAGAGGCGGTGTCTCATAGCCCGGCAAGGCGCCGCCTAAATAAGAAAGCCAGTACCGGTCATCCTGCTTTTGCAGACGCCATTCACCCTGCCAGTGATAGTCGATCAACGCCAATCCTGCTGCCGCCTGTTCCGCATCCCAGCCGGCGCCGCTGCGCTGCAGAATAGGCCCCTTGGGCGTCCAGTTCAGCAAGTCCGCACTCTCTGCCAGCCTGGTCTCATAACCACGGCCGTCAAAAGCGATATAGATCATGTACCAGCGGTCGTGATGGCGAAAGACACTGGGGCAATCGATCATCTCTTCAGCACTGCCGCGCAACACAATACCATATTTATACGGCGTCTTGACCCTTTCATAGATTTCCGCCATACGGCGGTCATCCACGGTCGCGCCGTTTCCTTTGGCTGCAATCACATGACGCATGTTAGTTTCCTTCTGTTTGCAGGCGGAAAACAGCAGAAGCGAAGCGAGCACTACCATCCGGCCGGTCACCACTCTGTCCAGTCATCTGAGTGAAAGGAGGAGGCAGGAAGGCCCTCTTTATTGAACAGAGAGGCGTCAGCGGTGTTGCTCCAGGCGTATCGCACGGCAACCGGGTGCTTCACCTCCACGGCTTTAACGATGACCTGATTCTTGTTGAGGCTCGCCTGAGCCGGGTAAAAGCGACGGTCAGCGCCGGCGATTTCGAAATGGTGCAGCCCGGATGGGCCTGCCGCCAGGCCTGTGCCGCAATGATCGAAATAGACTTTAATCTGATCCTCCTGGATTCGGAGGCGTTGATAGAGAGGGCCGGAATACGTCACTTTTTTCTTATAGTCTTTGGCCAAAGCCCACAAGGCCAATCGCTTGCCAACGTCCAGCTTGTTGCCTGGATGGATATTTTGCGGATGACCAATATCCAGAGTGACCGCCATGCCGCTGTTCGGCACATCCAGGCACTGCCTCTGTACGTCCCGCAGTTCCTGCGACCGGGTTGCGTCACCATATTCCCATGGAGCGATCTGGACATAGTAAAAGGGAAAATCACCCAGGCCCCAGTCCTGGCGCCAGTTTTGGATCATCAATGGAAAGAGGGTGCGATATTGGCGTGGATTGCCGGTGTTGGCTTCGCCCTGGTACCAGATGGCGCCTTTGATGGCATAGGGGATCAACGGGGCGATCATGGCATTGTATAAAAAGGTCGGCGTATAGGCCGAGATCTGCACCGGAACCTTGGGATGGGTCTGAAAGGTGTTGCCGGTCAGAGGAAAAACATAAAAAACCCCGCTGCGAAATTCTGCCACCGGCAGATACTTCCATTCGCCTGCCAGGCTGAGCGATTTGGCCGGTGCTGATGGCAGGTTCAGCCTCAATTGCTCGGGTTTGCCGAAAATGCCGCCGCCGCCCAAATTGTCCACGCAGCGGACCGCGATGACGTTTCTGCCCTCTCGCAACAGAGAGGCGGGAATGGTATACGTGCGTGCGGTCTGCCAGAAACCCACTTTTTCGTGACTGCCCACCAGCTTGCCGTTAAAAAAAGTGCGATCCATGTCGTCGATGGGGCCAAGCTCCAGCACAGCGTCTTCACCGGTCCATTCAGCCGGTATATCGATGGTCTTGCGGAACCAGACAGCGCCGTCAAATTCACCCAACTCGGTCTGTTCCCAGTAAACCGGAAGGTTCATGGTTCGCCACTCGCTGTCGGAAAAGTCCGTCCGGCAGCACGCTGCATCGTTGAAATCCAGATCCGACCAGCGCGTCTCCTCCGTGCGATCCGACACATTCAAGGTAGGGACTTGCGTCAGCCATTTCTGATAGTGCTCGATCGTGCCTCTGCTCTGTTCGATCTTTTCGACCATTGGTCTGAAATCAGGCATGGTCTGGAGAAATTCAGCGCTGGTCCAGGATTGTGCCGGTGTGCCGCCCCAGCTGGAGTGAATCAGTCCGATGGGAATATTCAGTTTTTCGTTCAGCGTGCGGCCGAAGAAAAAGGCGGTGGCGCTGAAACTCGCAGCCGTCTCCGGAGTACACGGCGACCAGGAACCAGAGCAGTCGCTGAGCGGCACCTCAGAGACCGCGTGGGCTACGGTGAACAACCGGATCATCGGCAGATGGGCGTTTCGAATCGCCTGCTCAGAGCCTTCGATCAGGTCATGGGGTGGCCATCCCATGAGCGGCATCTCCATGTTGGACTGGCCTGAACAGAGCCAGACCTCGCCGATCAGCACGTCGGAAAAAATTTTTTCTTCCTGGCCGGCGCGGATCGTGATGCGAAAGGGCCCTCCGGCATGAGGGGTCGGCAACCGTAAAAGCCATCGGCCCTGTTGGTCAGCCTGCGTCTGGACGAATTTCCTCCAGTCCGCGGATACCGTCACCCGTTCGCCGGGCGCAGCCAGCCCCCAGAAAGAGGCCGCGCATTTTTGCTGAAGAACCATGTGGTCGGAAAAAATGGCAGGCAGGCTCAGAGCGTTGCTCTGTGTTATCATCATCAGCATGCCTATCAGTGTGATTTGAAGAACGGCTGCACGCATTATGCCTCCTGTATCGAGCCGGCGGCGTATCGACCGGCGATCATTTTTTGATATTCGGCAGTTCAAGACCATACCCTTTTTTCTTATCCTCCTGTTTGAGCATAAGGGCGAAGACCAGCGAGGTGATCCCGATGATCATAAACAGGAGCATCGGCAGAGTATAGTTGTAAGTGGTCACCTGGCTGCCGTCCACTACAACGCTGCCGGTGACGCAGTAGCGGTCCAGCACCCAACCCATCAGGGCAGGGACCAGCATCAGTGCAATAGCGTTTTGCAGCCAAAAGATGAGCGCAAAGGCGGTGCCCAGCTGTTTTTCCGGGATGATCTTTGCCACCGACGGCCACATGGCCGAGGGCACCAGGCTAAAGCCGATGCCCAGCACGATCATCAGCAGGATGGCGATGGACCAGTGGTTCAACAGCGGCACGGCGAAAAGCAGATGTACCAGAATGATCAGCAGCGAGCCGATGATCATGATGCTGGCGCCTTTGCCTTTGCGGTCATAGAGGTTGCCGAAGAAAGGCGTCAGCAGGATTGTGCCGAACGGCAGCAGGCCCGGAATAGCGCCCGCCCAGTTCTCCGCCACACCGAATTTATTGATCATGAAATAGGTCGCGTATTTCAGAAAAGGAAATACCGCGGAGTAGAAAAGCGCGCACAGTATGGCGATGTACCACCAGCCGCGGTTGCGCAGAATGCTGAGGATGTCCCGCAGATGGAACTCGTCCTCGCTGGATCGGCTCTCTTTTCTGTTCAGCTGGGCGAGGGATGCATCCAGCTTTTTATCTTTGAAAGTATAAAAGATAAAGGCGAGCAGCCCGAAGCAGAGCATGATCAGGCAGATGAACACCGGTGTGGCCGGACTCTTGCTGGCGATGGCAATGGGCAGAGCGGTGGAAAGCGCCAGGGCCGTGCCCAGACGCGCCAGAGCTAACTGCAGGCCCATGGCCAGCGCCAGTTCATGGCCTTTGAACCATTTGACGATGATCTTGGACACCGTGATGCCGGCGATCTCTAAGCCGACGCCGAAAGTGGCATATCCCAGAGCAGCCATCCAGACCTGTGCTGGAAAAGTCCACAGAAGGATGTGCCAGGTGGATCCATCGAGACTACGGGTGGTGATCGCCCAATAATTTACCGCCGTGCCGGCCAACATAATGCAGGCGGCGATCAGGCCGGAAAAGCGAACGCCCATCTTGTCCAGAATGATTCCGCCCAGGATCAGAAAGAACAAAAAGACGTTGAACCAGCCATAAGCGCCGGTATACCAGCCGTACTCGGTGCCGCTCCAGCCCAGGTGTTTTTCCAAAATCCCCTGGAGCGGGGCCATCGCATCGGCAAACAGATAGCCGGCAAACATGGTAAAGGACACGATCAGGAGCGCGATCCATCTGGCGGTTTTGGAATCGCTCAACAGTTTTGGCTTGGTTTCGTTCATAGAATTTTCTTTCTTTTCGCGGTCAGAAGAGAAATCGGCTGCTTGCTGTTTCCCTCAACCAGGTGAATGGTGTGCTGGGCCATCATCCATGGAACGGCTATGCGACGATGGCGCCGTCGCCGTCCAGATAGTTGATCTCGGAGCCCAGTTCTTTTAGCGGGTTTTCAATTTGTTCGCGGTCGCCCACCACCACCCAGATCAGGTTTTGCGGGGTGAGCACTTTGGTCGCTGCCGTGGCGATGTCTTTCAGGGTGACTGATCTCACCTGGTCGCCATAGGTTTCATAGTAGGAATCCGGCAATCCATAGGCCACCATTTCGCCTATGGAATTGGTCACAGCGTTCATCGTTTCCCAATGGCCGGACAATCCCTGGACGCGATTCAGCTGCACGGCGTTCAATTCCTCTGCGGTCGCCGGTTTGGCGCCCAGCAGGTCTTGCAGCTCGTGCGAGATCTCTTGCACCGTCTCCTTGGTTTTGTCCGATTGCACCGAGGTATAGGCCAAGAAGAGTCTTTGTCCTTTGGCGTTCATGATCAGCGAATGGGCGCCGTAGGACCAGTGTTTGTCCTCACGAATGTTCATGTTGATGCGCGAGGTGAACGTGCCGCCGAGGATCAGGTTCATGGTCTCCATGGCGATGTCGTCGGGATCGGACTTCGGCGGCGCCAGCTTGGCGCCGAGCACCATGGACTGCTGGCTGCCGGGTTTGTCCACAAGGTAGATGATGGAACGGTCTGCCGGCTGCACGCGATCAAGGTTCTTTCTCGGCACCGGTGCGGATTGCCAGCCCTTGAAATAGCTCTCCAACAAAGGCTTTACTTCGGCCATTCGAATATCGCCCACCACGATCAAGGTTGCGTTGTTCGGTCGCACCCAGGTCTGATGATAGTGGATCAGATCCTGCCGTGTGATGCTGTTTAAAGAGGCCTCGGTGCCAGAACCGGTCAAAGGATGGCCATAGGCGTGCGAACCGCCGTAAAGCAGGCCGGGCAACACCCGATAGGCTATGGAGAGGGGGGAGGCTTTCTCCTGCTTGATCTCTGCCAGCTGTTGCTTTTGCAGCCGGAAGAATTCGGTTTCAGGAAAAGTCGGATTCAAAATCACATCGCTGAAAATTTCCAGTGATTTTTCCATGTTGGCTTTGAGCGTGTTCAACGAGATGGAGGACATGTCCAATCCTGAGACGGTTCTGAGGTACGCGCCCAAGCCATCCAGTTCCTCACTGATCTGCAGTGCGTCTCGTTTGGCCGTGCCTTCATCGATCACGCTCATGGCCAGTTTGCTGGTCCCGGGTTTGGCGAATTGATCGGCGGCATAGCCGGCATCGATAAGCAGATTGAACTGCACCACAGGGATGGAGGGGCGTTCCGCCAGAAGCACGGCCAGTCCGTTGCTCAAGGTGGTGCGTTGCAGGGCTGGGAATTTCGCCTTTGGCGGGGCCAAAGCCTCAGGCACCCGGCTGCGATCCGCGCCGCCGGCGGCGGCCTCGTATTTTTCGAACGGTTTCACCTCCAGAACATAGACGCCGTCGCTGAGCCAGGCTCTCGCCGCCTGCCAGACCTGGTCCACGGTTGCTTGCTGCACGGTCTTGAGTATGCTTTTGTAGAACGCAGGGTCGCCGGCATAAACCTCATTGCTGGCCAGGATATCGGATTTGCCGCCAAAGCCGCCGATGCGTTCGATGCCGCGGACAAAGCCGGCGAGGTACTGGGTTTTAATCCGTTCCAGTTCTTTGGCGTCCGGGCCTTTTTGCAGAAACAGGGCCATCTCTTCATCCAGGGCGTGTTCGACTCGGGCCAACTCCACACCGGGTTTGGCTAAGGCATCGAGATAAAATTGTCCGGCGATCTCGCGCTTATCGATGGCAGCGTGAACCTGAGTGGCGATTTGATCCTGATACACCAGTCGGTGGTACAGCCGGCTGGTTTTACCTGAAGCCAGAATGTCACCGGAGAGATCGAGATAGACCAGGTCCCTGGAGGTCCACTCGGACACATTCCATACTTTAAAAATTCGCCCCTGAGGCACGCGGTCATGCATGAATTGCCTCTGAACGCCTGTGCGTTTTGCCGGCCAGGAGGTGAATGCAGCCACAGGCGGGCCCGGGGGAATGTCGGCGAAATATTTTTCCACTTGAGCTTTGGCGGTCTGCGGATCGATATCGCCGGCCACTACCAGAACGGCGTTGGCTGCGCCGTAATAGGATTGGAACCATTGCTGAACATCTCCCAGGGATGCGGCGGAAAGATCCTCCATGGAACCGATCACTGTCCACGAGTACGGATGGCCCTGGGGATATGTGGCTTTGGCGATGAACTCGTCGACCATGCCGTAGGGTTCGTTTTCGCCCTGGCGTTTTTCGTTCTGCACCACGCCGCGTTGTTCGTCCAATTTGGCCTGATCGATGGCGCCCAGCAGCCAGCCCATGCGATCCGATTCCATCCACAGGGCGACTTCCAGGGCTGAGGTCGGTACGTTTTGAAAATAGTTGGTGCGGTCGTTGTTGGTGGTCCCGTTCAGATCCGTGGCGCCGACTTTTTCCAGCACTTTGAAATAGTCGGAATTGAAATGCTCGCTGCCGTTGAACATGAGGTGTTCGAAGAGGTGGGCAAAACCGGTGCGGCCGATTTTTTCGTTTTTAGAGCCCACATGATACCAGACGTTGACCGCCACGATAGGGGCTTTATGATCCTCGTGCACGATCAGCGTCAATCCGTTCTTGAGAACGAATTTGGTGAATGGGATTTCAATGTCGCTTTGCGCCCAGAGAGAAAGCACAATACAGAAAAAGCTGAAAGAGGTGATCGTGAAAATGAGCTGGGTGCGCAGCATGACGTCTCCTTGCGAGTGGTTGCAGAGATGGCTGTTTACCGGCTGAGCGTTTCCCAGCCTTTGACGGACAAGTTGCGATAGATCCAGATAAAAGCCAAAACCGCCAAAGCCAGAAAAAGCGTGCCCAGGGTCCATCGTCCGAAAATGAGGTGGCCGACGCCGAACAGCGCCAGGTAGATCAATGCGCAGCCGAGGATCCAATTGAGCAGATTGAAAAGGCCGTCCTTTTGCGGCGTGATGTCCCGGGCCTTTTCGGCGATCGGTTTCCACAGCCGGGCGGACGGCCGCACCCGGCGATAAAAGGCCAATAAAACCGCCTCCGGTTCCGGCCGGGTGAGCCAGGTCGTGATCAGCCAGATCGCCGTGGTGACCCCGGTGGTGATCAATAAGCCATAGGCGAACGGTTCGGCCTCATCGCCGTTGAGCTTGAAAACGAACTGCAGCACCAGAGAGGTGACGAAAGCGCCGAGCATGGCCGACACCTCGCTCCAGGCGTTGATGCGCCACCAGAACCAGCGCAGAATATAGACCAGCCCGGTGCCGGCGCCGAGCATGATAAGGAACTTCCAGGCGTTGGCGATAGAGTCCATGTAAAAAGAAACGATCGCAGACAACACCATCAGGATGACCGTGGTGATCTGGGAGATGGTGACATAGTGCTTTTCCGTCTGTTTTTTGATCAGAAAACGGCGATAGACGTCGTTGACCAGATAGGAGGCGCCCCAATTCAGCTGCGTGCCGATGGTGGACATGTAGGCTGCGGCAAAGGCCGCGACCATCAGTCCGCGCAGAGAGACCGGCAAATCCAAAAGCATGATGCGGATATAGCCGGATTCCGGGTCCTGCATAAAGGCCGGATCGTTGTGAAAGCGCACCAAGGCCACCAGAGCTACAAGAATCCACGGCCACGGCCGAATGGCAAAATGGGCGATGTTAAACCAGAAGGTGGCGAGGAGGGAGTGTTTTTCGTCTTTCGCTGAAAAGATACGCTGGGCTACATAACCGCCGCCGCCCGGCTCTGCACCGGGATACCAGGTGGCCCACCAGTTTACCGCAATGTACACCAGAAAGGTGATCATCGGCATCCAGGCGGAGTTGAGATCCGGAGTGAAGGACATCACCGACCCCGTGGTTCCACCGGCTGCGTTTCGCGTCATATCGATCTGCGCCAGACCGGCCTTGAGGCCGCTCATACCGCCCACCGCCTGAACGGCGAAAACCGCCAGAGCGATTACCATGCCCATCTTGAGGACGAATTGGAACAGATCCATCACCAGCACGCCCCACAGACCGGAAAGGGTGGAGATGGAAGCGGTCAGCGCCATGATGGCGAGGCAGATGACGATCGCATGGATCTTGTCGACGTTCAGAATCAAAGTGAGAATCTTGATCATGGCCAGGTTTACCCAGCCGAGGATAATGAGGTTGACGGGCAGGCCGAGGTAGAGGGCGCGGAATCCGCGCAAAAAGGCCGCTGGTTTACCGGCGTAACGGATCTCGGCGAATTCCACATCGGTCATCACGCCGGCGCGACGCCAGAGCTTGGCGTAAAAGAAAACCGTGAGCATGCCGCTGAACACCATGCACCACCAGATCCAGTTGCCGGCAATGCCGTTGCGGGCGACCAGCCCGGTTACCGCCAGCGGCGTGTCCGCGGCAAAGGTGGTGGCCACCATGGAGGTGCCGGCCAGCCACCAGGAGACACGGCGACCGGAGATGAAATAATCGTTGACGCTTCCGGTCGCTTTCTTCCGGTAAAAAAGACCGATGGCCAGGTTAAAAAGGAAATAGGCGGCGATGATCGACCAGTCGATCGCGGTCAGCGGCATGGCTCATTTTTCCTTTGCGCGGAACGTTAGCTAAACCTGCACTTGATTTAATCGTAAAATGTATTAACTTCTAATTGAAAAACCAAAGTAATTTCATTTCTTGATTTTGGAGCCTTGCAGAGGATGAGATTGAAATGCCTTCGTGTTTTCCTGTGGATCGTTTTTTTGCCGCTGCCGCGGCCAAACGGCGTATCCGCGATCGAGAAACCTTACTCACAAGGAGTTGAAAGAATGGCCCAAGAGAGAAAAATCATCTATACCTGTCCGACCAATACTCTGGAAGAGTTTCGTTCCTTTGCACAACAGGCCGCTCGTCTGGGCGCCACGCATGTATCCATCAGCGATCTGCCCAAGAGCATGTGGCAATGGGATTTGGACCGGAATGATCCTTATCCGAACTGGGGTATGTTGCTGTCTACGATCTTTAAGGTGGTGGTTCCGCCCGAGCTGAAAGAGTATCTGCCGGCCGACTATGCGCGAAAAAACCTGGAAATAGTGACTCAGCGCTGCGCCATTCTCAAAGAGCTCGGCCTGAAAGCAGCGTACACCGGCAAGGAGCCGGCCTGGTTGCCGGAGGCGGTTTTTCAGGCGCATCCCGAATGGCGTGGGCCGCGCTGCGAACATCCGCGCCGGGCACGCCACACCTACTATGCCCCCTGCATCGATAATCCCCAGGTGCTGGAGATGTACCGCAAAGCGGTGGCGGAGCTGTGCCGCCACGCGCCC
Organism: uncultured Cytophagia bacterium; assembly: GCA_964554965.1. Taxonomy (GTDB): domain Bacteria; phylum Zhuqueibacterota; class Zhuqueibacteria; order Residuimicrobiales; family Residuimicrobiaceae; genus Anaerohabitans. The sequence goes on along the minus strand of CAZKQR010000050.1, from coordinate 7,214 downwards.
ATTGAATGGTTCAATCTGCTGACCAATGATTCCGGCGGCGGTATCTGCTGGAGCGTCAGCCTCTATCCCGGACAAAACGGACCAGCCTGGTGCGAGCAGCGTTCCTATGCGGACCGTGTGGTCGGTTTTATGTCGACGATTCAAGCGGGCGCCAAAGAGGCCGGCCTGACCGCTGAAGTGTCGATGTACTATGGTTCGGGATATATCTCTCAGGCGGAGATTGCTTCGGTGATTCCGGCTTTGCAGGAAGGTCAATCGATCAACAATAAAACGCGCAACAGCGTGGTGCCGAGCCGTTTGATCGGTTACCCGTTTTATGATAATGGGGTAGGCCCCATCCCCGGCATTCCGCAGGTTTTCCGCATCGCCGAACAGCTGCAGGAAGCGGGCAAGGATGCATCGGCGAATCTGGCGATCACTTTCGATTATCTGGATTATCCGGAATTTGTCGGCCTGCTGGAGCAGTTCCGTAAAAATCCAAAGACCGATGTCGCCGGCCGGATGGAGAACATCCATCAGGTCGCGCTGGCGCAGGGCGGCGCCGAGTATGCGGAAGTGCTCATGAGCGTGTGGGAAAAAGTTTCCCGCGCGGTGCACAATATCCGTGCCATGAGCGGGGATCCGTTGATGTTGGTGGCGACCGTGAATCAGCGCTGGATCACCCGGCCGCTGGTGCCGTTCCCCATGGAGTTGACGGCTGAGGAAAAAGACTATTACCGCAAATTCCTCTTCCAGGCCAATTCGGAAGAGGAAGCGGCGGATCTGATGAACATTCAGGGATTCGAGATCATCAACGGTTTTTCCGGCTCTATGATCGCGGGCAATTTTTTCTCCCAGTCCGCCGGCCATCTGCAGGCCGCCATCGATGAACTCGAGTCGCTGCGCAAAAAAGGGCTGCCCAAAGAGCTGGCTTTGCTGCAAACACGGCTCAAAGTGCTCGCCTGCTTTTATCGCAATGCGCTCTATACCATCCAGTACCAGGATATCCTCGATCGCGCGGATTACGCCACTCCGCCCAAAGAGGACAACTATTATCCCATGGACGGCGATCAGCTCCTGATGGAGATCCAGAACATCACCCGTCATGATGTGGACAATACTCTGGAGCTCATCCGGTTGCTCGAGTCGACCAAAGAGACGCTGGTGTGGACCGCACCGACGCCGGCGGAAGAGGATATCTTTTTGTTCGGCCCGAATCTGGTCGAGCAGCTGTACAAGAAAAACGAAATCACCTTGAACCATCAATTGGAACTGTACCGTCTGTTCAAGCGGCGTCAGCGATAAACCGCCGGCTTGGCAGACAGCCTGATTCCATTTAAGACAGCCCGTCCGGCCGGGTCCGCATCGCTGCCGACCGGACGGCTGTTGCTGTTTTCCCTTTTCTGCGTGGTCGTAGTGTGCACGCCTTCAGGGTGGATCACCGATCGGCTCTGAGGGGTGCGTTGCTGTTCGGGTTCAGCGAGGGGAGGTTTTATGCCGCAGGGCAAAAGTGCATTCGGCTTGGATTTTTGGAAGGAGATCATCGCCAAACTGACCCCCAAATTGCTGGGCGGGGTGATCGCGCTGGCCATGATCTTGCTGGCTGCTGTTCTTCTGCTGGCGGTAGCTCGAGGCTCTGACGTTTCTTTCTGGGGCGTGCAGATCTCCCAGCCTTCCGTTGCGCTCAAAGAGGAAATCAAATCCCTGCAGACGCTGTTGCAGACCGCCGTTCCCCTGGTGGAACTGAACGGCCTCATCGACAGCACGCAGAGCAAAACCGCCGCCCTGGCTGAAATAAAACGACTGGCAACACAATCCGCCGAAATCGCAGAGTGGGAGAACCAATTCAGCTATAAACTGCTCAAACTCGAGTTTCTCATCAGCCGCTACGGCAGTTTTATCTCCACCACACTCCCGGGCGCTGATCGCAAACAGGCCTATGCGCTCATTCAGTCGGTTCTGGCGGAGGTGAATTTCTATCAGGGTGAAATCGACGGCGATATGGAAAAGACCCACGCAAGCCTGGTGGCGTTTCAGAAGGATTACAACAGCCATATGCCGGAAGGCTCCACGATTCAGGCGCTGGGCAATTTCGGCTACCAGACTTTGGAGGCGATTCGCAGCCGCTACCGGTTGATCTCAGCCGGCTGACCGACCGCTGCTTTCATCGCGCCGGCTGGCCTGTGTGCCGCTGCGCGTTCATATCTCACGGCTGGAATCCCTTTGCGAACGGCTTTCATGACCGCCCTGATGAGAAAATATTTTTCCTGCACGCCTCTGTTGCTTTTCGGACTGCTCCTGGTTGCAGGATTGTTTCTGCCTCCGGCCATCCTTTCTCATTTTTTCTCCGATGATTCTTTTTTTTATTTAAAGATCGCCCAAAACCTGAGCCTGGGAAAAGGATCCACTTTTGACGGCCTGAATCCCACCAACGGCTATCATCCGCTCTACCTGGCCTGGCTTACGCTGCTTGCCGGCCTGACGACCCTGCGGCCGATGCAGGGAATGTATCTGGTTTGGCTGAGCGATGGACTGTTATTTGTGTTTTTTTTATGGCTGCTGCATCGTTTTCTCAAAGAAAATCAGCTCAGCGCTGCCAGCCGCTGGGCGGTGCTTTTGCTCTGTCTCACCTTCCTGGGTTTGTATGATTTCGGCAACGAAGGGCGCTTGCTTTTACCCTTGGCCTGGTGGCTGGTCATCCGCGTCCAGCAACAGTGGCGCACCCCTGCCGCTCCGCTCTGGCCGCTGGGCGTGCTGAGCGCGCTGGTTTTTCTTTGCCGGCTGGATGCTGTTCTGCTGCCTCTCTGTCTATTGTTGCCGTTGTTCCTTCGGCAAGGCCGCTACGCCGGCAGGCCGTCCGCCTGGCTGGCCGACGGCCTGTGGCTGTTCGGTCCGCTTGTCGCCGCGGTTCTGGCCTTTACTATCAGCAATCAGTGGCTTTACTCTTCACCGTTCACCGTATCCAGCCATATAAAATTCGGCTGGCCCGGTGTGTTCGCCACCCGCTGGCTGTTGACCGCAGGGATCAGCCTGAAGGCGCGGTTCTTTTTCTGTCTGATCAGCGCAGCGATGGCTACGATCTGGCTCAAGCGAAAAAGAGACGGGGCCGCACACCGTTCGTTTCTGCATATACTCTCCTCCCTGGCGGTCTATGTTTTGCTGTATTCGTTGATTCTTATTTTTTGGGGTCTGGGTGAGATTCGCTTCTGGTATTTTGTTCTACCCCTGGTTTTTTCGTTTGTGGTCTGGGGTGTTTGGCTGGATCGCTGGGCACAGCGACGGTTTGTTATCCCTCCACCGCTGTGCACAGCGGTGATGATCGTACTGTTGCTAGGGCTTGCCGCGGCCATGGTGCATAAAAAGATCACCTGGAGCGGCCGCCGCGACGGCTGGGCCCTGGCTCAGTGGATCAGGACCAACACCCCACCGGACACAAGGATCTTTCAGGTGGATGGATCCGGCGTGACCGGCTATTTTTCACAGAGAGCGGTCATAAACGGCGATGGATTGGTCAACAGCTGGGACTATCAGCGGGCGTTGCAGCAGGGGCAACTGCACGCCTTTCTGCAAAGCTGCAAGGTGGATTATCTGGTTTGGAACCGCTATCAGGAGGGAGAAAAAATCGAGATCAGAATTCCGCTCAAGAACCACAGCGGCTATGTGTTGAGTTTTACCGCGCTGCCGGAACCGCGGGCCCGCTTCGGCGCCTGCGTTCTGTTTCGTTGGGACGAGACCATGGCGGCTATCACTCCAGCTCCAATTTAATCTCGATAAATTCTCCCCGTACGGCATATCGTCCCTGCTGAACCACCGGCAGTGCAGCCACGGCCTCTTCATAGGCGTGCATCTGCAGTTCGTCATACTGCTCACCTGTTTTATAATCAACGATGAGCACCTGCCGGTCCTTTTCATCCACCAACAGGCGATCGATGCGCAGCTCTTTTCCCTGCGGACTGAAAACGGTCTGTTCCGTGAAAACCTGCCAGCGATCGGCAAACAGGTAGGCGTGCTTCTGGAACAGCTGGTGATCGACCTGATCCAGTAAACGCAGCACTTCTGCCGGTGGAAGCAACGTTCCGAACCGGCTGACGGTGCCGGTGCGGGCCCGGCTTTTTTCCTTTTCTGTGCCCCGGATCAATTGGGATAGGTAAAAATGCACCACCGTACCGCGATCGATGTTGCGTTTTTTGATGTACATGCTTTTAAAGTCGATGTACGCTTCGCGCTCGGATTTTAGCGGATCCCGTTGCAAAAGAGCCCTGCGTTGCGGATTCCAGATTTCGGCCGAGAAAACGGGATCAGCGTTGCCGGCATCGGGGCGACCGGTTTCCGGCGCGGCAACGGCGCCGATCTGCACTTCGATGGTCCGGTCGTCAAGGACCTTCCAGCCCTGCTCCTGTTTGATTTTTTTCATCATGGTTTTGAACAGCATCCTGGAAGCCTTCACTTCGCCGCCCTCCGCCGGAGTGTTCAGATAGGCCTCCATTCCATCCTTCTTTTCATAGCTGCAGTACATGAACAGATTCTGTTTGGCCCGGGTCATGGCCACATAGAACGTGTTGAGCTCCTCGATGAGCTCTTTGATGCGATCGGTGGACGCCAACTCTCCATGACTGGTGTAAGGCAGAAGATGATCCAGGTTGTAGGTCAGGGCAAAATCGCTGGTCGTGCTGTAATCATCCGTATAGGCCAGGTAATCGTGGAGCGCGTTCGTTTCCTGATAGGAATGGGGCTGCACTTGCCAATACAGAAGCACAGACTCGAACTCGAGCCCCTTGGATTTGTGGATGGTCAGCAGACTGATCGCGTCGATCTCCTCCACTCCGGCCTGTTGGAAATTTTCATCCTCCCTGTGTTCCTCGGCGAAACGGATCAATCCCTGCAGCGTGGCCGGATAGGTGCGATTGCGAAGAGAAAAGCCTGCGACCAGCTCGAGGAAAAAATTGATATTGACCAGGTCCGCTTCCAGAGCAAAGACGGCGGGCACTTTAAAGGCGGTCACGGCGGTCAGGCAACAGTCGAAAAGATCAAAGGCCGCACCGGGCTTCGCCAAATCCACGACGCCGGCCACCCCGGGCAGGTGGCTGCACTCTTGACGCAGAGCTTGAATAAAAGAACCATGCGTTTCCGGCGCCTGCACATGGCGCTGATAACACTGCAGCACCTGTTTGAGCGCCGCTCCGTCCATACGCACCAGGTCTGAGCGTAAAAATTTCGCCAGTTCCACCACATCCTGCCGCACTAAAAAAGCAAAGAGATAGAACAAAGGTTCAATGGCGCGGTGCTCAAAGATGGAACGGGAGCTGTTCAGCACATAATCGATGCCATGGTCGTCCAGGCATCGGGCCAATGTATCGAGATCGCGGTTACGCCGTGCCAGGATGGCGGTGCGACCGGGCTTGATCCGGCGCTGTTCCAAAAGCGGTTTGACCAGCCGGACGATAAAGTCCTCCGCCGTCGATGGCGATGCGGCGGCCTCTTCACCGTCCGCCTCATTGTGCAACAGAATGGTGACCGATCCCTCCAGGGTCTGTTCCGTGCGGCATTCTTGATACGGCCAGAGCACCTGCTGCCGTTCCAGCTCTTCAGCCAGCGCCGGATCAGAGAACACCGAATTGACGAAACGCATGACCGTCGGGCTGTGGCGATAGGAGGTGGTCAGCTGAAGCTGCTGCAGGTCCGGGATCAGCTGCGGCATGCGCAGAATAAAATCCCGTTCTCCACCACGCCAGCTGTAGATGGACTGTTTTTCGTCGCCGACGACGATAAGGCCGCCATACGGCTTGACCCCTTCACCACTGGTGATCTCTTTGATGATCGGCAGAAACAGCTTGAATTGCAGAATGCTGGTGTCCTGAAACTCATCGATGAGCAGAAAACGGATGCGCGTCGTCAATATCTCATAAAAGGTGTTGCTGATTTCATCGCCGTGCATCAGCGATAAGGCCGGATCGCGCAGATGCTGATAGGTGTGATAGAGCACATCAGAATAGTTGAATCGCTTTTCCCGGAACAGGATCTCGTCGTATTTGGTCAGCAGCAGTCGACTGATCTCCTGCAGGTCCTCCTGCTCCGGGAGAAATTCCGTTTGATAGAGATATTCAGCCAGATGTGAACCGGCCGTCTGCAGGGCTTGGACCAGTTGCGTTTTCATCTCGATATTGCGGGCGCCGTTGAGAATGCGCACCCCGTGCCAGAAAGCGTCCCCGGCCAGGAAAAGTTTGCACCGCTTGCTGAGAAAGGTCTTGTCCGCAATCCGGCTTCTGAGCTGCTGATCCCAGGCCTGCAGATCCGGCGCCCCGGTCTCGGCGATGGCATCATAGAACGCTTTTTTCAACAGCGGTTGCGGTGAACCCGCAGGACATTTTTCCGCCAGCAATGGCATCACCTGCTCATGCACACTCTGAAAAAGAGCCTGAAATCGCTCCAACGATTCCTGGGCCAAGCCCGGATCCGCAGTCGGACGACGCTCCCCGATGAACGGGAAAATCCACCGTCTTTCAAGAATGTGTTTGAGCAGCTTTTCATAATCTGTGATGTTGCGATGGGCGGAGCGCTCCAAAAGCCGGCGGATTTTCGGCAGATGATCCGGACCCAGTATGTAGGCATACAGCTCGGCCAGATACTCCTGGTAGGCCTGTGGATCGATCGTATATTCCGTCAGTCCCAGCGAGGGAGCGATTACCGTTTTAAAGATTTGATTGGTAAAGGCATCGATGGTGCTGATCTGCACGCGGCTCTTTTCCGTCAGCATCTCCTGATGGATCTGCTGCAGATACTCGATGTGCGCTGCGGTTAACGGGAAACCGGCGATCTCGGCCAGGTTGCGGCGCAGGGAGATCGCATCGGCCGAATTCTCACCCACGGTTTGCAGA
>CAZKQR010000050.1:0-350 GCA_964554965.1 uncultured Cytophagia bacterium | reverse complement strand
AAAGCGACCCAGCTGATTGAACTGCGCCAGCATGGGCCCGAAGGTGGCCTCGCCTTCCGCGTCGACGTGATGCCCGGCCGCCAGCCACCAGATCCCGTACCCGTGTGTCAGCACCTCGGCCAGGTTGCGGCGCAGGGAGACCGCATCGGCCGAATCCTCACCCACAATTTGCAGATGGTGGAAAATCCGTTCACGGATTTCGGCTGTGGCTTTTTTAGTAAAGGTGATGACTAATATCTCGCTGAAGTGAATCCCATCCTCTCGGTTCTGCAACAGCAGAGAGATATACTCCAGGGAGAGCCGGTAGGTTTTGCCGGTGCCGGCGCTGGCGCGTATGACTTTATTGATCA
>CAZKQR010000049.1:0-17175 GCA_964554965.1 uncultured Cytophagia bacterium | reverse complement strand
CAGCAGCGGCATCAACGCCGGGTCCACGTTGAACAGCTGCCGGGTGTCGCCCTTTTCAGCCACAAACAACCGGATCTGATGCCCTTGTTTGGTTTTAAAGGTCCTAATGCCGTCACGCAGGGAGTAGCTGATGGCCGGACGGGCCACTCGGCCGCCGGATGTGACCAGCACCAGATGAACGCCGAACCAGTCCGGCTGATCCGGAAACACCCATTCATCGAAAACGATAGGCCGGGGATGATAGCGTGGGCTGGAGGTGGTGCGATGTTTCAGCGTCAGGGGGCAGCCGCCCAGTTTTCCCTCCTGCACGGCAAAGGGAAACACGTGCAACTCGTAGCCATAGGCCTCCAGCACCAGATGGTCTGCCGCGCTGGATTTCACTTTCCATCTGTCGGACAGGCCGAGGCCGAACTCGCCAAAGGTTTCACGGTACTCGGCCATATCGCCGCGCCATTGTGTGGAATGCCAGAGCGCGGGCAGGCGATTATAAACGCATAGCGTCGAGGTTCCGATCTGATCCGTATAGCCGTTCACCGGTGTGTTGGACCCCTGAATAAAAGCCACCGCCCGTTCATTTTCATTGTTACCCACCGCGGTCAGACAATGGATCTGCTGTTGAAAACAGGCGCCGCCGGTCATGCTGCCCATGGCCGCGTCGGCCAGCTGATAGGATTTGAACAGGAACGGTGCGGCCGCCGCCTTGCCCGTCGCCTCAAAGGGATAGGTGCGATGGAGATTGATCTCCAGCGCTTGTTGTGGCGGCGCATAGTCCGCCGGCGTTGCCGTCAGCACAGCCGAGCGCGCATCCGCCTGCTTGAGAAACACGCGATAGTCCCGGCTGATGCCGGTCACCGGCAGTTTCAACAAGGGGTGGGTGAGGGCTGATTGCAGGAGATAGACATGGTCCATAATCTCTTTGCTCTCTTTTTCAATACGCCGATCATGACAGAAATCATGGATGTCGAACAACGCTTTAAAGATCACATGGTTGTAGCCGGGCGAGGCGAATTCATCGATGCCGTAAAAAGAGATGTGATTGTACCAGCGCGTCCATTGGCTGCGCGCCATCCATTGCAGACGGGCGTCGTCAAAGCGCTCGCCCGCCAGCGTCAGCGTTTGCACCCACAGGCAAAAGATGTTGCTGTAAGCAACAAAATCCCTGCCGATATCAAACACCTCGGTATCCCAACGGCGTTTGGCTGCTTCCAGCAAGCGCCGGCACGAGAGGAGGTACCGGCTTCGTGTGGCTGCAGACATTTTGTCCTGTTGATCCCACAGATTGCGCAGCAGGTCATGGCTGCGGAACAGCGCCACATTAAGATCGCCGATCTCTCCGCCTTCACTCCAGGGCCATTGCCCAAAGACTGTGGAGGACGAGTCGGTATTTTGCAGAGCGATGAACCGGTTCAGCAGGCTGTCGGCCCTGCCGCGGTCGGCTTCATCCCGGCTGCGATAGAATAGCCAGGCGTTGGCCGGCAGGGCGGCGCATCGGCCGTCTAGCCAAGCCTGTTGCAGTCCGGCCAGCTCTTTTTTCTCATCCTGCGTCAACTCTTGCGGCAGCACGGCCGTTGCCAGCCAAAGGCTGCACACTATGGTCGCCAATCCCGCGGTATATTTCATCCCTTTTTCTCCTGCCGATCCACCGGCGTCTTTTATGACGAATATACAATTTAATGGTTGAATGTCAAGCGGTTTTGAGCTATTTTGAGCGTGATGGATTTGCTCAGGACCGACCAACCCGCCGGCCACTAAAGACACCAGGTTCGACAGGATGATATCAACCCTTCACATACTCTATGCCGGCCAGGCGATTGGCCTGCTGCTGACGTTCCGTGTTCCGGCGGTTCCTGGGGGCCGGATCGCCGGCTCTACGTCACCGGACACGACTCTGCGGCGCTCTATGTCCTGCGTCCGCCCGCGTCCGGTCCGGTGCTGGAGTGGCTGGCCACTGTTCCTGTGGATATTCAGGGCCAGGGCATTGCCTGGGATCGCAGTGAGCCTGGCGTGCTCTATGGCATCAAGAGACGCGAGCGGCAGGCCGTTGTTTTTAATTTTCCGGATGGCCGGCAGATGCCCGCTGAACCGGAATGACTCAGCAGGGCCGGTCCCGCCCGTTCGTTTTACGCCCTGGTCAAAAGACCTATCCGCACTCCTCAGGGCCTGCACCACAGGCAAAATCAAGTTTGATTTCTTGAAATTGTTTTTTATACTAATCAAACGGGCCGGTCACAGACTTTTTACATCATCTCTATTCAGCGGATCGAGGAGTGGATGAAAACAAAAATTTTTCTTTTCGTAATGATTGGTGCGGCAATGGCCGCTGTCGGCCCGGCGGCGGCACTGGAAAGAACCATCACGGTGATGGACCTCAGCGGCGATTGGGAGGCTGAAGGCGACCTGCCCTGGCAAGCGATGCTGCTCAGTCTGCAGGGCCTGGCGAATCAGCATGGACCGCACCTCTATTTCCTCTACCCGGAGAACTATACTCATCCGGACGTATGGGCGGTTTTGGAATATTACAAAACCCGGCACCGGATGAAGGCGGTCACGTGCACGGCTGCGGACGAAGTGGTTGCCAAGTATGTCCGGTATGCCAAGGGGTATGTGGTGTGGGATCCGGCCAAAGTGCCATCCTTGATGGTTTCGTTCACAGTGGCCGGCCTGGAGCAGGCGTTGGTGGTGACCGAGGCCTACATTCCTTTGGCCGAAAAGCATGGACTCAAACCGATCGCTGATTTTCGCAACCGGTTCACCGGCCAATCCGATCTCGAGATCTTTCAATGGGCTTACGACACGTACTGGCCGCGCTGCAGCCGTGAGTACCTCATCTATCTGGGCGAGCGCTGCACCGGGCTGAACGGCCGGCCGGGTATGATGCCGGGGATCGCGGATTTCGGCATGGTGCACAAAGCCTTTTTCACCGATCTATCCGCCAGTCCGGCCGATCCGGATGAATACCGTTTGGCGGATAAAATCATGAGCGAGATGAAGCCGTATGGCTATGTGTACGGCTGGCATTCCTACTGCAAAGATAAAGAGCCGGAGCATCTCACCCTGCTGTCGCGGCATGGATTGATCATCTCCGAGGGTCTGGCGACGCTGCCCAACATGAGTTTTCACGGCCAGGTTCCGGTCTCTGCTGATTTCCAGTTCAAACAAAAGGCCGGCTATGATCCCCATCCCAAAATAGAAAACAAAGTGTATCTCGCCATGATTCAAAGCGACGGCATGGGCACCGGCTCCACCTGGATGAAGCCCGGACGCGGCGAGATCCCCTATGGCTGGGAGGCGAATGAAGAGTGGTTTACCACGGCGCCGGCCCTGCTGCAGTTTTATTATGAAAGCGCCACAGCCAACGACCGGTTCATCGGCTCCCTGAGCGGGCCGGGCTATTTTTATCCCAAAGCGTTCGCGCCGGACAAGCTCGCCGGCGCCCTGCAGCGCGAGAATGAGCTGATGAAAAAAATGGATCTGCGGGTGTTCGGCATCATGGATTTCTCCGAAGGCGACGAATTCGTCGGCAACATCGATCTGCCCAAATCCATCGTCGACGCCTATTATGCCAATATTCCCTACGCGCTGGGATTTATCAACGGCTACACAGCGGCCAACACCTATGACTGCCGGAACGGCCGGCCGCTGCTCTCCTACAACTATTATGTGGATCCGGAAAAGCCGCTGGAGGAAGTGGCCGAGGATCTTCGCGAGCTGGCTGCCCTGAATCCCCGGCGCCCCTATTTTCTGCCGGTGCATGTGCGCGAGACCAACACCGTGCGGCGCATCAAAACCATCATGGATCAGTTGGGGCCCGAATTTCAAGTCGTGCCGCCCGAGGAGCTGATGATCATGGCCGGAGAAAAACCCACCATGATCACCCGGTTTCTCGATCATCATCCGGATTTCTCCGGTCATTGGAAGCTGGATCCCAAGCAGAGCAAGAACACTTATTGGATCGGCTATGAGCTCGACATCGATCATCGCGATAAAAATTTTTCCATCACCACGACGATGCGCTATTCGCTCTATGTCCACCATCGCGAGCTTAAAACCGCCAAGACGCTGGTCATCGGCGGACCGGCGGTCGGGTCGCTGGAGGAACTGCCCAGGCGCATGGAATTTCTCGCTGCCCAGACCGACTCGATCCGCACGCGGGCGCAATGGGCTCAAGACGGCAAGACGCTGCTGCTCACCGGTGAGATGATCCTGCAGACCTCACAGGGCTCTTCACCGCTGACCACCACCAGCCGGTTTGTTTTATCCGAAGACGCCATGACGCTGACGGTCACAGAACACCGGTTAAGCCGGAAAAGTCCGGAACCGACCGCACGATATGTATACCACCGCGTGCTGTAATCCGCAGGACTGCAGCTCGGACCGTCCGGAGGCACGGCCTGGCCGAATAACCATTCACTCATCACAGGGAACAGGAACGATGAATCGATTACGGGTTCTGTTTGTATGCTTGTCCGTCTGCTGCAGTCTGACGGCGCAGCCGGCTGTGCCGGAACAATCCACCGCAGCGCGGGTGGTGTACCATGACTACACCGACTCGACGGCCGTCATCAGCATCGAGGGCTTGCCGGACTCGCTACGCATCCTGCAGATCACGGATGCGCACATCAGCGTTCTGGATTCCAGCGAGCGAAAATTCCGGCAGTACAGTCGCCGCATGGACCAGGCCTTTATCACTCGGCCCGATGGCCGTACCGGCGAACCCGTGCGGCCGGTGGATCAGTTTCTCCAGCTTCTGGACCGGGCGAAGCGCTTAAAGGTGGACCTCATTCTGCTGACCGGAGATATCGTCAACAATCCTTCACGCTCCAGCGTCGCTTTTGTGCAAGCCGCGCTGCAGAAATGCGGAATCCCCTATCTCTACACGGCGGGCAATCATGATTGGCATTATGAGGGCATGAAAGGGCTCAGCCCGACGTTGCGCAAAACCTGGATTAAAAAAGGGCTTCAGCCGCTGTATGGCGGGCGCAATCCCTTTTTTCATGCTCATGAAATCAAAGGGGTACAATTTGTCGCCATCGACAACTCTACTTATCAGATCCTTCCCGAACAGCTGGCCTTTTTTCAGCAAACTCTAAAGCAGGAATTGCCGGTGGTGTTGCTCTCCCATATTCCCTACTATGTGGCCGGCGATCCCCACAAATCCGGCTGCGGCAACCCGGACTGGGGATGGGACCAGGATAAAGGCTTTGAGCTCGAGCGCCGGGAGCGATGGCCGAAAAGCGGCAACAGCCTCGCCACCATCGAGTTCGTCAATACACTCCCTGCAGCCAACAACCTAGTGGCAGTATTGACCGGCCATCATCACAAAAGCCGGGCGACCAGGCTCTCTGCGACCGCGATACAGTATGTGACCGCAGCCGGTTTTGGCGGCGGGAGCAGGCTCATCACACTGACGCCCCGGCGCAGGTTGCCGGTCTCAGTGTCGCAAGTGGCGGATGGCTGGAGCTGCGAAGAGATCGCCCGAGTGGACCAGAGCTATGTGGGATGGGATGTAGAGATCGGCGATGCGGACAACGACGGCCTTAATGAGATCCTGACCACCGGCTGCCCGAACAGCCGGCTGTATCTGTTCGAAAAAAGCCAGGATCGATGGTCCAGCCGCTGCCTGGCGGATAATCTGGCGCAAAGCTTTCCCGGCATGGGACTGGCGGTCAAAGTGCGGGATCTCAATCGCGATGGCCGCAACGAGATCGTGCTGGGAACGGGGCAGGAGACCGGCGGCACCGCTTTTTTGTACCTCATGGGTCTGCAGGCTGATTCCCTGAACTCAGCAGTGGTGTGCCGTGCCGAGTGCAATGCCAGTTCGTACACCCATGATCTGGCTTTTCATGATTTGGATCAGGACGGCATCGAGGAGGTGGTGTCCGCGTATTGCGGCGGCGGCGAGATCATCCGCTATGATGCCGATCCATCGCTGACTGCTGTCCGGGCGCGTAAACTGCACCAATTGTCCGGCTCTGGAGAAGAGTCGTTGATCGCAGATGTGGACAACGACGGTCAGGTGGAGTATATCACCTGCAACGCTTATCGTGATGAACAGGCGTGCGTGGAGATCTATGAATTTGACGCTGCCGGCGACCTGCTGCTGCCGCCGCGCATCGTGGTGAATGGATTTGACGGGCAAAAATGTTTTTATGCATCCGCGGTGGTCGGCGATGTGGACAACGACGGGAAAAATGATCTGGTGGTCGGTTGGAAGCGGAAGCAAGACATCAACCGGGCGACGGTGCTGGCCTATCATGTCGCTGAGCAGGCGGTGGTGACCCGCACTTTTGCTGAGGAGGATGAAGATCTGGATTTGGCCTATTTTGAAAAGATGATGGCCATAGATGATGTGGACCACGATGGATTGAATGAATTGCTGCTGTCGACGCGCGGGGATGAGATGTCGGAAAAGATCACCAGCCGGCATCTGGGCTATGTGTTCATGTACAAAGTCAGCGACAGCGGCGCCGTGGCCAGAACGCGGTTGCTGGATCTGAGCGAGGACTATGCCGAGTCCTCCTGGCTGGCTGTGGGCGACGCGGACAACGACGGCAAAAAAGAGATCATTCTGGCCACGGGCAAAGGAGACCGGACCAAGCCGGGCACTTCGTACGTGCTGCTGCTGCGAAAACTATAATCCCGTTTTTACACTCGCGCCGATGCCGGTGCAAGAGCGGAAAGGATAACCGACTATGCGACCTTGGGCGTACACGCCTATTTGTTTCAAGATCATGGGGCTGGCTGTTGCGGCATCTCTCGGCCTAATGGGGTGCGCGAAAAAACCGGCGCCGGCTGAACCGCTGCGCGGATTGCTGTACAACTATGACAGCACGGATCTGTTTTTCAACACTCCGCCGGAGCACATGAACGCCCGGGTGGTGGACGATCAGATCGATCTGTTCGCCCAGGCCGGCGTAACCGTGCTGATGTGCAACGTCAACGCGCAACGCACCAACTACGCCAGCGACTGTTTTGATTCGTTCTGGAGCGGCTATGATCCGCAGGCCGGGGACGATCAGCCGTTCCTGCAGGACATGGCGCCGCAAAGCCGCGCCGGTTACCGCAGCATGATCACTTCGATGAAAACGCTCCATGAGCAGGGCGTCGATTATCCGGATCGAGTGATCGCGCGCTGCCGCCGGCAGGGCATTTCGCCCTGGATCAGTCTGCGCATGAACGACACCCATAACAACAACGAGGTGCGTCATCCGATTCATAGCACCTTTTGGAAAGAGCATCCTGAATACTGGCGCGTGCAAGGCCGCCGGATCGATTATTATGACCGCACTCTGGACTATAGCCATTCTGCGGTGCGCGATCGTTTTCGGCGACTCATTGAAGAGGTGCTGCAGCGATATGATATGGATGGATTGGAGCTCGACTTTATGCGCGAACCCTATCTGTTCAAGCCGGGCCATGAACAGGAGGGCGGAAAAATTTTAACCGAATGGCTGCAGCAGGTGCGCAAGCTGGTGGAACAAACCGCGGCCCGGCGCGGCCATGCGATTAAAATGGGCGTGCGCGTTCCCGCCAATCCGGTCACGGCGCAAAACCTGGGCCTGGATGCGGTGCACTGGGCGGAACAGGGATTGGTCGATCTGATCGTGGTGACGCCGCGCTGGGCGACCCTGGACACGCAAATGCCCCTGATGGAGTGGAAAAGGATGTTGGCCGCCTATCCGGTCACGTTGGCCGGCGGCCTGGAGATCCGCGAACAGGCGTATCCGGACGGACCGGCGCGGATTGCATTGCCGCAAACCGCGGTGGGCGCTGCGCTGGTGGCGTTGAACAGCGGGGCGAACGCCGTCTATCTGTTCAACTATTTCTCCACTCTGGCCAGGACCATCGATTATTGGCCGCAGACGACCTGGCTGCAAACTTTGCAGGCTATGTCCTCCATCGATACGCTGGCGTCTCTGCCGCGGCGCCATCTGCTGACCTTTCACGATGTCTTTGCGCCGGGCGAGGCGACCGACTATCCGCTGCCGGCCACCGGGACGCGGCTCTCGTTTCGCGTGGCCACTGGGCCCAAACCGGTGGGCCGGCTGGTCACCGCGGTCGTGGAGCTGGTCTCACTCGCCGGTGAAGCCGTGGAGGCGCCGGAGCTGCGCGTCAACAGCGCAGTCTGTGATCTGCAGGGCCGGGAACAGAATGTATTTAGTTTTTCAGTGAAGGAATCCGCTCTGCAGGATCAGGTGCAGGTGGTAGAGGTCGCGGATGTTCTGTCCAACCCGCTTCGAGTGGTGCATGTGGAAATTAAAGTGGCCGGTCGCTGATGCGTTTTGTCGATGGCGTGCCGGAACTGCAGAATCAGGCATGAGGAAGAGTCAGCCGACCAAGGATGGACGATCCAGAGTGGTATCCTGCAGAGCGGCAGGGTCATCGATGGGTTCCAGATGAGTGAAAAGATGAACGCCTGGAATGAGCCGGCGGATGTCTGTATCCAGTTCCTCCAGAATTTGATGTCCCTGTTGGACCGACCATGGTCCGGGAACCAGGATGTGCACAGAGATGAATTTACGGCTGCCGGCCTGTCGAGTCCAGAGAGCGTGATAGCGTACCTGCCGGTCGGCATAGCTTTCAAGCGTCTGCTTCACCGTGGTCAAGTCATGATCCTCCAAAGCCGTATCCATCAAGCCCAGTGCTGAGCGACGTAGAAGCTGGAATCCGGTCCAAACAATATTGACCGCCACCAGCAGCGCGATGATGGGATCTAGACGCATCCAACCCGTGATTGAAACGGCGGCGATTCCGATCAGGACGCCTGCAGAGGTCCAGACATCGGTCATAAGATGATGCGCATCGGCCTCGAGCGCGATGGATCGATGCTTCCGGCCGGCGCTCAGGAGGATGCGACCCACCAGCAGATTGGCAATGGATGCGGCCATAGAGACCACCAGACCAAGACCCACTTTTTCCAGCGGCTGTGGCGCCAGCAGACGCGGTATGGCGGTCCAGCAAATCATGGCCGCCGCGAACAGAATCAAAGCGCCTTCCACGCCGCTGGCGAAATATTCCGCTTTGGAATGGCCAAAAGCGTGCAGTTCGTCCGGCGGCCGCGCAGCTATAGTCAGCATGGCCAGAGCCATGAACGCCGCTGCCAGATTGACCAGAGATTCCAGGGCGTCCGACAACAACCCCACTGAGCCGGTGAGCAGATAGGCTATGCTTTTAAGGCTGATGGTCACTAGGGCGGTTGCAATGGATAACCAAGCATAGAAAGTCAGTGATTTTGATTTCATTAAATTCTCTTATTCAGTGAACCGCAACGAGGCCTTATCCCTTGGCCGATAACGCACGGGGCAAAAACCAATTTTATAATTTACTTTAGATTAAGATGACAAACAAAGAGTATTTTTTCATCCGCCCCATTTCGCTAATATTTTTTCCTTGGAATTGTGCGGATAATTAAACATTTTATGGCTTGTTTAGAAAATAGGCCCAACGCCAGAGAATCGAGGATGCACTCATGAGCAGAGAATCCGGTCTGCACGGCATGCTCACACAACAGGAGTTGATCGACTTGGTGCAATCCGGCGCCATCGACACCGTGGCGCTGGTCTTTACCGACCATTATGGCCGCTTTTTGGGCAAGCGCTTTGACGCCGAATATTTTATCCACGAGGTCCGCGAACACGGCGGCCATGCGTGCAATTATCTGCTCACAGTGGATATGGAGATGGAGCCGATTCAGGGGTATGACTATGCCAGCTGGCAGACCGGCTATGGCGATTTTCATCTGGTTCCCGATTGGAATACCCTGCGCATCGCTTCCTGGTTGGAGCGGACCGCTCTGGTGATCTGCAACGTCTATGAGGAAAACTCGCCGAAGCGGGTGGCCGTGGCGCCGCGCTCCATCCTGCTGCACCAGATCGAAAGAGCTGCGGAGGCCGGCTTTACCGTGATGGCTGGTTCGGAACTCGAGTATTATCTTTATCAGGATTCCTTTCGCGCCGCTGCGCAAAAAGAGTACAGCCACTTGCAGCCTGCAGGATGGTACATTGAAGATTATCACATGCTCCAAGGCGCTCGCGAGGAGAGCTTTAACGGTCTGGTGCGGCGCCATCTCAAACAGTCCGGCGTGCCGGTGGAGACCTCCAAAGGGGAGTGGGGGCTCGGGCAGCATGAAATGAACGTGCGCTACAGCGATGTGTTGACCATGGCCGACCGGCATTGCGTGTACAAGCAGTGCATGAAGGAGACGGCTGAGCAGCAGAACATCAGCCTCACCTTTATGGCCAAACCGGACGCCGGCCAGGCCGGCTCCAGCTGCCACCTGCACATCAGTCTGTGGCAGGACGGTACTAACGTCTTTGCCGGCGATCAGGCGCTGGGCCCGGTGAAGGGCTCGGACTGCTTTCGCTGGTTTCTCGCCGGTTGGATCAGCCATGTGCCGGAGATGATGGTCTTTTATGCGCCCACCATCAATTCGTACAAGCGCTATCAGGTGGGATCCTGGGCGCCGACACGGCTGGGATGGAGCTATGACAACCGCACCGCCGGCTTTCGCATCCTCGGCAGCGGGCCCAGCCTGCGCATTGAATGCCGGATTCCGGGCGCGGATTGCAATCCCTATCTGGCGTTTGCCGCCAGCCTGGCTTCGGGTTTCGACGGCATTCACCGCCGGTTGGAGCCGCCGGCGATGTTTCAGGGCGACAGTTATCAAGCCGGCGGAATCGCGCACCTTCCAAGAACGCTGCGCGAGGCCGCAGACTTGTTCCACGGCAGCGGCTTTGCACGGCAAGTCTTCGGCGAAGCCGTACACCGCCATTACAGCCACTTTTATCACAGCGAATGCGAGCTGTTCGATCGCGCGGTGACGGACTGGGAGAGAAAAAGATATTTTGAAAGAATATGAGCAAAAGTGAGAACTGTTTATCAGGAAAGGAAAAATTCATGGCCAAGTCATTAAAAGTCGTTTCTCCTGTAAACGACCAGGTGTATGTGGAACGGCCGTTTGCGGACGGCAAAGCCATCGATAACGCGCTCACCGCCGCGGTGCGGGCGCAGAAGGCGTGGCGAAGCGTAGCGGTGGCCGAGCGTGTGCCGTACATTAAAAAATTCGTCGATGCATTTCAGGGCCTCAGCGCCCGCATCAGCGAAGAGCTGAGCTGGCAGATGGGACGGCCGCTGCGTTACGGGCCCAATGAGGTGCGCGGAACGCTGGAGCGCGCCAACGGCATGATGACCCTGGCCGAGTCGGCGCTCAAGGATATTCGGGTCGGCGAGAAAGAGGGTTTTCACCGCTACATCAAACGCGATCCCATGGGCGTGGTGTTTGTCGTGCCGGCGTGGAATTATCCCTATCTGATCGCTGTGAACAGCATCGTGCCCGGACTGCTGGCCGGCAACGCCATTGTGTTGAAGCATTCGGCGCAGACGCCGCTGGTGGCGGAAAGATTCGCCGAAGCGTTCGCGCTGGCCGGGCTGCCCCAAGGACTGTTCCAGTATCTTCATCTCGATCATGACGACACCTCCAAAGTGATTCTAGATCCACGGGTGGATTTCGTCGCTTTCACCGGATCGGTTCCCGGCGGCCATTCGATCCAAAAAGTGGCGGCCGAACGGTTCATCGGCGTAGGGCTGGAGCTCGGCGGCAAGGATCCGGCCTATGTGCGGGCTGACGCCAACCTGTCTTTTGCGGTGGAGAATCTGGTGGACGGCGCGTTTTACAATTCCGGACAATCCTGCTGCGGCATCGAGCGCATCTATGTGCACGAATCGCTCTACGATCGGTTTGTCGAGGGCTGCGTGGAGTTGACCAAGCAGTATCGGCTGGACACTCCGCTGAATCCCGAGACCACCCTCGGACCCATGGCCAAACGCAGCGGCGCAGACACCGTGCGCGCTCATATCAGCCAGGCGCTGGCCAAGGGCGGCCGCGCGCTGATCGATCCGGCGCTGTTCCCCAACACTAAACTGGGCGGCAATTATCTGGCGCCGCAGATTCTTGTGGACGTGGATCACAGCATGGATGTGATGAAAGAGGAAACCTTTGGCCCGGTGGTCGGCATTATGAAAGTCAAAAGCGACGACCAGGCCATCGAGTTGATGAACGACAGCCCATATGGGTTGACCGCCTCGGTCTGGACCGAGGATGAAGCGGCGGCGGTCAGAATCAGCGACGCCATCGCCACCGGCACCTGTTTTATGAACCGCTGCGATTACCTGGATCCGTACCTGGCCTGGACCGGCGTCAAGGACACCGGCCGGGGCTGCACGCTGTCCACCGTCGGTTTCGAGCACATCACTCGGCCAAAATCTTATCATCTGCGATATAAAACCAAATAACAGGAGTACTGGACATATGCCTACGAAACGACATGGTTATAATTTCCCCACCCGCATCGAATATGGCCCGGGCGCTGCCAGAGATGTGGCGAAAACCTTAGCGCAGAGCGGCTTGAAGAAAGGCCTGCTGGTGTCCGACAAGGGTGTTGAGCAAGCCGGCCTCGGCGACACAGTGCGCGGTTATTTTAAAGCCGCCGGTATCGAGCTGGCCACCTTTAGCGATGTGAAGCCCAATCCGGTGGACGACAACGTTTATGACGGCGCCAAGGCCTTCAAGGCGGCCGGCGCCGAGTTCGTGCTGGGTCTGGGCGGCGGCTCTGCTCTGGATGTGGCCAAAGCGGTCAAATGCATGGCCACGCACGACGGCCCGCTGGAGAAATACGATGACATGAAAGACGGCTCGCAATACATCTCCAACAACATGCCGCCGTTCTACGCCATCCCCACCACGGCCGGCACCGGCAGCGAAGTGGGCCGCAGCAGCGTGATCACCCTCAAGAGCACCAATAAAAAGACCATCATTTTTTCGCCCTATTTCATGCCCAACATCGCGGTGCTCGATCCTGAATTGACCGTCACCCTGCCGGCCAAGTTGACCGCTGCCACCGGCGTGGATGCGTTCGTGCACAATCTGGAGGCCTATGTGGCGGATGCCTATCATCCGTTGGCGGACGGCATTGCCAAAGAGGCCATGGTGCGGGCGTACCACAATCTGCCCATCGCGGTGCAGGACGGCAAAAATCTGGCGGCGCGCGGCGAGATGCTGATGGCCTCTGCCATGGGCGCCACGGCGTTTCAAAAAAGCCTGGGCATCAATCATTCGATCGCTCACGGCCTCGGCGTCTATTTTGATCTGCATCATGGTTTGGCGAACGCCGCTGTTCTGAAAGAAGTGATGATCTATAACATGCAGGAAAAAGGCGTGGCGGAAAAGCTGGCGCACCTCTCCATGCTGCTGGGCGGCAAACGCAGCGCCGAGGCGTTCATCGAGCTCCTGAGCCAGTGGCTGACCGGCGTCGGCATGCCCACCGACCTGAAATCCTTCAACATTCCGGCATCGATGATTCCCAAGCTGGAAGCGTATGCGCTGGAAGATCCCTGCTGTTCAGGCAATCCGCGCAAGGTGGTCCCCGGCGATGTGGCCGATCTGCTGAAAAGATTGATTTAACCGGAAGGGCGGCTGCACAGAATGATTAAAGGGATTACATTTGATCTGTGGGATACGATATTCATCGACGATTCGGATGAACCCAAACGCCGGGCCGCCGGCCGGCCCAGCAAAGCGGTGGAACGGCGGCAGTTGGTGCATCGCTTCCTGGCACAACATCAGCCCATCGATCCGGCAACGGTTGAGGTGGTCTATAACGCGGCGGATGCGGCGTTTCGCAAGGTGTGGCACGATCACCACGTCACCTGGACCGTC
This sequence comes from uncultured Cytophagia bacterium, assembly GCA_964554965.1. Classification (GTDB taxonomy): domain Bacteria; phylum Zhuqueibacterota; class Zhuqueibacteria; order Residuimicrobiales; family Residuimicrobiaceae; genus Anaerohabitans. The sequence continues at coordinate 3,461 of CAZKQR010000049.1, read as the reverse complement.
AGCGAGCGGCTCGATATCATCTTCAAGGCGTTAAAGCGGGAGCTGCCGGAGCCGGAACGGCGGGAACTGGTCCGAATGCATGAAGAGATGGAACTCGAGTTCAGGCCTGATTTTGTTCCGGGCGTGCACGAAGCGCTGGCTGCTTTGCACAAGCGCTACAAGCTGGCGGTGATTTCGGATGCGATTTTCAGCCCGGGCCGCTGTCTGCGCACGTTGCTGGCGGATGAAGGGCTGCTATCTTATTTCGATGCTTTTGTTTTTTCCGATGAGATCGGTTATTCCAAACCGGCGCCGATCGTGTTCAAGACCGCCATGGAAAAATTGGGATTGGCGGCTCATGAGCTCGTGCACATCGGCGACCGCGAACACAACGATATCCTCGGACCTCGACAGGCCGGCATGCATGCGCTGTTGTGCACCGCTGCCGTGGATCGCGGCGCTGCGAACAGCAGCGCCGATGCAGTCTTTGCCGATTATCGACGATTGCCGGAATTGGTGGATGCTTTGAACCGGAAAGAAGAGAACGGAAAATGAAAAAAGAGTTGAAATTTATTATAGTGGACGCTTATCCGCAGGAGAGCCGGGAGCAGTTTGAACAGGTCGGTATGACCGTGGCGGGCATGCTCTATGTGAACATGCTGAAAAAGTATGCGCCGGAAGCGAAATACGATTTGTTCTATTCCAGCGATCCGGGCGTGAACCTGCCCGGCGAAAAAGAGCTCGAAGGATACGCCGGCGTGCTCTGGCCCGGCTGCAATCTGACTGTGTATCACACCCAGGATGAACGGGTGACGAAAATCCTCGACCTGGTCCGAAGGGCGTATCATGCCGGTGTGCCGCAGTTCGGCACCTGCTGGGGCGCGCAGATCGCGGTGTATGCCGCCGGCGGCCGGGTGGCCTCGAATCCCAAAGGCCGGGAGATGGGGCTGGCGCGCAAAGTCTATCTGACCGAACAGGGCCGCGTACACCCGATGTATGCAGGAAAGCCGCCGGTCTTTGACGGTTTCATCAGCCATGACGACGAGATCACCGAGCTGCCGGCCGGCGGCCTGTGGCTGGCGAGCAACGATTTCTCCCGCGTGCAGGCCGTGGCGGTTAAACACGACAACGGCGAATTCTGGGCAACCCAATATCACCCGGAATATGATCTGCATGAAGTGGCCCGGCTCATCGTCGCCAGGGCGGAGCGGCTGATCCGTGCCGGTTTTTTCAGCGGTTCAGCGGATTTGAACCGCTACGTGGAACAGCTGGAGACCATTTTCAGCGATCCCGGCCGCAAGGACCTGCGCTGGCAGTTGGGCATCGATGAGCACGTGCTCGACGCCGCCATTCGCCAGCGTGAGTTTAGCAATTGGCTGGAAAAACTGGTCCTGCCTCGGGTTTAATCCGGCTCATCCTCACCGGCTTCCGCAACGCACGCGTGAAATCCATGCGGCCTGTGCGATGCCCCGTCTTATGGGCATGTAAACGCACAGGCCGCACAATATAAGCAAAGATGATCCATAATGGTCAACAGAATCGCACTCTGTCTCCTGATCGGATTGCTGTGGATTCCGGCTTTCGGCCGGAGTGGCCGCGAGGCGAAAAAGGGACCGGCCGGCCTGGCAGCCATCGATATCACTCTGGCGCCTCATGCCGCGGAACAGATACGCGCCTACGGCCGATTCATCGCGGCCGAGTCGGTGCACGGCATTCCGCGCAATTCGGCGCGCACTCGTATCAGCGGGGAAGAGCCGTTTCCGTTTTCCCAGCATGTGCGGCCCGGCGGCATTAAGGTCGATCTGGCCAACGGCGGCGCTGCGTTGCAGGCCGCTGCATTGCTGAGCGGCTTTCTGGTCACCGGCGATTCCACGCTTCTGCGCCAGGGATTAGCCTATGCTGATTGGCTGGTGCAAGCCCAACTGGCGCGAGGTTTCTGGGCGCAAACGTATATCGTCGATCCGGACGGCCGCACCTGGGTTCCCTGGCTGGATTATGTGGTCCGCATACAGGACGGCCACCAGTCCGAACCCTTTTTGTTGCTGCTGTACGCCTATCATCTCACCGGAAATGTCAAGTATCGCGACGCCGCGGTACGCAATGCCGATCTGCTGCTTTCCATTCAAAACGACAACGGCAGCTGGCCGGATGAACAGGATCTGTCGCTGACCCCTTTTCAGGGCGCGTGGACCAGTCAGCGCGGCGTGCGCGTCGGCGGTTCTTATAACGACGGCGCGACCACCAACTCCGCCATGCAGATGTTCCATGCCTGGGCCCTGACCGGCGATGGCAAATATCTGGCAAAACTCGGCGGCATCGGCCGATGGATTTTCGACACCCGTTTGGGCAAAGGCGGGGTTTGCGGCTGGTGTCAGCAATATGATTATTACAATCAGCCGATTCAAGCGCGTCATTTCGAAATGCCGGCCATCGAGCCGCGCACTTTTCCTCGGTTTGTCGCCATCCATGCGGCCTGGTTCTATGCACTCACCGCCGATGAACGCTATGCAAACGTTCTGCGCCAGGGTTATGGTTGGCTGAAAGCCATTGAAAAACCAGAGGGCTGGGCGTACCAGTATCTGGACGATGGCACGCCCGTATGTGGATGGCAGTTCCGCTATCTGCGCTATGATGCGCCGCATACTTGGCCGCCGGATTCGGTGATGGGCGGCCATGCCGAATGGCGGCACTTGAATCGGACCAACATGAACCTCTCCGCTGTGGAGCACCTTTTGGCGGTCATCACCGCCGGCAAAGCGGATTCGCTGAGAAAACTGATCAGTGGCCCGGAGAATCTGCCGTCGGCTTGTGCGGCCTGGCGGCTCACCGCCAGCCGCCGCGCCACGGATCCTCAGGTCTGCAGCAGAATCGCGCGCACATGGACGCCGGGAGACGATCGCAAACAGGCCACGGACTCCATCTGGGACTATATTCAATTTTTGTTCGATGTGCGTGTGGCAAAACAAGAGTTTTCCTGTCAAACGCTTCATGACCGGGTTAGCGGCTTTAACCGGCTTTTCAGCACAGAACAGCCGCCGGCGCTGAACTGGAGTGCGGGGCTGGTGCACGCGAACTGGCTCGAGGCCCCCATTCCGAATGTACACTAGCGCATGCCGCTGCTCCGGCCGCAGCGGTGAGAGGGTAGGATGTTTCCGAATTCATCTTTGGATGGAAGGCGTTTGCAAAAACGGCTCAGGTTGTTCCTTCTGACCTTCACGTATCGATTAATGGAAAAGGATCACACCCTATGAAATGGATCGCGGCTTTTGCCTGTCTTTTCCTCCTGGTCGCCTGTTCGCATGCGCCTCGAGCGACTGAGTCAAAAGACGCGGTGCAGACCGTTCTGCGGTTGGCGCCCAGCACCGCGAATCCACGCAACAGCGAGGGGGATTTCATCCGTCTGAAGAACGGCGATCTGCTCTTTGTGTACACCCATTTCACCGCCGGCGCCGCCGACGAAGCGACGGCTCACCTGGCTCAGC
>CAZKQR010000048.1:0-17215 GCA_964554965.1 uncultured Cytophagia bacterium | reverse complement strand
CCTGTTTGTCGATGTTGAGGGAAAGACCTGGATGGACAAGATGGACAGGATGAAAGATTTCAGCGGGTACGTGTTTTAATCCTGTTTATCGATGTTGAGGGAAAGACAGGGATGGACACGACAGCTATTGTCCGTTTAGTATTTATTTTTCTCTGACTATCTTTTTTAGATACCGCTGAGGTTCCTTCACTTGCTTAGGGAAATGCCCATGTTTGTAGATGCTCATTTGCATACCGTAAGAAAAAAAGGCCTGCCGCGCAACGCTGCGGATTCCAATTATACCACGCCGGAAGAACTGATCGCCATGATGGACCGCACCGGCGTTGACCGGGGCATCCTTCTGCCCTTGATCAGCCCGGAGAGCAGCTACCAATTGTCCACCACCGAGGATGTACTCGAGATCTGCGAAACCTATCCCCATCGATTCTACGCCTTCTGCAATGTGGATCCCCGCGCCGGCTCCCATGCTCCCGATGCCGACCTCTCTTTTCACTTGAACTATTACAAACATCAAGGGTGCCTGGGCGTCGGAGAGATTGCCGCCAGTCTGGACTTCATCGACCCCTTGGTGCAAAATCTTTTTCATCATTGCGAACGCTGCGAAATGCCGGTGCTCTTTCATGTGGCTCCGCAGCGCTATGGCACTTATGGCCTTATCGATAAACTGGGATTGAGTGGATTGGAGGCCTCGTTGCAGGCATTCCCAAAGTTAATTTTTATCGGTCATTCATCCGCCTTTTGGTCTGAAATCAGCGGGGATGTGAACGACGAGAACCGGAACCAATATCCCCGCGGCCCGGTAGTGGCCGGCGGCGCCGTGCCCCGTCTAATGGCCAAGTTTTATAATTTGTACTGCGGCTGGGACGCCACCAGCGGCCTTAATGGCCTCACTCGCGATCCCGAGTTCGGCTGGTCGTTCATGGAGCGGTTCAACGACCGCATTCTCTTCGGCACGGACATCTGCGATCCTCTGATTCCGCATCGACACGCCGACTATCTGCGCACTTCTTTTGCCGAGGGCCGCATCTCCCGGGAAGCATTCGAAAACATCAGCTGGCGCAACGCCAATCGACTTTTCGACCTCGGCTTGTAACATTCACGGCTTTTGCCATCAGAACCGATCATGGGCCGGCAGAAAGAGCCCGCCCTTTTTTGCCGCAAGACCTCTTTTTATCCAGAAAGCCTCTATGAAACAGATCAAAGTAATGACGGTCATCGCCTGCCAGATCGCTCTTCTGCTGGGTTCTGTCGGCTGCAACCACGCCGACGCTGTAGACTATGTGGATCCTTTTATCGGCAGCCACTTTTTCGCCCACACCTTTCCAGGCGCCAGCCTGCCATTTGCCATGGTGCAACTCAGTCCGGATACGGACACCGAGGGGTGGAACGCCAGCTCCGGTTATCAGTACGCCGATTCGTCCATCATCGGCTTCAGCCATACGCACTTTAGCGGCACCGGCGCTGCGCTGGCGGGCGATATTTTGCTCATGCCCTTTGTTGGAAATCGAATAGAAATCAAGCCCGGCCCCTGTTCACATCCGGAGCAGGGCTATCGTTCACGCTTTGACCACAAGGATGAAGTCGCCTCCCCGGGTTACTATCGCGTCCTGCTCAAAGACCATCAGATACAGGCAGAGCTGACCGTCACGCAAAGGGCGGGGTTCCATCGCTACACTTTTCCGCAGACGCCGAATGCCCACATCCTCCTGGATCTGGGTCATCAGATCGGCCATGCTCCTGCCGGGGCTTCGCATGTTCGCGTCGTCGACAACCGGCGGATCGAGGGCTACAAACAGAGCATCGGCGGCCGAGTCTTTTTCAGCGCCGAGTTCAGCAAGCCTTTCGCCGCTTTTGGCACCTGGGATCGCATCTATCAAACGCCGGAATCAGGCGAAGGGGTGTTTCCCTACAAGAACGAGGAGACCGGCGAACAGATCGGCGCTTTTGTGGACTATGTGACCGGCGATGATGAGACCGTTCTGGTCAAAGTGGGATTATCCTTTGTCAGTATCGATAATGCCCGGGAAAATCTCACCGCCGAGATTCCTGATTGGGATTTTGACCGCATCAAATCGCAGGCAAGGGATACCTGGAACAAGTATCTGCACCGGGTCAAAGTGGAAGGCGGCAGCCGCGAGCAAAAGCAAATCTTTTACACGGCCCTCTATCATGCCTTCATCGCCCAGCAGATCTGCAATGACCGCAATGGCGGGTACCCTGGCATGGATGGCCGCGACCACAAGGCGGAGGGATTCGATTTCTATCCATCCTTTTTAGCCTGGGATACCTTCCGTTCCGAACATCCCTTGTTGACGATTTTGGCCGCCGAGCACGTCAAGGACATGCTTAAATCCATTGAAGCGAAATGCCGGGAATACGGCTGGCTGCCGTCGCAACATATCCGCAACACCTTCGGCCAAGGCATGGTGGGCGATCATCTGGTGCCGATCGTGGTCGACGCTTATCAGAAGGGCTTTCGCGATTTCGACGCCGGTTATGTGTATGCCATGATGCGGAAGAAGGCGATGGAGCTGCCGCCGGCTCCCATTCCGCCTTCCGCCGCACGCGCCGGCCTCGCTTCCTATCAAACGCTCGGCTATCTGCCGGCAGACAGGCACACCGAGTCTGTGTCCAGCACGCTGGAATTCAGTTATGACGATTGGTGCATTGCGCAGATGGCGCGGACGTTGGGCAAGGAGGAAGATTATCGGCTGTTCATGCAACGGGCGGGCAATTATCGCACTCTGTTCGATTCTGAAACTCGATTCATGCGGCCCAGACTCCAGGACGGCTCTTGGCTGAAATCGTGCTCTGCCGAGCCGGCAAAGATGGAAGAGGCGGGACATTTCTATTATGACTGTTTTGATCCGTTATGGGTGGGCAGAAGGCCGTATCGCCATTACACCGAATCCAATGCCTGGCAGTATCTCTGGTTTGTTCCCCATGACATCAGCGGCCTGATGACGCTCTTTGCCGGACCGCAGCCCTTTATCCAAAAGCTGGATACTTTTTTTACCATGAGTCCAGAGATCACCGGCCCGAAATATGTCGGCGTAGTCGGCACCATCGGCCAGTATGTGCACGGCAATCAGCCGTCCCATCATGTGGCCTATCTCTACAATTACGCCGGCATGCCGTGGAAGACGCAGGAGATGGTGCGCCGGATCATGGAGGAGCTGTACCGGACCGGGCCGGGCGGATTGTGCGGCAATGAGGATATGGGCTCTCTATCCTCCTGGTATGTTTTCAGTGCCATGGGGTTTTATCCGGTGTGTCCGGGGGATCCGCTCTATGCCATTGGCGCGCCGTTGTTTGAACGGATCGAGGTGCAGTTGGATGCGGCTGAGCCGAAAGCGGTCTTTACCGTTTGCGCTGAGGGGGTGTCGTCACAGAACCGCTATATTCAATCCGCCAGCCTGAATGGCCGACCGCTCCATCGGCCGTGGCTTCGTCATGAGGATATTCGGGCTGGGGGGAAATTGTTCTTCAAAATGGGGCCGAAGCCGAACCGGGCGTGGGGGACGGGCTCTGAACCGTAAGACCTCTGGAAGGGGAGACGGATTAATCGCTTTCTTTACCCTCTGCTTTTTTTACCACCAGAATCACCAGTTCGGCAAACAGATTGGGATGAAGGCCGGAGAGCGGTCGGCATTTACCACGGTTGAGAGTGATCTGTTTGATGATCTGAATGCCCTCCCGCCGGCACAACAGGTTGAAATCGCGGATCGTGGGAAGATGGATGTTGGGCGTGTCGTACCACTGATAGGGCAGCGTTTTGGTGACCGGCATGCGTCCCTGGAAAAACAGTTGAAAGCGCGTGCGCCAGTAGCCGAAATTGGGAACGCTGAGGATTCCAATCTTTCCCACCCGCATCATCTCGCGCAAAATGATCAGCGGTTTGTGCACCTCTTGCAGAGTGCGGCTGAGAAGGACGTAATCAAAAGAGCCGTCCGGGTAATCGGACAGGCCTTCATCCAGATCCGCATGAATGACCGGCACGCCCCGGGCGACGCACTCGTAGATGTGCTCGTGGTACAGTTCGACGCCGTGGCCGTCCACCCCTTTTTCGTGGATCAGCTTGTCCAACAGTTCGCCGTCGCCGCAGCCCAGATCCAGCACGCGGCTGGCCTCAGGCACCAGGTCTGCGATCAACTGCAGGTCGACGCGCAGACGACAGGGAGGGGTCATCGAGCCGATTCCTCCTGGTAGACGTGTCCGATGAAATCAGCGATGATCTTCATCATGTGCGGGTTTTCGATCAGAAAGGCGTCGTGACCATAGGAGGAGGGTATTTCGCAAAAGGTCACGTTCTTGTGATTGATTTTCAACGCGCGGACGATCTCCTTGGCCTGGGCGGTGGTGTAAAGCCAGTCAGAGGAAAAAGACAGCACCAGGAAACGGGCGCTCACCTGCGCGAACGCTTTTTCCACAGAGCCAAAGTCGCGCTGTAGATCAAAATAATCGATGGCTTTGGTGATATAGAGATAGCTGTTGGCGTCAAACCGTTTGATAAAGCTTTCGCCCTGATGCTGCAGATAGCTCTCCACCTCAAAATCGGTGCGAAAGTTGAATCCATAGGCCTCTTTCTGCCGCAAGCGCCTGCCGAACTTTTGCCGCATGGATTCCTCGCTCAGATAGGTGATGTGCGCCAGCATGCGGGCGACGGCCAGCCCTTTCACCGGCCTGCACCCGTGCGAGGAATACTGGCCTTCGCGCCAGTCCGCATCCGCATAGATGGCCTGGCGGCCGACCTCATCAAAGGCGATGCCCTGTGCGTTCTGCCGGCAGGTGGTGGCGATGGGGATGGCGCAGGCCACCCGTTGTGGAAATTCGATGGCCCACTCCAGGGCCTGCATGCCGCCCATGGAGCCGCCGACCACGCAGAGCAATCTTTCGATGCCCAGATGATCCATCAGCCGGGCCTGGGCGCGTACCATATCGCCGACGGTGATCACCGGGAAATCCAGGTTGTAGGGTTTGCCGGTCTGCGGATTCAGGCTGGTCGGGCCGGAGGAACCCTTGCAGCCGCCGATGACGTTGGAGCAGATGACGCAATAACGATCGGTGTCGAACGGCCGGCCGGGCCCCACCATGTAATCCCACCAGCCGGGCTTTTTATCCGCCGCCGAATGCCGGCCGGCCACGTGGGCATCGCCGGAGAGGGCGTGGGCGATGAGAACGGCGTTGGAGGCACGCTCGTTGAGCTCGCCATAGGTCTCGTAGGCCAGGGTGATGGGGCCGAGCCGGCCGCCGCTGTCCAACGGCATTTCATCGGGCGGTTCGGCAAAGGTGTAGCCTTGAGGTTTGACAAGGCCGACTGAATGATCGCTCATTTTTATCGCAGCATGGATTGGTTACACGTTCAAGCCACCGGCACATTTGCAGAAAAGCGCGGTTGCATAAAATTACGCAAAAAAAATATCTTTTACAACCCTGTTGCCGCGTCGAACAAGCCATCAAAGAGAGCCGTAGAAAGATAGCGTTCGCCGGAATCCGGCAGAATGACCACAATGGTTTTATCCTTGAATTCAGCCAAGCGGCTCAGCCGCACCGCCGCCACAGTGGCAGCGCCGCTGGAGATGCCTGATAAAATCCCCTCTTCCCGTGCCAGACGGCGCGCCATCTCGAACGCCTCATCGTTTTCAACCCGTTCAACCCGGTCGATGATGCTCAAATCCAGCGTCTCCGGAATGAAGCCGGCTCCCAGACCCTGAATTTTATGCGGCCCTGGCGCCAGCGTCTGTCCAGCCAACTTTTGGGTGATGATCGGGCTGGCAGCGGGCTCGACGGCAACGGAGAGCAGCTTCTTTTTCTTTTTGAGAAAACGGGAAACACCGCTGATCGTGCCCCCGGTCCCTACGCCCGCCACCAGCACATCCACCTCTCCGCCGGTGTCATCCCAGATCTCCGGGCCAGTGGTATTTTCATGAATTTGCGGATTGGCCGGGTTTTTGAACTGCTGCAGCAGCACATAATGGCTGGGATCGCTGCGGTACATCTCTTCTGCCTTAGCCACTGCGCCGGGCATGCCTTTGGCCCCTTCGGTTAAAACCAGATTGGCGCCCAAGGCTTTGAGCACTTTGCGGCGCTCAATGCTCATGGTTTCCGGCATGGTGAGCGTCAGCTTGTAATCGCGCGCTGCCGCCACAAAGGCCAGTGCGATGCCGGTGTTGCCGCTGGTGGGCTCAACCAGCTCCTTGCCGGCGGTCAATATACCTCGCTTCTCCGCATCCCAGATCATGGCAGCGCCGATGCGGCACTTGACCGAATAGGCTGGATTGCGGCCTTCAATTTTAGCCAGCACCAGGGCCTGTCCGCCATGGACCACTCTATTTAATTTAACCAATGGAGTGTGTCCGATGGACAAGGTGTTATCTTGATAATAGGCAGTCATAGCCAGCCCTTTCATAGGTGTACGTTTTTACGTGCGAGTCGACCATAGAGGTCGCCGACCGAATCGGCTCCTACAAGCGTTGCAACGCTTGCTCCAGGTCCCAGAGGATGTCGTTGATATTTTCCAATCCAACGGACAAGCGCACCAATCCAGGGGAAACGCCAGCTTCCTTTTTCTGTTCGTCGCTCAGCTGGGAGTGGGTGGTGCTGGCAGGATGAATGGCCAGGCTTTTAGCATCGCCGACATTGGCCAGATGCGAAAATAGCTGCAATCGATTGATGAATTTTTCACCCGCCTGGATGCCACCTTTGATGCCGAACACCACCATCGCACCAAAACCATGGTGTAGATATTTTTTCGCCACCCCATAGGTTGGATCATCTGCCAACCCCGGGTAGCGTACCCATTCTACAGACGGGTGCTGATGCAGAAATTCAGCCACTGCCAATGCGTTGGCGCAGTGGCGTTCCATGCGCAGAGGCAGGGTTTCAATCCCCTGGAGGAAAAGCCACGCGTTGTCGGGCGCAATGCAGGCGCCAAGGTTACGAAGCGGCACCAGTCGCAGCCTCATGATAAAAGCCAAGTGATTCGCCTCACCCAGATCGTGGGCATAGCGCAGACCATGGTAACCCGCGTCCGGTTCATTGAACAATTTGAATTTGGGGTCTGTCCAGTCAAAGGTCCCGCTGTCCACCACCAGGCCGCCGATGGCTGTACCGTGGCCGCCCAGCCATTTGGTTAAAGAGTGGCAGACGATATCCGCGCCATGCTCAATGGGTTTGAGCAGATAGGGCGTGGTGAAAGTGGAATCAACCAGCAGCGGCAAATGATGGCTGTGGGCGATGGCGGCAACCGCTTCAATATCGGTGACCCCCAGGGTTGGATTGCCGATGGTTTCGACGAACAGAGCTCGCGTTTTTTTGTTGATCGCTGCGTTAAAATTTTTCGGCTCAACCGGATCGACAAAACGGGTCTGAATGCCGAATTGCGGCAGAATGGTATCGAACATGGTGTAAGTGCCGCCGTACAAGTTGTTCGCTGAAACGATCTCATCTCCGCTCGAGCAGAGGTTGATGATCGCATAGTGGATGGCCGCTGTGCCAGAGGCGACGGCCAGAGCAGCGCTGCCGTGCTCCAACGCAGCCATGCGCTGTTCCAGCACCTCTTGCGTGGGATTGCCCAATCGAGTGTAGATATAGCCGGACTCTTTGAGCCCAAACAGATTGGCAGCGTGTTCTGCGTTTTTGAAAACATACGAGCTGGTTCGGTGCACCGGCACAGCCCTGCTCAACGTCGCCGGATCCGGACTTTGGCCGGCGTGCAAGGCCAGGGTTTCAAAAGCAAAGGTATGGTCAGACATGAAAACCTCCTCAGGTCCATCAAATGTGATAGTGAATAGCGGTTTGTTGTTCCTGTATCTCCCTGGTGCGTTGCATGATGTGGCTAAAAGTGACCTGATCCACGATGCCCGTGATCGCGTCTGACACTTTTAGCCAAATCTCCCGAAACGCACAAGTGGATTCTTCTCCACAGGAACCGTCGTGCTCAGGCCGGCTGCAGGCAATGGGCTCTATCGGGCCCTCCAGCAGCCGCAGCACCTGGCCCACCGTGATCTGCTCCGGCGGCCGGCGCAGTCGGAACCCACCGCCCAGACCCCGTTTGCTTTCAATCAGTCCGGCGCCCTTGAGCACCAGCATGATTTGCTCCAGGTATTTGACTGGTATATTCTGACGGTGCGCGATATCATTGATGGGAACAATCTCATCGCCCGCATACCGGAAACAGAGGTCCAATATGGCCTTTAGGGCATAATCGCCTTTGTAAGTAATTTTCATAGGCCTCTAAATAATATTAATATGACTATATTACTTATATTTTAAAGCAAATGCAAGTTTTTTTTCGCAGCAAGGGCCAGGCCCGAATACGCGGCCTTGGCGCAGCCGTTGCGTACGATGCAGGTGGTCCGGCTTCGGCTGAAAAAGAAAATAGATTTGTAATCGAAAATTGTGTATGTTAATAGCAAAAGACTATCAGCGGGAGAAGCGGAATGAACGCAATGATTCGTGCCCCACGCGGCAGCCGATTGAGCTGCAAAGGCTGGGTGCAGGAAGCGGCTCTGCGCATGCTGATGAACAACCTGGATCCGGAGGTCGCCGAGCGTCCGCAGGAGCTCATCGTCTACGGCGGCACCGGCAAGGCGGCGCGGAACTGGGCGTGTTATCATGCGATCGTCGATTCGCTGAAAAGGCTTGATAACGATGAGACGCTGTTGATTCAATCCGGCAAACCGGTGGCGGTATTCAGAACGCATGAACATGCACCGCGGGTCTTGATCGCCAACGCGCTGCTGGTGCCCCGATGGGCGACGTGGGATGAATTCCGCCGGCTCGAGACGTTGGGCCTGACCATGTACGGTCAGATGACAGCGGGCAGTTGGATTTATATCGGCAGCCAAGGAATTCTGCAGGGCACTTTTGAAACTTTTTCCGCCTGCGCGGAAAAATATTTCAACGGCTCATTGCACGGCCGATTTATTCTCACCGCTGGCCTGGGCGGCATGGGTGGCGCTCAGCCTTTGGCCGCGACTATGAACGGCGCGGTGTGTCTGTGCGTCGAGGTGGATCGTCAGCGCATTGAACGCCGGCTGCAAACCCGCTATCTCGATCGGCTGTGCACCGAGTTGGATGAAGCTCTGGAACTGGTTCAAGAAGCAAAAGCGCAGCAACGGCCGCTCTCCATCGGCCTGCTGGGCAACGCTGCGGATGTGCTGCCCGAGATCGTCAGCCGTGGCATTGTTCCCGATGTAGTGACGGATCAAACCTCTGCGCACGATGTTCTCGACGGTTATGTGCCGCACGGCATGGTGTATGAGGAAGCGTTGCGTTTGCGGGATCAAGATCCGGAGCGGTATAAACGCATGGCGCGGCAATCCATTGTCCGCCATGTGCAGGCTATGCTGGAACTCAAGGCCCGCGGCGCTGTGGTGTTCGATTACGGCAACAACCTTCGCGGCGAAGCGCTGGCCAATGGGGTAACGCGGGCGTTCGACATACCCGGCTTTGTGCCTGAATTCATTCGACCGCTGTTTTGTCTGAGCAAGGGACCATTCCGTTGGGTCGCGCTCAGCGGGGATGCACAGGATATTCTGGCGACCGACGCGGCCCTGCTCAAAGCCTACCCGGAAAATCCGGCGCTCAACCGGTGGATCAGCAGAGCGCAACAGCAGGTGGCGTTTCAGGGATTGCCTGCGCGCATCTGCTGGTTGGGATATGGCGAGCGCAGCCGTGTGGGCAAGCTTTTTAACGATATGGTGGCATCCGGCGAGGTTAAAGCGCCGCTGGTGATCGGCCGGGATCATCTGGATGCCGGATCAGTGGCATCGCCTCATCGCGAGACCGAGGCCATGGCCGACGGCAGCGATGCCATCGCGGATTGGCCGATTCTGAATGCGCTCCTCAATGCGGTGTCCGGCGCCGGCTGGGTTTCGTTGCACCATGGCGGCGGCGTAGGCATCGGTTATTCGCTTCATGCCGGCATGGTGGCTGTGGCGGACGGAAGCGCAGAGGCCGCGCAGCGTTTGCAACGTGTGTTGACCGCAGATCCGGGGATGGGCATAGTCCGCCATGCGGATGCCGGGTATCCGGCTGCCATCCGCGCGGCAAGGACCATGGCCATCGATATGCCGATGCTGCCGGACTAACGAACTCTAGCCGTGTTCTGGCCTACACCAAAGCTGTTTAATAAACAAAATGAATTATCCACTCGGCGGCACAACTGATGGGCCATCTGTTAATCAGAAACGCGCGGCAGGTGGTCACCGCCCGGCAACAGCCGGCGCGGGGACCGGAAATGAGCAAAGTGCGAGTGTATGAAAAGGCCTCGCTCTATGTGCGCGATGGCATCATTCGCGCCATCGGCGCGTTAGAGGACGTGGAAAAAGTGATTTCCGGTCAGCCGCAGGTGGTTGACGCTGAAAACCAGGTGGTGTTCCCCGGACTGGTGGACAGCCACACCCATTTGGTTTTCGCCGGCGCCCGGGAGGAAGAGTTTTGCCTGCGCAACGCCGGCTTGAGCTATCAGGAGGCGGCCGGCAGGGGCGGCGGCATCCTCAGTACGGTCGCTGCCACGCGTCAAGCCAGCCGAGAGGAATTGGTGGAGATCGGCTCCCGCTATCTGGCTCTGGCTCTGCGGCATGGTACCACGTCCATGGAGATCAAGAGCGGATATGGACTGGATGAGGAACATGAGATCAAACTGCTGCAGGTCATTCACGACCTCGATCGAATGCAGCCGATCCAATTGGTGCCGACCTATCTGGGCGCCCATGCAATTCCACCCGGTAAAACCGCGGCGCAGTATACGGACGAAGTGATCGCGCTGTTGCCGCGCATCGCCGGCTTGGCGCAATTCTGCGATGCGTTTTGCGAGCAGGGCTATTTCACTCTCGAACAAACAGAACAGATCTTTCGCCAGGCCCGGCGCTGTGGATTGAAACTGCGCCTGCACGCCGATCAACTCACGGCCAACGGCGGAGTGGCTCTGGCGGTGTCCATGGGCGCGGCCTCTGTGGATCATCTGGAGCAGATCAGCGACAAAGAGATCGCCCTATTGGGAGCATCGAACACCTGCGCCACGTTATTGCCCGGGGTCTCCCTGTTTCTCAAATACGGCTATCCCCCCGGCCGCTCTCTTATCGATCACGGCGCCATCGTCGCGGTGGCGAGCAATTTCAACCCCGGCAGCTGCATGTGTTTGAACCTGCAGCTGATGATGTCGCTGGCCTGCACGCAGATGGCCTTCAGCCCGGAGGAGGCGATCAATGCGGTGACCGTAAACGCCGCTTACGGTCTGGGCCTGGAGCGCACGGGTCTGATCGCCGCCGGCGCCATGGCGGATCTGGTGATGATGGATCTGACGGACTACCGGATGGCGTTATATTTTTTTGGAATCAATCACGTCCGCATGGTGATCAAGAGAGGCCGGATCGTGTGGGCGAATGCGTAAGGCGCGGGCCGGCCGAGCAATCGATGTAAGGAGCCGTGTGGACGAACCGAAGCGATATTATTCTTTTGCCCGTTTTTTATTGCAGCGCTACGGCGAGCGGGTGAGTAAAATATCCGTAGATGCCGGATGGACCTGTCCCAACCGCGACGGCCGCCGCGGTGACGGCGGATGCCTGTTCTGCCGGGTCGACAGTTTTTCCAAAAGGGAGTCCCTGCAGCAAATCCCGGTGGCGCAACAGGTGGAAAGAGGCGTGCAGCGGGGCCGGCAAAAAGGGGTGAACAAATTTATCGTCTATTTTCAGGCTTCCACCAACACCTATGCGCCGGTCGAGGTTCTGCGGCCGGTGTTTCAACAGGCCGCGTCGTTTCCCGGTGTGGTCGGTGTGTCCATCGCCACACGGCCGGATTGTCTCGGCGAAGAGCTGATGCCGCTGTTGACGGAGCTGTCAGAAAGAGTGGATGTCTGGGTCGAGGTGGGTTTGCAGAGCGTGCATGATCGTACGCTGCAACGGATACGGCGCGGCCATACCTATGCTGATTTTGAACAAGCGGTGCAGCGGCTGGCGCTTTTACCCGTGCGCGTGTGCGTCCATCTGATGTTGGGATTGCCCGGCGAGGATCATGCAATGATGATGGAAACCGCGGACCGGTTAGCGCAGCTGCCGATCCACGAACTCAAACTGCACCCCATGCTGGTGTTGAAGGACACAGCGGCGGAGCGGCTCTATCGCGAGGGCGCCTACCGTGCGCTCGAGTTGGACGAGTATGTGGAGGTCTTGATCGATTTTTTATTAAGAACCCCTGCGGATCGAGTGCTGCAGCGCATGACCGCTGAAGCGCCGGCGGAGCTGTTGATCGCGCCGTTGTGGCCGTTGCACAAAGCCAGGGTGTACAGCGCACTGCGGCAGGCGATGGAGCGTCGCGATGCCTGCCAGGGCCGGCTGTGCCTCTAGTTGACCATCTCGTAGCGCTCTTTAAACTCGCGAACGCCCTGGGCGATCGCCTTGGCGATCGAACGGTGCGTGGCTTTATCTTTCAGCCGCTTTTCATCCTGGCGGTTCGAGGCAAAGCCGCTTTCGACTAAAAGATTGGGCATAGAGGCGCCGTAGAGCACGTAAAAGCCCGCCTGGCGGACGCCGATGCTGTGCGAGCGGAGCAGGTTCGAGAGCTGTTTGTCCACCAGGTCGGCGAAATCCTGGCTCTCTTTGTTGAAGGAATTGCTGGCATTCGCAGCCAGTATGAACGCCGCGTCAGACAGACCGGCGTATTTTTTTTTGCTGTCCTCGTATTCGATCACCGAGTTTTCATATTGGGCGACGCGCCGCGCCTCGTCGGTTTTGGCCGGTCCCATAAAATAGACGGTGTGTCCGTGCAGGTTCTTGTTGGGATTGGAATCCACGTGCAGGCTGATGAACAGCTTGCCGTTTTTACGGTTGGCGAACTGGGTGCGCTCCTGCAACGGCACAAAGACATCCGAATCCCGCGTCAACAGCACTTTGATTTTCAGCTGCCGCTCCAGTTCCGCCTTGAGTTCTTTGGCGATGGCGAGGGTCAGGTGTTTTTCATAATAGCCGCTCACGCCGATGGTCCCCGGATCTTTGCCGCCGTGCCCCGGATCGATGATCACCAGATCGATTTTCCATTTCTCCCGTTCCCGGGTCAACTCGGCCAGCAGATCCGCGGGCACCTGCTCCATGGTGCGCAGCGCTATGATGATTTCAAAGGACTGCTCCTGCAGACGAATGTTTTTCTCCTTGATGGTGCGGTTGAGGCGGAATCCAAAGCGGGCGGTGTCTTTGGAGAGTTGAACCTTCATGGTCTGGGTGACGATGGCGCTTTTGTCCTCGATCTGCAGGGCCGCGGCGTTTTCAATCTGTCCGGCATAGACATCGACATAGAACCAGCCGTTGGATTCCGAGGTGTAAACATTGGAGGGCGGCACGCGTTCACTCAACCGCAGACGAATCAGCACGCCGTTCTGTTTGTCCTCTACGGTCAGTCCCTGCACCTGGGCGTGGTAGGTGGAGACGGCGATCTCCTGACGCTCCGGATGAAAGGCCAGGGGAAAGGGCAGGGCGTCCTGAATGCAGGGCAAGAGAAAAAGGACCGGCGCATAAAACCGTCCGTTCTGAAAAAGGACGGAGACGGGCATTTGCCGGATCTCTTCATCCACGCGGATGAACGGGTTCAGCGCCAGGATCTGAATGGTTTTGCGGGATTTTATCTGAAACGTTTTGAGCAGTGTGTTCTGCGTATAAGGCAGGTCGAGAGTTTGCGCAAAATCGGCCAAAGAGACAAAATCATATCCTCCGGCGCGAATGGTGTTGAGGCCCGCCAGGCGTTCACCGGTGGTCTGATGAATGAGGACGATCTCATCCGCCAGGCCGATGCCGGCCAGCAGGAGCAGCAGACAAACGCAGGGACGGATCAGGATCTGTGTTTTAGGTGTCATTCGATAGTCGTTCCGCCGCTTTTTTTAATATCGATTTTTCTTGCTCTGTCAGGTGGGCATAGCCCACCTGGTTGATCTTGTCCAGCAGCTCGTCCACTTGCCTGCGCTGCGCGGTCAATTGTTTCTCCCGCTGTTTTTGTTTTCCCGTCCGGCGCCACTGCCTCCTTTTGCGGTATTCGAACAGGAAGGAGTGTACGGCGGCGCCGCCGCGCAGAAGAAGCCATCCGGCCAAACCGCCGCCCAGGTGAGCCAGATGGGCAGTCCCTTCGACGGCGCCGGTGATCTGACTCTGGAGGCCGGCGATCAGAGAGATCGCCATGAAAATCGCCGCCAGATATTTGGCCTTCAGATGCACCGGCAGAATGAAAAACAGCAGCAGGGTGATCTCGCGCTCGGGATAGAGGAGCGCAAACGCGACCAACACGCCGTAGATCGCCCCGGAGGCGCCGAGGACCGGATTGGCACTGTGCGCGTTAAAGAGCAGATGGAACAGAGCGGCGCAGACGCCGGTGATCAGATAAAAACCCAAGAAGCGTTTTTCGCCAAGGCCGCGCTCCACATCGCTGCCGAACATCCACAGGGTGAATAGATTGAAGAGCAGGTGCAACAGGGATCCGTGCAGGAACATATAGGTGATCAGCTGCCACACCGCACCGTGATGAAAAACCTGATCGGGCCACAACGCCAGCCGGCCTTCGATCAGACCATGACCGGAGGTGAGCACTTGCAGCAGATATACGGCGCCGTTGATGAGCAGCAGGGTGCGCACCATGGGCGACAAGACCGGTCCGAATCCCTGATGAATGCGTTGAGTGTTCATGACGGTTCTAGTATAAAAAAGACGTCCCCGGGAGGACGTCTGGTTTCTGAAGCCGCATGGTAGGACCTCAGAGTAAATTGATCAGAATGCCGATGCGCGCCCCCAAGCCGGACAGATCGACTCGTTCCTCGATCGGCAATCCCTCCACGGATTTGGTAACCTCGCGGCTGACCCGTCCGCGGGTGTAGTTGAGCCCAATGGTTAACGTCGATTCGCTGCCGACTTCGTAAAAGATGCCGAATCCGGCCTGCCAGGTCATGCCGCCGAAATTGCGCGTTTCGTTGCTCCCTTTTTCATAATTTTTTTCGTGGCTCCAGAGAAACGAATAGCCCACGCCGCCGCGCAGCATATAGCCGATGTATCTGCCGAGAGGGATTTTTGCGTTCACCTCCACCAGCAGCGGCAGGATGATGCGGCTGTATTCCATCTCGGTCATATACGTTTTGGTGGTCATGCCGTTGGCGGTCTCAAGAGCGACCCGCGTTTCTTCAGCATAGGAGGTATGGAACACATCAATGCTGAGGCCGAGGCTGACCGATTCATCGATCGATGTGCCCCAGCTGCCGCCCAGGAACAGTCCGCTCTTGGTGTCCTTGGGATTCATATAGCCGGCATGCACTCCGATCATGCTGCTGGAAATGGGAGAATAGCTGGGTCCGCTGCGTCGCGATCTCTTGTAATCCAGCGAGGGGTATCCTTCAGTGCTCTGTGGAAGGACGAGATCCGTCCAGGCGACGAGCAAGGCACAGCCTATGAGTGCATATTTTAATTTCATGATCCCTCCGTTCTGGGGCAAAACCGGATAAACTCAATGATAATATTAGAAAATGCTGTCATCAAATGCAAGGGAATTTTGTTCGCATTTTAAAAAGGGGCGGGGTTCAGACACTGGTAAGCATTATACAGCAGCGTCAAATCCAGGGTCGTCACCAGGCCGTCCAGATTTGCGTCAGCGGCGCAATAGCCCTCCTGCGCGTTCAGGGCGGCATGATACCAGAGTTCATAGTCGTCCTGGTCGATCCGGCCGTTCTGATCCAGATCGCCGGCCCGAAGGCCAAAGAGCCCGGGCGCCAGCTCCACCGTACTGTTTTCACCGGCAAGGGTGTGGCCGGCCGAGGCATCGAAAAAGGTCGTATCCCCGGCGGTCAGAGCAAGCGGAGCGACGCTTCGCACCATCAGGTGGTTGCGATGGCGAAGCAGCAGGCGGTAGTTGCCCGGCGGCAGCTCCCAGGCGCTTTCGCCGGACCAGGGATTGATCAGCAGACCATTCGGCCGCAGCAGGGCGCTCCGGCTCAGCACCGGCAGGGTGTCGGTAGCGCTGGTCAGCTGCAGCAGCACCCAGTCCACGGATTCCTCCGGTATGCGGACCAGGCGGAGCGAGTCCGCTGAAAAAGGGCTGACCGAATCCAGTGCGTTGTTCTCCTGCAGGCGACAGGCCATCCGCCCGCTCGCGCTGTCAAAGGCACCCTGCAGAAACAGCCGCACTTTCAGCACGGCCGGTTTTTCGGCCGGAGCCGCGCCGGTGCAGCACAACGAAAAGGGCTGCCCTTCGTTCTGCAGCGTGCGCTTGTGGGAGACGGACAGGGTGTACAGTCCGGCTTCGGGTTGTTGAATGAATAGTTGTTCAACATTGTCGCGATGGTTGTCTTGCTGCACGGCGGCAGCGGCCGGCCAATCAGGGTTCAAAGCCCAGGGATAAAACACCCGCGCATCCCGTTGACGCACGAGACGAAGGTCGAGATCATTGACCAGCATGGCGGAGAGACAATCCAGAGACCTGAGACAGGGCGTGCCGGCCGGATCGGTCCACGCCAGCGTGCATTTCAGCGGCGACCGGCCGTCTGAGCGCAACTGTATTCGCAGCGGTTCGTCCTGAAGCAGCGTCTCTTCGACGATCGAATGCGGCAACGTCTGGTCCTGCAAGATGAGGCGGCTGGCCTCATAACTGTTGAGCAAGCCCCAGCCAAAGCGGTAATCCGGTCCAGGGTCAGGCCCGCACTCATCCGCGGTGTGAATGGCGATCGCCTTCAACGTGGCGGAACGAAGGCAACGGCCGGTGAGCTTTATCTGGAGCTGCTGCAGCAGGGCGAGCGATCCGGCGACAGACGGTGTGGACATGGAGGTGCCGCTGAGCACAGCATAGTGCGTGGCGCTGGTGTTGGAAGTGGAATATAGGTCGGTGCCGTTGGCCACCAGATCCGGCTTGATGCGGCCGTCGTCTGTCGGACCCCAGGCGCTGAATTCCGCCATCAACACAGCGCCGGCTTGTTCATAGCCCTGCGGCAGGTCGCGCACAGCGCCGATGGTCAGGCCGTTTTTGCACAGCGCTGGGCCGGTGATGCAGTCGTAATCGCCGTCTGGTTTACGGTAGGTGGTGTCCAGTGTCCAGCCGTAGGCGCCGCGCGCCCAGTAGGCCTCGCCGCTCACCGGTCCTTCGTCGTCGCGGTCATTGCCTGCTGCAATCACCATCAAAAAGTAGGGGGCGTTATAGGCGATGTGGTCGCGCTGACGGCAGCTTTCATCGTAAAATCCGAAAAGAAAATCCT
>CAZKQR010000047.1:0-17407 GCA_964554965.1 uncultured Cytophagia bacterium | reverse complement strand
CCGGTGAGCACCATGCCATAGCGTTCAATCAAAAAAAGCTGATTCAGGATATGATGGCGAATGATCTCAAACCGGCCGTGAAGAGCCAGCGCGCGATTGATGAAATAGGTGTCCCAGCAGTACATCTCTGGAAAAGCCGCTTCCCCTCCGCCGGCGGTGATATAGGGAAACGGCAGATAGAGAAGCGTGGGAAGCTGAGGTTTGTTCATCTTGCGCTGCCGGTGTTCCTCGGTCGGGGACCAGATCTCATGACTTTTCGGATCCGCCAGGTCCTGTTCCCGGGCGGTATGCCGTTCAGCATCCCACCAAGTTTGAATCCGGCGATCCAAAGCCTGCCACTGTTCTTGCATGGCGGTTCTTTTCTCCTTAAATTGATCGACTATTGAATTAATCAGGATTATGCCGTACATTGGACGACGGATAGCCCTTTGGCACATGCCGCTGCGCTGATCCAAAAGGTTCCCTTGCCAAACATCGCAGGGCGGCCGGTTCAAACCTAATTAATCGGCGATTCAGAAGCAAGCACATTATCCAAGAAACAGACAGCCTCTTCACCGCTTTCTACAAATTCTAAAGGTTTGCCATGAGACTTTGTGTAATCCTTTTTTTGCTGCTGACTCAGGCGGCCCTGACGCGCGATTACTATATCTCGTGCAGCGGCAGCGATCAGAATCCGGGCACTCTTAAAAGACCGTTCGCCACACTGGAGCGCGCCCGGGATGCGATCAGATCATACAAACAGGAAAAAGGATATCCGACGAAGGGGTTCACCGTTTATCTCGGCGGCGGCGATTACCCCCTGCGAAAATCTTTTAAACTGGACGAGCGGGATTCCGGCAAACCGCTTGCGCCGGTCACCTACACCGCGATGCCGGGCGAACCGGTACGGCTGATCGGCGGTGTGCGCATCGATGCCAAGCGATGTATTCCGGTCACATCGCAAGCCATTCGCAAGCGGTTCGATGCCGGGGTTCGCGACAAAATCCTTCAGGTCGACCTGGCCGGCCTCGGCATCACCCAGTACGGCGAGCACCGGCAATTCGGGCATGGCCTGCCGGTGGTCAATGCGCCGTTGGAGCTGTACATCGATCATCAGATTATGACCCTGGCGAGATATCCCAACCACGGCGGCATCGCCATCGGCGAGGTGATCGATCCCGGCTCTGTGCCGCGCATCGGGGACTATAGCGACCGCGGCGGCATTTTTCTCTACACCGATGACCGCCACGCCCGCTGGCTGAAGAATGAGGACATCTGGCTGCAGGGCGCCTTCAAATACGGATTTGCCGATGACAAGATCAAGGTCCGATCCATCGACACTCTCAGCCGGCGCATCACCCTGACCAAGCCGCACATCTATGGCATCGGCAGCGGCGAAAATTTCAACCAATACGTTGCCATGAACCTGCTGGAAGAACTCGACAGCCCCGGCGAATGGTATCTCGACCGTGCCACTGGGCTGCTCTATCTCTACCCGCCAGGGGATCTGTCGCAGGCGCTCATCGAAGTCTCCATGCTCGAGGAGCCGTTGCTCAGCCTGATCAACGCAGCGAACGTGATCATCAGCGGCTTGACCGTTGAAGTCACTCGAGGCCTGGGCATCTATATGGAGGCTGGGGAGAACAATCTGATCGCCGGCTGTACGGTGCGCAACACCGGCACCACCGGCATCCTCATCGGTCAGGGCGCGCGCCAGACCTTTCCCCATGCCACGGCGGACGATTATGAGGGAATTCCGGTCGCTGAAGAGGTCGGCAGCTTTCAGGGCCAGTATTATCACAACACTGTGTGGGATCGAAAGTGCGGCAAAAACAACGGCGTGCTCAGCTGCGACGTGTATAACAACGGCTCGGGCGGCATCGTCATCGGCGGCGGCAGCAAAAAAGAGCTGATCCCGGGCGCTAATTTCGTCAGCAACTGCCGCATTCACGATTTTCAGCTGCGCAACAAAGCCCAGTGGGCGGGCATCAATGTGGACGGCTGCGGCAACCTGATCCGCCATAACGAAATCTATAACGCCGATCTGCAGGGTATCTTTGTGCGCGGCAACGACCACGTGTTCGAGTACAATCACATCCATCATGTGGCCATGAACTCCAACGACGCCTCGGCCTGGTACCTGGGCAGAGATCCCAGCGACCGCGGCAACATCATCCGCTACAATTTCATCCACCACGTCGGCCGCACCGACCGGCGCTGGATCATGGGCGTCTACTTTGACGACGCCTCCTGCGAAGCGCTGGTGGAAGGAAACGTCTTCTTCCAGGCCGCCACCTACGGCACCGTGTACAGCAACGGCGGCCAGGATCTCGTGGTCCGCAACAACCTTTTCATCGACAACAACTATGGCCCGGCGCTGCTGATGAAATCCATGTGGTGGGATTTCGCGCTCGATCAATGGGACTATTTTTTCGGCGAGCGCGGCATTTATCGCATCCGCCTGACCCACTATCTCGACATTAAAAAGCCGCCCTACAGCACGCGCTATCCGAACCTGGTGAACTGGCTTGACCTGAAAGAGGACGGAAAAACCTATGAGGGTATGTACCCGGCGAGAAATCTGATGGAGAACAACGTGCTGTACAATTACGAAGAGTCCTTCCGCCTGGTGGGTATCCATGCGCAGTTCGAGTTCAAAAACAACTATTTGACTAAAAAAGATCCCGGCTTTGTCGACGCCAAAAACATGAACTTTCAACTAAAAGACGATTCCATCGTCTATCAAGAGATACCGGGATTCAAAAAAATCCCGTTTGAACAGATCGGTCTGTACAAAGATGCGTATCGAAAAGATCTCGAGAGCAAATAGCGTTGGCCTCGTGCCGGCGCCACCCGTTCACTTAGCCCATGGAGACCTCGATGAAACCAACCAAGCCTTTGCTTCTTCTTATCATTTTTGCAGCTCTGTTTTCCGGCTGTTCCTGGTTCACCAGACCGGCGAAAAACATTCAGCTGATCACCCTGTTCAACGACCACATGGTTTTGCAGCGGGACCAAGAGGTGCCGGTCTGGGGCAAAGCGAATGCCGGAGGCATTGTCACGGTGGAGATCAAGGATCAGCGCAAACAAACGCAGGTTAAAGAGGACGGCTCCTGGATGGTCCGCCTGGCTCCTCTGTCCGCCGGCGGGCCTTATCAATTGCGTGTGATCGGTGCGGACACCATCCGCTTCAACGATGTGATGGTGGGCGAAGTCTGGGTCTGTTCCGGCCAATCCAATATGGAGATGCCGCTCGCCGGTTGGGGGCAAGTGCTCAACTATGAGCAGGAGATCCGCGACGCCCTTTATCCGGACATCCGTCTGTTCCAGGTCAAGCATACGATCAGCCGGACGCCGCTGGACACTATCAACTGCCCGGGGTGGAGCGCCTGCGGTCCGGAAACGATTCCACAGTTCTCCGCAGTGGCCTATTTTTTCGGCCGCGAGTTGTACAAAACGCTCGCTGTTCCGATCGGCCTGGTGCACACCTCCTGGGGCGGAACGTTAGCGGAAGCCTGGACCAGCGAGGCATCACTGAACACCATGCCCTATTTTCAAGAGCAGATCGCGCAAATGGACTCTACGCACATTCGATCACAGGCTGAATACGATTCCATCATGGCAAACCGCAAAGCTCAAGTCGCAGCCGGCGACAGCGGATTCCAAGACGGCCGGCCGGTCTGGAATGAGATGTCCTGCGATAGGTCCCAGTGGCGAACGATGAACCTTCCCACCAGGTGGGAAAAGGCAGGATACCCGAAACTAGACGGCGTCGTTTGGTTCAGCAAAGAGTTCACCCTTCCCCGCTCCATGCAGCGATCACCGTTGACCCTGCATCTCGGTCCAATCAACGACAACGATGTCACCTGGGTCAACGGCGTGGCGGTCGGCGGGCTGCAGGACGCCAACGCGGTGAGAACCTACCCGATCCCGGCCGCGGCGATTCAACAAGGGGTCAACCGCATCGTTGTCCGCGTTGAGGATATCGGCGGCACCGGCGGCATTTGGGGCGAAGCCAAGCAGATGTACCTCGAGAGCAATGAGGGCGAAAAAATATCTCTGGCCGGCGCCTGGCGCTACAAAATCGGATTCGATACCAACGTCCTTGGGCCCGAGCCGTTATCGCCGAACAATCCCAATCGGCCGATGGTCCTGTACAACGCCATGCTGCGCCCGTTGATGCCCTTTGCCATACGCGGCGCCATCTGGTATCAGGGCGAAAGCAACGCCTCGCGCGCTTTTCAATACCGCACGCTGTTTCCGCTGATGATCCAGGACTGGCGGAAAAACTGGGGCCAGGGCGACTTTCCCTTTCTCTTTGTTCAGCTGGCAAACTTTATGAAAGAACAGACCGAACCAACCGACGACAGCTGGGCGGAACTCCGCGAAGCGCAGCTGATGACCCTCTCCCTGCCCAACACCGGCATGGCCCTGGCGATAGACATCGGCGACGCACAGGACATTCATCCCAAAAACAAACAGGAAGTGGGTAGACGGCTCGCCCTGAATGCGCTAAAACTGGTCTACGATAAACCCGTCGAACACTCAGGTCCTCTCTACCGTTCGATGACGCCGGAAGGAAATTCAATCAGGTTGCATTTTAATCATACCGCCGGGGGCTTGACGGCTAAAAACGGCCGCATGCTGCAGGGCTTTACTCTTGCCGGAGAGGATCGCAAGTTCGTCTGGGCGGATGCGAGAATAGAGGGCGAGACCGTCGTGGTCTCCCATCCTCGCATCCACCAGCCCATGGCGGTCCGTTATGCCTGGGCTGCTAATCCTATCGGCAACTTGTATAATCAGGCAGGCCTGCCGGCCTCGCCGTTTCGCACCGATAGCTGGCCGGGGATCACAGAACAGCAGTAAGCCGATTGCATGACGCTTAGCTCGAGCGGACACCGCTAACGGTCCAGCTTGTTCTGCTGATGACAGGACAGACATGGATTCGCGCTGTGACAGAGCGTGCAGCTGTCTTTGTCAGCCGCTTGGACCATGCCGTGGCCTTTACGCCATTCGGGCCCGTGGTCTGCAGGCCGGAGATGTTCGCCTTTGGCGTGACAGTCGTAGCACTAATCCGGCCTGGCCAAATCGCGATGGCATTGGCAACAGCTTGCCATGGACGGCAGATGACGGCCGCCGCTCTTTTCCTTGCTTTCGATGCCCTGGTGGCAGCTGACGCAGGTGATTTTTTCCGACCTGTGGCGGCTGTGCGGAAACCGCGCGATAGAGCGGGTCACGCGTGCATAGCCACCGGCGTGGCCGGGGTTGCTATGACACAGCGTGCAGGCCGTTTCACGGTCATGACATCCGTAGCAGGTTTTCATTTCCGGCAGCAGATTATCGGACGGCTGCAGGCTGGAATCCGCCTGAGTGTGACAGACGATACAGCCGGCCTCGACCTCGCTGTGCAGGCGATGCGAGAAAATCAACGTATCCGTTGGCGCTTGAGCTCGACTGGAGACGATCCAGATCAGAACGATTAAAACGGTCTGCTGTTTTTTCACGGTCCGTCCTTCGCTTGCCTGCGATAAAAGAAAAAGCCTTACATCCTGCACTCACAATCGAAACCCAATAGATAAATAACATGCGGTTGCAGGTGGATGGAATTTTATCTAATTTAAAAATTAATTCATCAACACAAAACGGAGAATTTTCTCCATTTGCAATGGCCGAATCCACCCGTTGCCGGGGATACTGAATCAACCCTCAGGAGTCACCATGGAAAAGCTGCGCCTGATCGATCTGACCCAGCCGATTCAGCCCGGCATGCCGGTCTGGCCCGGCGACCCTAGCGTCGAGTTCACGCCGTGGTGCAGCCTGGAACAGCACGGCTTTAGCCTGCAGCGTATCAGCCTGGGCGAACACAGCGGCACCCATCTGGGCGCTCCCCGTCATTTCTCAGCCTCCGGCTGCAGCCTCGAACGAATCCCCCTGACCCGTCTCATGGCGCAGGGGATAAAAATCGTCCTGCCGCCGGGCGAAACCAGTGCCGGTCTTGCAGACATCAACCGTTGGGAGAAACAGCATGGCCTCGTGCCGGCGGACAGCTGGGTCTTGTTCGAGACCGGCTGGAGCCGCCATTGGCAGGATCCGGACGCCTACCACACGGCTTTTCCCGGCGTCGCTGAAGAGGCGGTGCGCTTTTTATGCCGCGAGCGCTCCATCGCCGGCATCGGCATCGATTCGCCGGGCGTGGACGGCGGCGCCTCAACGGATTTCGCAGCCAATCGCTTGCTGGCTGAACACGGCGGTTTGCATTTGGAAAACCTATGCCGGCTGGAACAGCTGCCGGCCGCCGGCTTTCAGCTGTTCATCGGCGCTCTGCGCCTGGCCGGCGCCGGCGGCTCACCCTGCCGGGTGATAGCTCTGATGCCGCTGCTGTGAAGCGTGCTTTTAATCATACTATGAGGAACCCATGAAAATACGCATAGAAAACGCCACTCTGGTCATGGCCGACGGCTGCCGCAAAAGCGATTTAGAGATCACGGATGAACGCATCAGCTGCATCGGCCGGTCCGGGGAAGGAAGCGCTCCGGACCGCATCATCGACGCCGCAGGGCGCTATCTGCTGGCCGGGTTCATCGATGTTCACAGCAACGGCATCGCGGGATTTGATTTCACCAACGGCTGGTTTCGCAACCCCGAGTTTTCACAAAGCGAAGAGGATTACTGCAAAGGGCTGGAACAGGCGGCCCAGGCCTATGGGGCCTGCGGCGTCACCAGAGTTCTGCTGACCAGCCTGGCCGCGCCGTTGGAGAGACTGCGGAACGGGCTGCGCTGGTACGCTTCCTGGCGCGACTCGGAGCGATCTACCTATGTCGCAAAAAATATACCCGCAGGGATCTATATCGAGGGGACGTTCATCAAAGAAGAGTCCTTTCGCGGCGCACACAATTCAGCGTACTTTAACCAGCCTTCCATCGAGCTGTTTCAGGACCTGCAAGAGTGCGCCCGCGGAGACATCCGTGTCGTCAACGTGGCGCCGGAATGGGGACAGGCCGCCCTCACTCTGATTGCCCATCTCTGCCGCAACCAGGTGATCGCTGCCGCAGGTCACACCGGCAGCGACGCTGATACGTTCAGAGCCGCCGTGGACCATGGCGTGCGGTTAGCCGTGCATCTTTTCAACGGCCCCACCGTGGGCTCATTCAAGCCGTTTTTTCACGGTGGCGCTTTGGAAGCCATTCTGCGTTCGCCGGAGGTGACGGCAGAGCTGATCGTGGACGGTTACCATGTAGACCCGTCCTACGTGCTCGACGCACTGGTGCGCAAGGGGCAGGACCGCATCGTTGCCATCACCGACAGTATGTTCGCGACGCGAATGAAGGATCTGAGCGAGTTCTCCATCCTGGGCGTGGATGGAAAGGTGAGTGAAGACGGTCGTTACCTGGAGGTCAAGGGCCGTAAAAACACTCTGTGCGGCAGCGTCTTGACCATGGATCAGGCGTTCGGCAATCTGCTCACCTGGTTCACTCAGGATCGAGAGGGCATCTGGTACGAAAACCATGCGGCCCTGTCGTTGGATGCGGCACTGACAAAAGTATCGGCGTTGTGCTCCCGCAACCCTGCGGCTCTGCTGGGCCTGGAAAAGACCGGCGTGATCGCAGAGGGCTACCTGGCGGATCTGGTCATCGCCGAGATCATGGGCCCGGAACCGGAATATCAGCTGCACGTGAACAAAGTGTTCCTCAAAGGCCGGGAGATCGTCTGAGCAGCCGCGCCGGCGTTAATTGCACTTGACCAGTTTATCGATCAGTGATTCATTGTGGTCGGTGAAAAAGCGAACAAAATAAATTCCTGCGCACACCGGCCGGCCGTTCGCATCACAGCCGTCCCAGACGAATTGGTGCGTGCCGGCCGGCAACGGAGTGGGTTGAACCAGCCGGCGCAGACGCCGGCCCAGCAGATCGAGCACCTCCGCTTCAACGACGGCCGGCTGAGCGAGCTCCAGCTGCAGCGTTACGTCGGGATTGAACGGATTTGGGTAGCCGGCCAGCAGGCGATTTTCGTTTGGCACGAAAGGGCCGCCATCTCCAGTGAAGACACTGACGGCGCCGTGCAGTTTGCTGCTGCCGTCCAGATCCAGCTGCTGCAGTTGATACCAGTAGCGGCGGCCTTGAATGATCCGGTCGTCCTCATAACGGTAGCGCTTGCGCTCGCTGGTGGTGCCGTCGCCGGCGATCAGACCGCTGATGCAGCGGCCAGGCTCGGTTTCAGCATCGCTGCGCAGCACCTTGTAGCCGTGATTGTTCACCTGACTCTGGACGCTCCACTCCAGAATCACTTTGTCCTCCTGCCAGGCGGCGGTGAACAGCTCCAGCTCCACCGGCAAAGAGGAGTCAAAGACGCTGTTGGGCTGGCCCGGGGTACCGTTGACCGCGCCGCCCTGGCTGTCCAGCCCGTTGCGCACTACGGTGGTGTTGCTCGCCCAGGTGGAGGCATAAGCGCCGTCCAACCCGGGGTGTCGGCGTTCCATGCTGGTTTTCGCCGACGACGAGCCGGCGAACCAGCCGCCGCTGCAATCCACCGCATCGCGGACCGTGCCGCCTGGATCAGCCAGCTGTAAATTTTCACCGGTGTTGGCCATGGCGCCGGAATAGATCTGATTGGCCGCACAATCCGAAAGGGTGGTTTCGTCGGTGCGCTCCAATAGATAAAAACCGTGGGAAGCAATGACGCCGGCCAGGGTGATGGATGGCGAGCCATCCAGCGCCCTCAAAGTCCAACCATTGACGTCTACGGCATTGTCCGAAGCGTTGTACAGCTCCAGCCATTCATCCTCTGCCGCAGCGGCGGTGCCCATCCAACCGATCTCGTTGATGACCACACTCTGCCCTGAACCTGCGCCAACCCCTATCAACAGAACGGCGGATACAGCTGTGACAAGTTTCATACGCTGTTCCTTTCTGTTGTCCGTTTGCTGCAATCTTGCTAATTCTGTAGATTAACGCAAGGGACAAAATCGCCACAGAGCAGGCTGAAAAAACAATAGGTATGCTGACACAGGATAAGAGATCAGGGGGCGAGCAGGCGCAGGACCGCCTGCATGAACTGATCACGCTGAAAGGCGGGATAGATCGTCTCAAAGGGAAAGCCACAGACGAGAACGCCGCACCGGTCTTTGTAGGCGACGGCGGCGCTGAATTGGTTCTCCTCATAGCGCAACACAGTGCGGCTGCCTCCATAGGCGGAGAGGGCGTCCGGCGCCTCAGCCCCATAGAGCGAATCGCTCCCCGCCTGTGCGAACTGCCAGGAGGAATGCAGCGGCAGAAAGAGAGAATCCACGCTCTCGACCCGGCCGCGGGCAGCGGCATGGCCCGCCTCCCAGCGGCAGCGCAGGACGTTGTGACAAAAGTCCAGATCCGCATGACCGGCCTTTTTTCCCCGGCACAACTCAGAGCCGATGTACGCGCCGGAGACGAACAGGTTGCCGCCGCCGGCCAGATACCGGGTGATCGGCTGTTGCAGCTCTGCGGGAAAGGCGGCGTACCGTTTGCCGCGCAGCGAGTCCATTTCCGCGTTGGGCCAACCGGTCTCTTTCTCTTCCCCCAGAATCAGATCCACCAGCGCATATTGGTTTAAATCGACCTGGCCTGCCATGACCGCCTCATCGCTGACCGAGACAAAGGCACGGCCTGCCGCGGCCAGCGAGCGGCCGTGTACAAAGACGAAATCAAAAGTGTTGCCGCAGATCAGATGAGTTTCCTCATCCGCGCGGCTGGCGCCATGACCCGGTGCATCGTTGCTGAGAAAAGGCGAGGCAGGATCAAAATCGATCTGCGCGCCGGTATAGTTCAGCGCATAACCCTCTGCCACGCCCTCATCCAGCAGTGGAACAAATCCGCTAAAGCTCTCGCCCGTGGTGCGGGCCGGGCCGGCCAGGCGGTCGAATCCGTTGACGACCAACAACGGCTTGCGGCCGTCCTCCTGCCGGCACACGGATAAAATCTCCGATGGAAAACTTTCACCACCATCGTTCACCGCCGTCACCTTAAAGCTGTAGATCACGCCCGGCTGCAAACCACTCAACACCGCTTCCGTCGAAGCATACAGCACTCCGTTGTCAAAGCCGCCGTCGTTCTGCCGGGTGTAGACGATATAGCGGTCCGGCGCCGCCGTGGGCTCCAGCGGATCCAGCTGCGGCTGCCAGCGAAGGGTGACCTGGCGATCTCCGCTGAAGTGGGTCTGCAGATGAGTGACGGCCAACGGTTGGATTTGAAAAGGCCGCTCATGCTGCATGGCGAGAAATTTCACCATACCCTTGTACAGCGCGCGCGCGGCGTCAAAGCGGAAGCGTGGATCCAGAGCGAACATCATATCGTTAAAATTTTGATGCGACAACAGTTCGATCAACGCAGAGGGCATGTTGGGCCGCACCACTTCCGCATACTGGGCTTCCATCAGCGCCCGGCGGTTCCAGTGAGGATCGTAGAGCGCAGCCAGATCGCTCTGCAGCTGCGTTTGCAGGATGTCGGCCAGATCACGGTTGGCCATGCGCGAGACCCCATGAGGAAAGACCAAGGCTGAATCCGAACCTTCGACGCTGTAGATGGCCAGAGTGCCGATGGTGGTGTCGCTTCGATTGATGCCCGCATCGGTGTGCAGCGCCAGGGACAGATCGATCGGAATGCCGAGCCCTGCGGCCTGCCGGTTGTTCTTTGGACCAAAGGGAGCGCCGTACAGATAGTTGGCGTATTCGCTTCGGCTGATGTAATCGTCCCGGTAGTCGTCTTTGCCGCGAAACAGATCATGCACCAGGGTGTCGGGAAAGCCAAGATAGTGCAGATAGTATTTGCTGCCTTCGCAAAACCGTGGACGGCGGCTCTCCACACCCTCGCGCGGATAGCGGCTAAAACCGCCGCCGAAGCGAACCGCATCTGCGCTGACCAAAAGGCCGGGATGATCGCTCTGATTGGTCATCCTCACTGAGCCGTTTTCGGCATGGCGGCCTTTGAAAAATTTAAACCGTCCGAGATAGATCCAGGTATGACCGCCGATCTGCTGGTTGACGAGAAATTCACTGCAACCGCCGGCATGATGGACTCGATAGTGCGCGTCCGGCACATGCTGCGGTGAGGCGGCGTAAGCGACATACACCGCATACTCGCCGGTGGCGGGAATATCCGGAATCCATACCGCCTGACGCCGTGCGATGGCGTCGGCAGTGGTGCGCCGGCTGCTTCCCTGCTGAAACGGATTGAGCGAAGCTGTGAGCAGCGGCTCCACCGGTGCAAACCCCTTTTCCACAGCCGCGCTCCAGGGGGCGGCATCCGGTTCTGCCTGTTCCTGATACCCGGTCGGATCGTCGTTGTCCACGATGATCTCCAGCGTCTGCACGTCCCGTTCCCGCGGCATGAACACGGTGGCGCCGGCGTTTTCCAACATGGGGATCAGATAGGGCACGACAAACGCGTAGGAAAGCAGATCCTCCACGGTCTGAAACAGTCGAGGCCGCTGCCATTGCCAGCGGTGCTGAGTGCTGTCATAATACCAGCCGTGACTGGGACGCACATCGATGGTGCGGCCGAGCAGGCCGAGGTGAGGCCGAAACAGCGGTCGTTCCGGCCGCACCAGCGCAACAGGCGCAGCGGGCGATGGCCTTGCCAGACGGCTACGGTCCAGGTCCTGAAAACCCGGCCGATACAGATTGGGGACCAGCTGCTCCAGCGGCTGGCGTATGGAGTATAGGGTGATCCGGTAGTCTCTGTATTTGCGGCCCAAGCGATGGCGCAGCCCGGCGTACACCGCAGCCACATGATCAGGGCGATAGGCCGGATACGAGAACGGTTTGTTGAAATAGATGGCCATCGTCGCCTCGGCTGCGTTGATGGCTATGCTGTCCAAACGCACGGAGGAAGCCAGGGCCACAGGCTGTTTCGTGGCCACGCAGTGATCCAGCCAGCTGACGATTTTCTTGTGCGCCGCGGCGGTACGCTTGTCCATGGTCGAATAATCGTAGCGCGGTTTCCGTTCAACGGCCCGGTGGGCACAGGTACACAATGACAGCAGCAGCAGGCTGCTGATCAGATGTGCGGCTTTGCTCATATCATCCTTCCCCAGCTGTCTGATGGGATTCGCTGAAAGGGGTTTTCATCTCGGCGCCAGCGCCCGGTCGATGGCCTCCAGCTCCTGGCGGCTGAATTCCAGATTCTGCAGACAAGCGAGGTTCTCCTCCAGCTGCTGGACGGTGTTGACGCCGACCAAGGCAGAGGTGATCTCCGGCATTCGCAACACCCAGGCTATCGCCATCTGCGCCAGGGTCTGTCCGCGTTCATGGGCCAGCTCGTTAAGGCTGCGCACGCGCATCCGTTTTTCTTCCGTGATCTGCTCCGGCCGCAGCGCGCCGTGCGGCCTGGCCGCCCGGGAATCGGAGGGAATGCCGGAGAGATATTTGCCGGACAGCAGGCCTTGAGCCAGGGGCGAGAAAACGATGCAGCCGATCTTTTCGCGCTGCAGCACCGCGGTCAGGCCGTTCTCGATGCCGCGTTCGAACAGAGAATATTTGGGCTGATGGATCAGGCACGGCGTTCCCAGACGGCGCAGAATAGCGGCGGCTTTTTCCGTCTGCACGGCGTCATAGTTGGAGATGCCGGCGTACAGCGCCTTGCCCAGGCGCACCGCCTGATCCAGAGCGGACAGGGTCTCCTCCAGCGGCGTGTCCGGATCAAAGCGATGAGAGTAAAAGATATCGACATACTCCAACCCCATGCGTTTCAGACTCTGATCCAGGCTGGCGAGAAGGTATTTCCGTGAACCCCATTCGCCGTAGGGCCCTGGCCACATGTTGTAGCCCGCTTTGGTGGAGATGAGCAGCTCATCGCGATAGGGGCGCAGGTCCAGGCGCAGGAGTTTGCCGAAATTTTCCTCAGCAGAGCCAAAGGGCGGGCCATAGTTGTTGGCCAGATCAAAATGGGTGATGCCCAGATCAAAGGCGCGGCGTACGATGGCGCGGCCGTTTTCAAAAGCATCCACGCCGCCGAAATTGTGCCACAGCCCCAGCGACAGCGGCGGCAGGAGGATGCCGCTGGCGCCGCATCGTCGGTAGGCGAACTGCTGATAACGATGCTGTTGAGCAGAATAGGTCATGGGTGCGCTCCTTGCAGGCTGTCCGTTCAACGGTCTTAAGGTTTGGAGAGATATTTGGTATCGATACGGATCTCCATTCCCTTTTCCGTTTCGCTTAATTCATAATCCACGATAAAAAAACGGTTATCGCGATAGTACGTTTCCTTGCGTTCAATCAGAAACTCGAGCAAAGAATGGATCTGTTCACGTTGATCGGGTTCGATCATGCTCTCGATATCCCGTTGCTCCTGTTCACGCACCTGCGGCTGTTCCAACGAAAGGTTCCAGGCCAGGATGGCGTACGAGATCGCTTTTTCCCTGGCGGTGAAATCCGCGCAGTGCTGCAGCAGCGGGGAGGCGTACTCGGTGATCAGGGTGGCCAGATCAGAGGTGACGACCGCACCGGCTTTGGCAAAGGGGCCGGGCGCTTGGGGATCTTCGCAAAGAGTCATGGTCATACATTCCTTTTACCACGGTTCAACAGGCGGCGCAGGGCGAACTCCTGCTGCAGCTCTGCCAGCTTTTGTCTGGTGGACATGGCGGTTCTCAAGTCAGGGCCGGCCTCTTGATGCGCCGGCAGGGGACGCTTTTCCTTTTTCAACTCGTAGATCTTTTTATCGAGTTTGGTAAGGGAGAGCCCAGCCAGGCCCGGGTTCAGACTCACCTCGATCAGGAAATCAGAGTACTCTTTTTCCGGCGCGGTGATCAACAGCGTGTGGATGGCGCGAGTGACGCCGACATAAGTCACCCGGCGCTCCTCCTCCCACTCTGGGTCGGAACGCTGGCGATAGTCATGGGCCAGATGGAACAGGACCACGTGGGGAAACTCTTTGCCCTTACTGGCGTGAATGGTGGCCAGAGTCACCTGCGGCACGGATGTGTCCGTTTCCCGACCATCCGCCGGGTCGCCCGGCCCGGCGGGACCCAACTGTTGGTAAAACTCGGACAGGTTGGCGCAGGCGGCGGAGACTTCGATCAGAACGTCGAGCACCACCTCCTGGCCCGCCTCATCCGCAGCGCCGTAGACCGACGGCAGGCCGGTATAGAAGGGGCGCAGGTCAAACGCGGTCACGACTTGCTGCAACAGCTCCGGCACTTTAACCGTGTTGGGGTCGATCCGGCGGAACGGATCGACCTGTCGCAACCACTCCTTCAGCACCAGCCGTTCCCGCTCGCTGACCGCAGGATCCCAGGCGGCCTGTTCCAGCGCCTCCCAAGAGGTGATCGTGCGGATCAAAGAATTGGTCAAAAACTTGTTCGGACGCTTGAGAACCCGGCTCCACTCCTTTTCGCCGGCTGCCTGGGGAAAAAACAAAACCGTCAGGTAGCTGTAGACGTCCCGGCCCACAGCGGTTTGCATCAGGCCGCGGTGATCCACAAAGGTGTGCGGAATTTTATAGCTGTCCAGCAGAACCGCCAGCAGATATTGATAGACATGGTAGCGATAGAGCACGGCGAAATCAGACCAGCCGTTGTTCTCCTCTTTTTGCCGTTGCAGAATCCACTCGACCGCTTTTTTAGCCTGTGCCCACAAGCTGCTGTGCAATGCGATGGTGAACTCGCCCTCGGCCGCGGTTGCGGTGGGATGAATGTCCTTGGCCACCCTGCGGCGGTTGTGGGCGATCAACCACTTGGAGTGATCGATCACCTGCCGCGTGGAGCGATAATTGGTCTCCAGGGTGCAGGTGGCGGCGCCGTGGTAATGCTCGGCGAAATTCAGAATGTTTTGCACATCCGCGCCTCGCCAGCCGTAGATCATCTGATCGTCGTCGCCGACGACAAAGAGGTTGTTGTGCGGCATACTGAGCAATTGCATCAACAGCAGTTGACTGCGATTGAGATCCTGAAATTCATCGACCAGGACAAAATGGAACCGATGCTGAATCGTGCGTCGCAGTTCGGCGTTCTCCAGCAGCAGCCGTAACGGCCAATAGATCATATCATCGAAATTCACATATCCCTGTGCGGATTGCAGCTGCAAATAGTGGGCGAAAATATCTTTGAACGGAAACGGCTCGCCGTTGATTTCAGTGCGCATCTCCTCCCATTCCGGCAGATCGGTCTTGACGGCCGTCAGGCTGGCGAGCAAACCGGCGGCCGGATCCTGATTGCGCAGTATCGGCAGACGCAGCACCTTTTCCGCAGCCGTCTGCAGCAGCTGCCGGCATCTCTTTTCGCCCTCATCGTTCTGATACCGCCAGCCGGTGTGACGCCGAAGGATCTCATACCCCAGCGCATGAAACGTTCGAACCGTCACTCCCTCTTCGTCCAGGTTTCTGGCCATGGCAACGCCGCGCTGCGCCAGCCGCTCCACCATCTCCTGGGCCGCTTTTTTGTTGAACGCCAGCGCGAGGATCTGATGGCCGGCCACGCCCTCATTGACCAGATGGATGATGCGGTTGATCAGCGTCTTGGTCTTGCCGGAACCAGCCGGCGCCAGCACGCGAACAGGGCCGTAGAGCTGATGGATGGCGTTGACCTGCGCCTCATCCAGATCCTCGTCCATGGCCAGGGCGGCGCTCTTTTTTTGCAGCGGTGTTCGTTGCAGCTCAAACGAGCGGTCCAGCATGGGGCCAAAGTGCTCGAGCAGAATCTGCGCGGACAGCTGCCGGCGGGGGTCATGCAGGCCATCGCTGTGCAGACGCGCTGTGTAAAAAGAGCGCGGCCAGCGGGAAAGAAACGAAAAAGGTTTGGCCGCCTGCAGCAGGGGGAAAATAATCTGATACTGCAGAATGGTCAACACGTTCAAAAACGCCGGCATGGCAAGGTCCTGATAGATATGGACCTGGTGAAATTTTTCATGATTAAATAAATAATCAGGGGTGAGTTTGGAGCAGGCAAGCCAGCAGACGCGAACATCCGGCGCCTTGGCGCTCCGCCAGGCAGCGCGCGCCGCTTTGACATCCAGCTCAAAACCGATGTGGGTGCAAGAAGTCATGACAGGGCCACCCGCTCGATCATGGCCGTCCCTCCGGCAGTAGAAAAAGATGAATTCATTCAATGTAAAACAGTTTAACCATAAAATCCAGTGAAACTGTGCAGCAAGGCCAGGGGAAAATCCCGATCAGGCGGGCGGACGCTGGGCCGGAGCGTTCTATCTCCGGCCGGTCCATAAAAGAGAAAGCCCGGATGGTTCTCCGGGCCTTCCCCGTGAGGAGACAGTCGGGATTCAAAAGAATCCGACTTTTGGGGGGGGACAGTATTACAAGCATTACAGTTGTTGCTATCTTTATTACAAATAATATGCCAAAATATGTCCATTTATTGAACATGCCTTTATATTGTATTAAAAACATATAAAACAATGTTATATAAAATTGCCTTGCCGGTATATTTTAAATGAATTAAAATCATTATTGGGCAAATAACCACATCATTGCCCATGATTTGGTTATTTAACCATTTTATCGGTAGTTCTACAACCAACCGTTTTCCCGGTACCAGCGACCGGTCTGCCGCACCCCCTGCGCCAAAGTGTATTGAGGTGCAAAGCCCAGCTTTTGTTTAGCTAATCGGTTGCTGCACATCCAGCCGGGTTGCACCATCTCGCGCACTTTGTCCGCGTTGAGCAGCGCCGGCTTGCCGGTCACCTGCGCCACGGCCCGGCCGACCCAGGATACAGCGTGCAGCAGCCATCGCGGCGTTCTGATGGTGATGGTTTTTTTCTCCATAGCCAAAGCGATCTCGCGGCCGATGGTGTTCCAATCATAATAGCCGTCGCCGGAAAGAAAGAACACTTGGCCGTTGCTCGTCGGTTGTTCGGCCGCCAGTACCATGCCGTCGACCAGATCTGAAACATGCACCAGACTGATCTGCTGATCGCCTTTGCCCAGAACCAGCACCAACCCCCGGTTGACATTCTGGAAATAAACCAGGATGTCGCGGTCTCTGGGACCATAGACCGACGGCGGCCGGAGCACAACGACAGGCAGCTCACCGCTGAGGCTCAGCACCTCTTTTTCTGCCGCCAGTTTGCACCCGCCGTAGATAGAGATCGGATGCGGCTCGTCCGTTTCGCTGAGCGGAATGCCGGCCAGGCTCGGCCCGGCAGCCGCCTGGCTGGAGACATAGATGAATTTTTTCAGTGCCGGCTGCGTTCGGCACGCCTGCAGCAGCCGTGTGGTGATGGTCACATTGCCGTCCACATATCCCTGCCGGTCTCGGGCTTTGGTGACTCCGGCCAGATGGAAAATCCAATCCATGCCGGCAACCGCCTGCTCCAACCCTTCTCCGCTAAACAGGCTGGCGTAGGAATACGTCACAGGCAGATTTTGCAGCCAGGTCAGGTTGCTTTGACGACGAACCAAGCAGGTGACCTGATGGCCCTGCTGCAGCAGTTTTTCCACCAGCGCGCTGCCGATGA
>CAZKQR010000046.1:0-17288 GCA_964554965.1 uncultured Cytophagia bacterium | reverse complement strand
TAGACAGGATAAACAGGATTAAAACATGTACCCGCTGAAATTTTTTATCGTGTCCACCTTGTCCATCCATGTCTTTCCCTCAACATCGATAGACAGGATAAACAGGATTAAAACATGTACCCGCTGAAATTTTTTATCGTGTCCCCCTTGTCCATCCAGGTCTTTCCCTCAACATCGATAGACAGGAATACTAATCAACTAAAATCTTTTCATCTGTCCATCTTGTCCATCCATGTCTTTTACCTCAACATCCATAGACAGGAATACTAATCAACTAAAATCTTTTCATCCTGGTGATTCATGTCTGAAGCAAGAAAAAAAACTGATATACTGCCCGTCAGTCTAGCTTCCATTCTAATGCGCGATATAATCTCTTGTACTCAAGCCTGGGATTGCCAAAATTAATAAGCAAGCCCACTTCCACACCGGTCGCTTTTAAATAATTGATGACCTGTGCTTGATGTTCCGGCGCAATCGCCTTGACAGCCTTGAGCTCGACAATGACCTTGCCTTCCACAAACAGATCCGCATTAAAACATCCAACACATTCGCCTCGAAACGCCACTTTAATGGGATGCTCTGCTTGAACGGACAACCCTCTCTGTCGCAACGCCAGCATCATGGCATTCTGATAAACCGACTCGATAAAGCCGGAACCCAGTTCGTTGACCACCTCAAAGGCGCAATGTAAAATAGCGCCAGTCAACTCGGCATGCAGCATACCTCTGTCCTGTCCATCTTGATGTTCCATAGAACGTCTTCCTTTTCGGAAAAAGTATCAATCCACGATTCGCAACACCCTGCGTGTTCTTCCACGCACACGAGAAGGATCATCAACATCGCACTATGGTAGCAGGATTCACAACCTTGGCCGACCGGCTGAGGTCCCTATTCAGTTTAGAAAAAGGATTCAATAAAAACAAGCCATTTTATCGATTCGATGGGGTTGTTTCAACCATCCGGATTGTCCCTACACGCGAAACCGGCAACCGTCCGGATTGTCAAACCGGTTTGCATGCAGACTATTCGTTACCATAAAAAAAGCCCGGCGTCAAACAGAACGCCGGGCTTGGCAAAAAAGAACAGGATAGCCTGTTACTTGATCTTGTATTGGTTCAGCGCCTTGATGTAATTGGCACGTTCATAGGCCGCAGGTTCCGCCACGTTCTTCTGGCTCATGCTGCCCTTCATTTTGGCTACGGACTCATAGCCGTTCTTCTCCATCCAGGCCTGCATGTCTTTCAGAACCTTGCCGAGATGGGCCGGACC
Organism: uncultured Cytophagia bacterium; assembly: GCA_964554965.1. Classification (GTDB taxonomy): domain Bacteria; phylum Zhuqueibacterota; class Zhuqueibacteria; order Residuimicrobiales; family Residuimicrobiaceae; genus Anaerohabitans. The sequence goes on along the minus strand of CAZKQR010000046.1, from coordinate 16,019 downwards.
GTTCACCAACAGCGCGGCGCACATCTGCGCCACATCCGCGCCGGCCATGATCAGCTTGACGGCGTCCTCGGCGCTGTGCACCCCCGTCGTGCCGGCCAGGCTCGCCTTCAGCTGGCCATAGAGAATGGCGATCCAGCGCAGCGGCAGACGCAGATCGTTGGAGCTGCTTAGCACCACGCCGGGCTTGACCGCCAGCTTTTCCAGATCGATGTCCGGCTGGTAGAAACGGTTGAACAGCACCAGAGCGTTGGCCCCGGCGGCATCCAATTTTTTGGTCATGGCCGTGATCGAGCTGAAGAACGGGCTCAATTTAACCGACACGGGAATTTTCACCCCGGCCTTGACCGCCTTGAAAATATCCACATAAGTCTGCTCGATGGTGGCGCTGTCCTGTGTGGCATCCGCCGCGAGAAAATAGATATTCAGTTCCAGAGCATCGGCGCCGGCTTGCTCCATTTTTTTCGCATAGTTGATCCAGCCGCCGGTGGTCATGCCGTTGAGACTGGCGATGATCGGGATCTTGGTCGCCGCCTTGGCCTTGCGGATGTGTTCCAGATACTCATCCGGTCCCAGATTGAACTCGCTGGTCTGCGGGAAATAGCTGAGCGCTTCCGCGAAACTGTCCGTTCCCTGAGTCAGAAAATGATCCAGCTCCTCCGCCTCAAAGGAGATCTGCTCTTCAAAAATAGAATATAACACTACAGCACCGGCGCCGGCGTCCTCCAGCCGTTTAATGCCGTCCAATTCTTTGGAGAGCGGCGAGGCCGAAGGCACCAGCGGATTCTTGAGGGCTAAACCCATATAGGTGGTTGATAAATCCATATCCGAGTCCTTTCTGAAAATTTTAATTCCGCCGATTATTCCGCTTTCTTTTCTTCGCCCTCACCGTACTTCATGGCCGCCCATCCTTCATACATGTTCCAGCGGCTGTGAATCGACGCCTGGGCCTGTTGCAGCAGGCTCTTGGCGCGGTCGGGCATGCTCTTGGTCAGCATCTTGAAGCGGGTTTCCCGATAAGCGAAATCCTCGAACTTGATGGACGGCGCCTTGGAATCCAGCTTGAGCGGATTCTGACCCTGGGCCGCCAGCAGCGGATTATAGCGGAACAAAATATAGTGGCCGGATTCAACCGCGGCTTTCTGTTCCTCCATGCCCTTGTGCATGGCGATGCCATGGGCGATACAATGGCTGTAGGCCATGATGATGGATGGTCCGTCATAGGCGTCGGCTTCGATGAACGCGCGCACCGTCTGCAGATCGTTAAAGCCCATGGCGGTCCGGGCGACATAGATGTTGCCGTAGGTCATGAAAATCATGCCCATGTCTTTCTTCGGCAGCGGCTTTCCGGCGGCCGCGAACTTGGCGACCGCGCCCAACGGCGTGGATTTGGACATCTGACCGCCGGTGTTGGAATACACCTCGGTGTCCAGCACCAGCACATTGATGTTGCGTCCGGAAGCCAGCACATGATCCAGACCTCCGTAGCCGATGTCATAAGCCCAGCCGTCGCCGCCAACGACCCACACGCTCTTCTTCACGAACATGTCCGCCAACGACAGCAGGTGTTTCACTTCCTGGGATCTGCCGCCGGCCAATTTCTCCTTCAGAGCCTGCACGCGCTTGCGCTGCTCGGCGATGCCCGCTTCCGAACTCTGATCCGCGGTGGTGAGAGCGGTGACCAGATCCTCGCCGATCTCAGCAGCCAGTTTTTTGGCCAGCTCATGGGCGAACTCGGTGTGCTTGTCGATCGTCAACCGATAGCCAAAACCGAATTCCGCATTGTCTTCAAACAGGCTGTTGCTCCACGCCGGACCGCGGCCGTCCTTGTTGAACGTATACGGGAATGTGGGCAGATTGCCGCTGTAAATGGACGAGCAGCCGGTGGCATTGGAGATGATGGCGCGGTCGCCGAACAGCTGGGTGAGCAATTTGACATAGGGCGTCTCGCCGCAGCCGGCGCACGCTCCCGAGTACTCGAACAGCGGGGTCAAGAACTGCGATCCCTTGACCGAGGCCACTTTCACCTGGCCGCGATCCAGAATGGGCAGATTGAGAAAGAACTTGTAGTTCTCCCGCTCCTGTTCACGGATAGGCGGCTGAGGCGCCATGTTGATGGCCTTTTTGGCCGGTTCCAGCTTGTTCTTAGCCGGGCAGGCCTCTACGCACAGAGTACAACCGGTGCAATCCTCCGGCGCCACCTGAATGGTGTACTTCCATCCGGCGGGAAAATCTTTGCCGCGCGAATCAACGCGCTTAAAAGTCGGCGGTGCATCCTGCAGATGCTTGGGATCAAAGGCCTGCTGCCGAATGGCGGCGTGAGGACAGACCAGTGAGCATTTGCCGCACTGAATGCAGGTCTCAGGATCCCATACCGGAATTTCCAGGGCGATGTTGCGTTTTTCCCATTGGGTGGTGCCGCTGGCAAAGGTTCCGTCCACCGGCATAGCGCTCACAGGCACATCGTCTCCGTGATTGGCCAGCACCTTGGCGACCACGTCTTTGACGAACTCGGGCGCCTCATCGGGGATCAATTTGGGCATCGGTCGGGCGCTGGTCACCTTCTCCGGCACCTTGACCTCAAAGAGATGAGCCAGGGTGTGATCCACAGCGGCAAAGTTCTGCTGCACCACTTGCTCGCCCTTTTTGCCATAGGTCTTTTTAATGCTGTTTTTGATCATCTTGATGGCCTGTTCACGCTCCAAAACACCCGAGATGGCGAAGAAACAGGTCTGCATGATGGTGTTGATGCGCACGCCCATGCCGGTGTCCTTGGCCACCTTGTAGGCGTCGATGATGTAAAACTTTATCTTTTTCTCGATCATCTCCTGCTGCAGCTCGCGCGGCAGGGAATCCCAGACCGTGTCCTTGCTCTCCAGAGTGTTCAGGAGGAACGTAGAGCCCGGCGCCGCTTTTTCCACTACATTAAACTTTTCAATAAAAACCTGCTGATGACAGGCGACAAAATTGGCGCTGTCGATCAGATAAGTGGAATGAATCGGCCGCGGCCCAAAGCGGAGATGGGAGACGGTCACAGTACCCGCTTTTTTAGAGTCATAGACGAAATAGCCTTGAGTGAAATTGTCGGTCTCTTCGCCGATGATCTTGATGGAATTTTTATTGGCGCCCACAGTGCCGTCGGAGCCGAGTCCGTAAAAAATGGCGCGCACTACGTCATTGCCTTCGGTCTTAAAGCCGGGATCATACTCGAGACTGGATCCACTGACGTCGTCGTTGATGCCGACGGTGAATTTGTTTTTAGGCGCGGTCTTTTTCAGTTCGTCGAACACGGCCTTGACCATGGCCGGGGTGAACTCTTTGGAGGAAAGACCATAGCGGCCGCCGATGACCCGAGGCATGGCAAAGGGCAGCTTGCCGAGGATCATGGCTTCGCCGAGACCAGTGACCACATCCTGATACAGCGGCTCGCCGACTGCGCCCGGCTCTTTGGTGCGGTCCAGCACCGCGATCGCCTTGACGGTTTTGGGCAGGGCCTGGATCATCAGTTCAACGGAAAAAGGCCGGAACAAACGCACTTTGAGCACGCCGATCTTTTCGCCCTTGGGCTGCAGATATTCGACCGCCTCTTGAACCGCCTCAGCGCCGGAGCCCATAAGAACGATGACCCGTTCGGCATCCGGGGCGCCGACGTAATCGAACAGATGGTAGCTGCGGCCCACCTGTTTGGCGAACCGGTCCATCATCTCCTGCACGATGGCCGGACAGGCCTCATAGTACGGATTGATCGCCTCGCGGGCCTGGAAGAAAATATCCGGATTCTGCGCAGATCCGCGCAGCACCGGACGATCCGGCGACAGCGCGCGGCTGCGATGGGCAAACACCAGCTCGTCGTCGATCATGTGGCGCAGATCGTCTTCAGACAGCTCTTCAATTTTCTGTACTTCATGAGAGGTGCGGAAACCGTCAAAAAAATGGACAAAGGGAACTCGGGCCTTGAGCGCAGCGGCCTGGGCGATGAGGGCGAAATCGTGGACTTCCTGCAACGAGTTGGAGGACAACAGTCCCCAGCCGGTGGAGCGCACCGCCATCACATCGCTGTGGTCGCCAAAAATAGACAGCGCGTGGGTGGCCACGGTACGGGCGGTCACATGAAACGTGGTGGCCGTAAGCTCGCCGGCAATTTTAAACATGTTCGGGATCATCAGCAGCAATCCCTGGGACGCCGTGAAGGTGGTGGTCAACGCACCGGTCTGCAGGGCGCCGTGCGCTGCGCCGGAAGCGCCGCCTTCGCTCTGCAACTCGCTGACCAGCGGGATCGTCCCCCAAATGTTCTTCATGCCTTTTGCAGAATATTCGTCAGACCATTCTCCCATGGGGGAAGAAGGGGTGATCGGATAGATCGCGATCACCTCGTTTATCTTGTGTGCAACCAAGGCCGCCGCTTCATTGCCGTCGACCGAGATCATACGTCGTGCCATTCGTTACCTCCTGGTATCCTTGTTGATTAAGTAGTGTTATAACGTTGTTTTGATTTCTATCCAGCCAAGCAGAAAAACCGCTGAATTCCCACCTTTCGCCGGTTTGGCAGAGGCTTTGCGTGAGCCCGGACTGTAAATTTATTGAAAAATATAATAAAAAACAAGCCTTTTCCCCGGCCGGAATGTTCTTGCATTTAATCCCAGAAAAGGCGTACTTTTTTCGCTGCCAAGGAGTGTGTATGGATAAAAAGAAAAATTTACACCTGTTCTCACAATGCTCAGCCGTTGTCTGCGACCTGGACGGCACCCTGTATCTGGACGGCGTTCCGTTTTCAGACTCAGCCCCATTCCTGACCGCCATCCTCGCTTCCGGGCGCCGACTATTCTATTTCACCAACAACACCTCCCGATCGCGAAGCAGCTACCTGGACAAACTGGCCCGGTTCGGATTCCCGGCAGCGGATGACATGCTGATCACCGCCGCGGATTGCACGTTTCATTATCTGCAGCAACAGCAGCTGTGTCCGGAGATCTATCTGATCGGCAACCGCGATCTGCAAAAGGATTTTCACAACCATGGCTTTCGCTGTCTGGCGCGTTCGGAATGGGACCAAGGGAATCCTCCGCGTGCGCTGGTGCTGGGATTTGACACGGAGCTCGACTATGAAAAAATCAGAACCGGATACCAGCTGCTGATGCAGGACCTCCCCTATATCGCCACTCACGCGGATCTCCTCTGCCCCATGAACCACGGCGCCTATATTCCGGACGCCGGCTGTTTCATCGAGCTGTTCGCCGTAGCCAGCGGCCGGCGGCCCCTGGTGATGGGCAAGCCCAGCCGATTTGCCGCCCAAACAATCAGCGACCGGGCGCAAACGTGCAACGAACGGATCGCCTTTATCGGCGACCGGCTGTACACCGATATCCGCATGGCTGAACAATTTAATATGGTGGGCGTGCTGGTGTTGAGTGGAGAGACCAGCGAGAAGATGGCGGCCGCTTCACCGGATCAAGCAAAAATTGTGGTGAACGGCATCGGGGATCTGCTGGACGCGCTGGGGTAATAGGAGAAAGCTACTTGTTCTGCATGGCCACGTCGATGGCTTGATGGTTATGGCGCCAGTAATCAATCGCTGACCAGAGCGTTACCAGCATGGCCACTCCGATGATCGCCATGGTCATCCGCTTAAAGGCCGCCTCAGCGGCTAGAGAGGGCGGCAGCAGGTTTGCGCGCTGCAGGATCAGAAGAAAAAGAACCAGAAAGGTGCTCACCGCCTGCACCCAGGCTTTGGTCTTGCCGCTCTTGCGGGCAGCCACCACAATGCCCTGGCGCATGGAAAAAACCCGCACCACGGAAACCAGAACATCACGATAGAAAAAAACGGCGATCATCCACAGCGGCGCAAGTCCTGCGCTCAGAAAACAGAGAAAAATAGTAAACCGGGCGATGCTGTCGGCGAACGGATCCATCAATTTGCCGAAATCGGTAATCTGATTGCTCTTGCGTGCGATGATGCCGTCGAAATAATCACTGAGCTCGATGATAACGGCGAGCAAAAAACAGAGAATGTAAGCGCCCAGCGTATGCACGGTAAAACAGAACAGAAAAATCGGCGAAATCAGGATGCGAATCAGAGTCAGCGTGTTGGGGGGGTTTAGCTCTGTCAAACGCAAGATCTTCTCCATTCCAATGAGATGCGCTGTTTCTTACCGGACAAGGTATTAAAAAAAAGAGCCATCTTCAAGTGATTTAATCAGGCGGGCCCTGCTTCTTCATACCTCAGGCACCCAACCCCGATTGAGCACGAACTCCATCCAGTAGGCCAGGTAGCGCCATTCACCGAAACGGCCGTAATGGTCTTGCACCTCCTTTTCCGTCGGCCGGCGACCACCAAAGTGGGTCTTCGCCATATAGGCGATAACCGCGCTGTCCACCGCCAGCTCGCCGAAATAACCGTACAGCGCGGCCAGGTAGCGCGCGGTGATTTTGCCGATCCCCCTGTAACCAACGAAAAAAGCTAAAAGCTCCGCTCCGCGCACCTCCCCCTTCTGCACACGCTCCGCCTCAGCATCCCCCTTTGCCGCCCTTTCACATAAAGCGATGAGGGAATCCGCGCGATATCCCACTCGCCCCTTCTCCACCAGATAGCGCTTGCCGGCTTTAAGCACGGTCTCCGGTGTGGGAAACATTCGAAACGGAATCAACGGAGCCCGGTCGCCCAGCTCTGCCACAGCGCCTACCATGCGCACCGCCTGTTTCCAAAGGGTGTTGGTGCCGCAAATGCTTTTAAAAACATCCTCATAAACCGATTCACTGCGCTGGATGCGGCCCAACCCTCTTCGTCGCAACGGCCGCAGAACCGGATCAGCAGAACATTGCCGGTAAAACGGCGACAAATCCAACTCCAGGTTGAAAACATGGTGGAACTTGCCGGCCACAGCCCTCCACTCCCGTTCCGACAACCCCGGGCAGGACATTTTCACTGACTTGCGATCAGCCTGCACCAGGCTCACGCAGCGCACTTTGTCAACCGGGCGCATCACCCAGCAGAGGGTTTTCTCCCGCTCTTGCCAGTAAAAGGGGGCCAGCTGAAACCAGCCATGGGTCTTGACAACGGCCTCCAAGTTAAAAGGAACCGCAGGATTGTAAAGACGATCGGACATCACCATGCGCCTTTATTCAAAGTGGTCTCCAACGTAAAGATCTTGTAGGCCGGAATCTGAAGAACGCGGTTCGTGATCTCCTCCTGCCTTTGTTCCAGCAGGTTGGTGCGGAAAATCCTTCCGGCGTTTTTGACCTCCATCGTGCAGGAGACCGGCTGCCCGGTCACATTGAATCCGCGGAGGATCAGTCCATTCCGCTTTTCCGCTTTTTTGACTGCGGTCATGATCACGGTTTCCGGCCACTCGCTGATGAACCGGCCTTGCAGCGGCCAGGCGCCGGACTGCCTGCCAACACCCCGGCAATAAAGCGGACGACTGTACGCATAGGCCGCTCGATAGGGCGTCTCACGGCCGCCCGGCGTCAGAGCGAATTCCGCCTGCTGGCGGCCTTGACACTGAGCCTCGGGCGTGGGGAACGTTCCCCAGTCGCCCAGCTCGCCGACGCAGCGTAACAGCGTAACAGCGGCGACGGCGCTGCCATCGTTGGCCAGCAGCGGTTCGATCTCAGTCAAACCCTTGTTGGTGATCATCAACGTGCGCCGGCTGTCCTGAAAAAAAGAAAAAACACCCTGAGGCAGAGAATAAGAATGGCGGCGATAGCCGTCTATTGGCCGCAGCGGCCGGGTGTCCACGCTGAAATCCCCCTCGCTGGAGATCACCTCCGTGGTGATCGTCGTGGGCAGCAACACCCGCAGCCGGTAATCGCAAAGATGGTTGTCCAGTTCAACACGCACATCGAGCCGGCGCTGGCCGCTGCGCAGGGTTAAAAATGTTTTCAGCTCCAGCACATTCTCACCAATGCGCCTCTCTTTTTTTGCTTCGATCCTTTCGGACCAGGCGATGGTTTGCTGAAAGCACAGCGTGGCTTCCAAGCCGGTGTCGCTCACTTTTTGTGCCCAAGCCGGACAAGGTGGATGGATCCTCGGCGTTTCAGCCGGCAAAGAACGGAAATTGTATTCATCGCCCACATCGCTGCGCAATTCATAATCGCCAAGATTCGGGTACCGCAGGCCGTTCGTTTTGTCCTCCACCGCATAGCGTCCGTCCGATTGGATAGTCACCTTGATGTACTCATTCTCCAGGCCATCAGCGGTGACGCGCACCGGATGGTCAAGCGTCGGCGCCGTCTGTGTGGGCGAGAAACGATACACCGAATAGCCCAGCGATGGCGCCCTGACCGGCAATTGCACCCGCACGCGCGTCACCTGAAAAGGGATGCGAAAATGATCGTCCGGCAAGGAATAGCTAAAAACGCGCTCGGTGGAGAGCACGCGACAAGGTGTGATCGAGCCATCGGGCGCCAGGGCGGACATCTGCTGGATCGTCATGTGATCCGGAAAATCAACCTCCGCGGTGACGATCTCGCTGCGGTCAAAGGGCGTGGGATTAAAAATGAACAAAGCGCGGTCGTCCTGAGAAAGACCGGACAGGTCCAGTTGAGCGAGCAACGCATCCAGGCTGCGCTGAATGATGGGCTCGCACACGTCCTGCACCTGACGAAAGCGGATCATCATATCCTGATGAACCGCATCGATGCTGCAGCCGCAAATGTCGTCATGAACCTGATTCTGCAGATACAGTTTCCAGGCGTGATCCAGAAAAGCGCTGGGATACGGCGCAGCGGCATAGACATGGGCCAGCGCGGCCAGCGGCTCGGCAAAAGTCTCCAGCATCAGGCCGGCGTGATAGTTGGCCTGTTTGAGATAGAGCCGGGTCGACGCCACATCCTCCAAACCCAAACCGTTGGCTTTTTGTTGGGATCGCGCTTCGCCGAGAAAAACGGGCCAATCGGTCCGCGAAGCCTGCACGGCGGTGAGAAATTTCAACGGATCGGAGATCACGCAGTGTCCGTCGGTTTTCCGCTGATTGATGGAATCGAGCACCGCACGGAGATTTTTCTGCAACGGCTGATGATCGCAGCCGTTCATCAGCAAATAATGATCACCCGCTGCAAACCGGCGGGCTTGGTTAAAACGGGAACGGAAATCCTGCGCATCGGCGATCAGATCTTTGCCGTTGCAGTACCAATCCGGGAACTGGTGAGTAAAAACACGAGAGCCATCGGGCGACTGCCAATAAAAATGGGAGCCGGTTTTTTCCGGCATAAAGCCACGGCCGGCAAAGCAATACGTAAACCCTAATTCTGCTAATAGTTGCGGCGTTTGTGCGGTATTGCCAAACGTGTCCGGGAAATAGCCCAGAGAAAGGAAAAAAGGCGGCGGCGTGAGTTCCTCGGCTGCGGCGGCCGGGGCCCACTGTTCCGCTTCGCGAACTGCAATCAAATAATTGCGCACCTGCGACTCTGCATCCGCCAGATAGGTGTCGGGCAGGATATATTGCGGACCGTAGGAGAGCCGCCGCTCGCGGATGGCGCGGCCGATGCGCTCGCGGTTTTCCGGCCGCACGGCGAGATAGTCTTCCACCATCATCGTCTGCCCGTCGCAAAGAAAATAAAAATCGTCGTCGGTTTCACACTGCTGCAGGACCGCATCCAACAGATCCACCATGCGCAGGCGGTGTTGCTCAAAAGGCATATACCATTCGCGGTCCCAGTGACTGTGGGGAAGGACGTGCACGGTGATGTCCTTCGCCTGCAGCGGCAGTACCAGCAGCAGAATCGCGCTCAGCAGATGTTTCATTCTTTCCTCCTCGAATCAGTAAAAAAAAAGTAACAAAAATTTTCGAGCTATCAAAGCACTATTCTGTTGAATCTTTTTATCGCACCGGGCATCCAAAGAGAAATGAAAAAAAATTATGGAGGTCGCAGCATGGACGCTAAAATCACTTTTCCCGGCGGGCTGCAGGTGAACGCCGAATACGGACCGTTCACCATCGTCACCAATCAGGACGGTACGGCGCCGGCGCCGTTTACGTTGTTTCTCGCTTCGCTCGGCACCTGTGCCGGCATCTATGCGCTGAGTTTCTGCAAACAGCGCGGGCTGAACTCCGAAGGATTGGAGATCCTGCAGCGAACCGTATCGGATCCGGAGACGCACATGATCACCGAGGTCGCGCTTGAAATCAAACTGCCCGCAGGGTTTCCGGAAAAATATCGTTCCGCGATAGTGCGTGCGGCGGATCAATGCGCGGTGAAAAAGCATTTGCTGCAGCCGCCGAAATTTTCCATCACCACGCGCTGAGGACGGTTGAGCGCCCGGATCAATAATGAATATTAATTCATTATTGCGTGAACGCCTCCAAAAGCGTTTCAGGGACGAAAAAAACGGCTAAAAACGAAAAAAAATTGTCTTTATCGCGTTTTTTTGAAAAAAAGTGTTGACAATTAACGTGTAAAAATTATATTTAACATCAAACAGCACAATGTCTATGTCAAAAAAATTCTCAATAGCACCATTAGTAGACTTGTTAAATCGGTGGAGAGGAAAATATCTATTTCATGCGCATTGCCCTCATACACAGTTCCAAAGACGGCATGGCCGGAATGGTCAGCCGGTTAACGAGTCAGGACGTTGCCATGGAGGGGGACGATGAAGAACCTCCGCCGGATCTGTTGGCGGAATGTGATTCGGACGAAACCATTCTGGCCGTACACAACGCCCTGGCTGAGCGATATGAAGTCATTCCGATCGAGTCGGATGAGTATGCCTATGAACGCCTGCGAAACGCCAAACCCCATCTCGTCTTCAATATAGCCGAACGTGTCTTCGGCCCCAATCGAGAATCGCATATTCCTTCCCTGTGTGAAATTTTAAGTATTCCCTACACGGGCTCTGATCCATTGACGCTGTCCTTATGTCTGGACAAGTCGCGCGCCAAAGAAATTATGTCCTATCACGGCATCGCCAACGCCCGCTTCTGGACCGTCGAAACGCTCGCCGATCTGCCTGCCGATGTTGCCCTGCCGGCGATCGTCAAGCCGATGTATGAAGGTTCCAGCAAAGGCATCAAGAATAATTCCGTCGTCTATCAGCCTGAAGCCTTGCGCGAACGCGTCGCCGAAGTGACGACGCTGTATCAGCAGCCGGTCATCGTAGAAGAGTTTCTAACCGGCCGCGAATTCACCGTTGGCACCCTCGGCAACCTGCCGGATCTGGAGGTGCTGCCCATCGTTGAAATCGATCACAGCCGGTTGCCGGACGGAGCCGCGCCCATCTATTCCTATGAGGCCAAGTGGATTTGGGACGTTCCGGAAAAACCCCTGGAGATCTTCCGCTGCCCGGCCGATCTTTCGGAAAACCTGAAAACGGAAATTCACGATCTCGTCGTGCGCGTCTGCAAGGTGATGCGGCTGCGGGATTGGAGCCGGATCGATGTTCGGTTGGACGGCGCCGGGCGGCCGCACATTCTCGAGATCAATCCGCTGCCGGGCATTCTGCCGAATCCGGAGGACAATTCCTGTTTGCCGAAAGCAGCGCGTACGGCCGGGTACTCTTATGCGCAAATGATCCATCGCGTCGTCGATGCTGCCAAACAACGTCTGGGGATAGTCGATGAATCCTGAAGAGATCAACGTCGGCATTGCCTATAACGAATACGTTTCGCCGGAAACGAAAAAGATCGAACAGATCTCGGAAGAGACGGTCAAAGACATGGCCATGGATGTCTTCCATCAGATCAGTCACTTTGGCTATCGGCCAAAGCTCGTGCCCTTAGTAAATGATCTATATGATTTTATGCACAAAATCACCGAGCAGAAACTGGATGTGGTGATCAACCTCTGCGAGGGTTTCAAAGACCGCCCATTCATGGAATTCTGTGTGGCCAGCCTGCTCGAATTAATGGCCGTCCGCTACACCGGCAATCCGGCGCGTACTTTGGCGATGTGCCAGAATAAATACCAGACCAAACTGATGCTGCACGGCGCCGGACTGCCAGTGGCTAAAGGCCAACTGGTCACCACGCCGGACGAGATCACCTTCGATCAGTTTCCGGCCATTGTCAAACCTAACAACGAAGATGCCAGCCTGGGCATCTACCCGCACTCGGTGGTACACACCCCAGAGCAGTTGGATATCCAGGTCCGCCAGGTGCTGGCCACCTACAATCAACCGGCGCTGGTGGAGCAGTACATCGCCGGCCGCGAATTCAACGTCGCGGTCATGGACATAGAGGCGCCGATGGCTCTACCGGTATCGGAGATCGATTTCTCCAAGGTGCCGGAGGGCTATCCGCACATCTGCAGCTATGAGGCCAAATGGTTCGAGGGCCATGTGCTGTTCGACACCACGGTGCCGATCTGCCCGGCCAAGCTCAGCGCCGCCAAGCAGAAACAGCTGCAGACCCTGGCGACCAAAGCCTTTCGGCTGATGGGCTGCCGCGATTACGCGCGCGTCGATTTTCGTATGAATCGTCAAGGGCGGCCGTACATTCTCGAAGTGAACCCGAATCCGGACATCAGCCTGAACGCAGGCTATGCCCGGGGCTTGCGCGCGGAGGGGGTCGACTATAGCGCATTCTGGGACCGCATCATTCGTAAAACCTATCAACGGAATCGATGAGCGCCCTTCGTCCCATGATCGCGGCCGAAAAGCCGCCGGTGATGAGCCCGCTTCGGCAGACCCGCTTCTTCCGCACAGAAGAGATGCCCGTCGCCGAAGAGCTGATCGATATCTACTGGTTGGAGAACAAAGCACAGGAGGAGCATGGGCGGTTAGTGATGATCGAAACCTCTTCTCAAGAGAAATGCCAAGCCACTCGAGCGTTTTATCTTAAAACACAGTATCAGGAAGGCGCGCGTATCCGCATCGCTGATCTCCATCAACCCGGCGATGATCGCATGATCTACGTAAAATATCTTGGACAAAATGGGAGAATGAAACCCAATGGATGATTGGCAACAGATGCTGAAGAACAGTTTGACCGACCCCGAAGTCATTGCCAAACGTTTCAATTTAAACAGCAAAGATCTTGAAAAAATCGCTCAAGAATTTAAAATTCGCGTTACCCCTTATTATGCAAGCCTGATCAAAGAGAAAGGCGATGCCATTTACAAACAAGTGATCCCGGATCCGCGTGAACTGGCCGAGAACAGCGGCGTATCCGATCCGCTCTCCGAGGATCACGACTCCCCGGTGCCCAGCATCGTCCACCGCTATCCCGATCGGGTGTTGTTTCTGGTGTCGCACTCGTGTGCCTCCTATTGCCGCTTTTGCACGCGCAAACGCAAGGTGGGCGACTCGACCAAAATCAATCCGCGCTATATCGAAGACGGTCTGGAGTACATCCGTCAGCATAAGGAGATCCGCGACGTCATCATCTCCGGCGGCGATCCGCTGATGCTCAGCGACAACAAGCTGGAGCATATCCTCAAGTCGCTGCGCGCCATTCCGCATCTGGAGATTCTGCGCATCGGCAGCCGTGTGCCCTGTTTTCTGCCCCAGCGCATCACCCCCAAACTCACCGAGATGCTGAAGCGCTACCACCCGCTGTGGATGAACGTGCACTTTAACCATCCGGATGAGCTGACGCCTGAAGCGCAAAAGGCTCTGGCGCTGCTGGCCGACGCCGGCATTCCTCTGGGCTGCCAGACCGTGCTGCTCAAAGGCGTCAACGACGATCCGGCGATCATGAAACGGCTGATGCAAAAGCTGGTGGCCAGCCGCGTGCGGCCCTACTATATCTATCAGGCGGATTACGTCACCGGCACCGAATATCTGCGCACGCGCGTGGAGAAAGGCCTCGAGATCATGCAAAGCCTGCGCGGCTGGACCTCCGGCCTGTCCGTGCCCTATTTTTGCATCGATGCCCCCGGCGGCGGCGGCAAAATCCCCATCCTGCCGGAATACGTGCAGCAAATCGACGATGAAAAAGTCGTGATGCGTAATTTCGAGGGACAGGTCTTTGTCTATCCGCAGGTGCAAGAAGGCAACGGAAAACGCAAACCGGTCGGCCGCGTTCGCCGCCGACAAAAACAGGCGCCCATGGAACCGGCCTTTGCGGACATCATTGAAGTGGGTTGAAAGACTGTTCCCACGTCGTCCCGCCCGTCTCTATGACCTGGTGGTCCTCTGGGATTGGGAATATGACGACGACCTGGTTCAAGCGCTGCTGGCAGGCGCGGTTCGCCGCCGCCTGTCAGCCGCAGCGTTTCGCTCATCTGAACTGACCGCCTTTGTCGACCTCTGCCGCAATCCCCTTTATGCCTTTCCCTATCTCATCGATCGGGCATCGGACGTTCACCCCTTTTTACTGCCGGTGTTGTCAGAATTGAAACAGGCCGGCACTCGAATCGTCAACGACCCGCAGCGAATGATCTGGTGCCGCGATAAAGCCACCATGCACCTAGAACTGGTTCGGCGCGGTATTCCGGTGCCCTATGGCCTCATTCTCTCCCAGCAGGACCATCTTGAACAGGCGCTGCAGCAGGCCCGGGATAAACTGGGAACCCCCTTTGTCGTCAAACCGGCAGAGGGCGGCGGCGGCGAGGGCGTGATCCTGGACGCGCAAACGCCGGAGCACATCCGTCAGGTCATGAGGGAAAGCCGGCTCAACAAAGTGATTCTGCAGAGACGGATCGAACCCACAGAGATCGTCGGTCGTCGCGCCTGGTTCCGCGTCCTCTATGTCATGGATGAAATCTTGCCCTGCTTTTGGGACGACCGCACCCATCTCTACAGCCTGATCGACGATCTCTCCGCCCCCTGGGTGGCGCCGCTGACCGATCTGGTCCGCCGCATCGCCGCCATCTCCGGCATGCACTTTTTTTCCTCCGAGATCGCGATGACTGCGGCGCAAGAGTATTATGTGATCGACTTTGTCAATGAAATGTGCGACATGCGCTTACAGTCCCGTCACGCGGACGGCGTGCCGGATGCGCTGTTCCATCGCATGGTCGATCTCCTGGTATCCCACCATCCGCGCCTGCAACACGGGCTTCAACGCGTCCTCGCCTTCGCCTAGGAAGGGAATTTTTAAAACAGGGTTCGTGTTGTAAAGGCAACAAACCGGAGGACCCTATCATGACAACCCGTCGTCATTTTATTACATCAATTCCCTTAGCCGTAGGCGCCGTCGCTGCGGTGGAGAGTTCGTTCGCTCAAACCGGCCAAGCGGCCGACACGAGCAAAAATGAAAAGGGCGAATACGTACTGCCGCCTCTTCCCTATGACTATAACGCCCTGGAACCGCACATCGACGAGCAGACCATGCGTTTGCATCACGATAAACACCATCTGGCCTACGTCAACGGTTTAAACAGCGCGCTGGCCAGTCTGGCCCAGGCGCGTGCGACCAACGACTATGGGCTGATTCAGCATTATTCCAACCAAATCGCCTTTCACGGCGCCGGCCACATTCTGCATGCGGTGTTCTGGACCAATATGAGCCCGCAGGGCGGAGGCGATCCCAAGGGCGCACTGGCCAATGCGCTGATCAAAGACTTTGGCAGTGTGGCTGGATTCAAAGCCCACTTTGCCGCCGCAGCCAACAAAGTGGAGGGCGGCGGCTGGGCCATTCTGGCGTATCAGCCCCTAGGCAAGCAGCTGGTCGTCCTGCAGGCGGAAAAGCACCAGAACCTGACCCAATGGGGCGCCATTCCGCTGCTGGTGTTGGATGTCTGGGAGCATGCCTACTATCTCAAATATCAGAACCGGCGTGCAGAGTATGTGACCGCGTTTTATAACGTAATCAATTGGCGCGATGTAGCGCAAAGATACCAGCAGGCGATTCGGCTGTAACCGGCGGTCGATTGCGCAACCGGCATGCCCGGCGGAGGAGTTCCTCTGCCGGGCTTTTTTATTGCTAGTTAGGGAGGAAAATGGTAAATTCACAACGGAAAAGAGTGCGGCCCCCCGCCTCCCTGCGCTTTGACAATCCGCCGGCTTGAGCCGTCACTCTTCGTAGTAGTGCATAGCTCAACCGCCATCTTGAGGAGAGCGTATGATCGTCAACGTAGAAAAAATGACTATTCATCATCTGCTGCAGCGCAGTTTTGCCCTGTACCCCTCGCTGCCGTGTTTG
>CAZKQR010000045.1:0-17445 GCA_964554965.1 uncultured Cytophagia bacterium | reverse complement strand
TCCGGCTCCACGGTGGCGACCTGCGGCGGCTGCGGACCCGCTGGAATGGCGCCATAGTGTCGTTCGATCAGTTGGACCATGGCATCGGACTTAAAATCACCGACCACGACCACCACCGCGTTGTTGGGCGCGTAGAATTGCCGGTAATAGGCCAGGATCTCCTCCCGTATCCAACTTTGAATATCGCTCATCCAGCCGATCACATCCCAGTGATAGGGATGAGCCATGATGGCGGTCGCGCGCACGCTCTCCATGAGCAGGCTCTCGTTGTCGTTATCCACGGAAAGACGACGTTCCGAAGCGACCACGCCGCGTTCGGATTCCAGCACCTGCGGATCGAACAGACAGCCCTGCATGCGGTCCGCTTCCAGGGCGATCATTTTTTCCGCTGCGGCAGACGGAAACCAGTCCGTATACGCGGTGACGTCATCGCTGGTGTAGGCGTTGTTGGAGCCGCCGTGATACTCCATGATCTGGTCCAGCTCGCCGGGCTTTACATGGGCCGATCCGTTGAACATCATATGTTCGATGAAATGCGAGACGCCGGTCAGGCCCGGCCGTTCATTGCGCGAGCCTACGCGGAAAAAAGTGTAATAGGCGATGTTGGGAATGGTGTGGTCTTCGAACATCAACACCTTCAAGCCATTGTCCAGCCGGTGCACCCGGACGTTTTCCTTGGAAAAAGTAGCAGCCATGGTCAGGCTCCCAGTCAACAGAACGGTTCCCAGAAAAAGCTTCTGGATCATAGGGACTCTCCCGTCAGGGTGAATAAGAATCAGGGGGATGCAGAACTTTAATGCACAAAGGGCAAGTCTTTTTCGATCGACTTGCCCTGACACTATACATGCAAACCAACGGGTTTGCGCATTCCTTTACGGCACACCTCACCGATTCGAAAACCGGTGAGGTGCGCCTGTAAGGACTCAATTCAACCAAAAGCTGAAATACAGGTATATGCCGAGCACGCCGCCGAGAACCACGAGCGTAGCCACGACATCCACCCAGTTCCAGCTGGCCCGGGTTTCCTGTTTTTCTTTCGCGGTACGAGTGGCAAAGGTCAATCCCTTGATCTGATCCTCCCTGGGCGGCGGTGCGGTCAGAGAGGCGACGATGATCACCAGAACGCTGAGGACAAAGAGTACGCCGGCAAAATATAAAAAATTGAAATCGCCGATGGCTGCCAGAAACGCCGGGTTCTCCACTTTGCCCTGACCAAAGATCGCCTGGATAATGATCTTGAGCATGCCCAGGATGAAACCCATGGTCAGTCCCCACACCGCGCCTCTGGCGTTAATGCGGCGCCAGAAAATGCCCAGCAGGAACACGGCGGCGATAGGCGGGGCCAGGTAGCTCTGCACGCTCTGCAGATATTGATACAGCCCGCCGCCGGAGATCATGGGCATGACCGGAATCCAGATCAGGCCCAACAGCACCACCACGCCGGTGGCCATTCGTCCGACGCGCACCAGCTTCTCCTGCGAAGCGCCGGGCCATAATTTATCATGCACATCCACCGTATACAGCGACGCGGCAGAGTTGAACAGAGCGGAAAGCGAGCTCATCAAGGCAGCGAGCAGCCCGGCCACCACGACTCCGCGCAAACCGGCCGGCAACAGCGTGGTCACCATGGTCGGAAACACCTGATCGCCGTTGATGACCGTAGCGCCGTTCAAAACTTTGGTGGGGATGTGAATGATGCCCTGCTGATGCAGCGCCCAGCCCATGAGGCCCGGCACCAGAAAGATGAGCACCGGCGAGAGCTTGAGAAATCCGCCGAACAGGGCGCCGCGCCGCGCTTGGGTGAGATTTTTCGCGGACAGCGTTCTTTGAACAATGTATTGATCCGTACACCAGTACCAGATGCCGATGATCGGCGAAGCGATGATCACCCCCAGCCAGGGAAACCCGGGATCCGAGAGAGGCCGCCAAAGAGCGAACCCCGCGGCGTTTTCCCGGCAGATCTCTTTCATCACGCCCCAGCCGCCCAGCTTGTCCAAACCGAAATAGGTGATGGCGATGGAGCCGATCAGGAGAATAATGGCCTGAGCCGCATCGGTGTAGATCACTGCGCGCAGGCCGCCCAGCACCGTGTATATGCCGGTCAACACCACCGTCGCCACCGCGCCGACCCAAAAGGCGTTCTCCGGTGAACCAAAAGTATCCGGCAGCAGAGTCTGAAAAACCAGGGCGCCGGCATAGACGGTCACCGACACTTTGGTAAACACATAGGCCACCAGAGAGACCAGGGAAAGGATCCAGCGCGCCCTGGGATTAAAGCGGCGCTCGAGGAACTCGGGCATGGTAAAGACGCGGGAGTGATAATAATAGGGCACAAAGACCCATGCCAGCATGACCAGCACCCAGGCGTGCAGTTCCCAGTGCGCCATTGCCAACCCGGTGGAAGCGCCCTGGCCGGCCAGACCGACGATATGCTCGGAGCCGATGTTGGATGCGAACAGAGAGCCGCCGATGGCGAACCAACCGATATCTCGGCCGGCTAAAAAATAATCCTCCGCCGTCTTTTGCTGGCGCGAAGACCACCAGACGATGTAGGCGATAAAGCTAAAATAGGCGAGAATGACAATCCAATCGAGCAGCACAAGACTCTGCATAGCGACTCCTCCGGTTTAAATCCAAGAAATGTAGAAACATCTCTGCTGAATAGCAAGGAGATTTATTCTGCTAGGGCGACAGGGCGGCCAACCAGTACAGCGCTTCGGCGGTACCGTCCAGAGTGGGTTCGTTGGTGGCATAGTCCCAAAAATCGTCGTGATAGACCACCAGATCCGACTGAAAGGATGCAAATGGGTCCGGCCTCTGCAGGCTCACGCCTTTCAGGCTGTTAAAAATGGAGGCATACACCGGCCCGTCGTTCATGGCGCCGCGGATAGGCCGATGGATCTTCATCGCCAGCACACTGTGCGGGTATTGCGGCGTAACGCCGCCGCTCTCCGGCAGGCAGACGAACTGGCTGGCGCCCCAGGGATTTCGTCCCAGCAGCCAATCGCGGGTGCCGGCCGTCAACTCGCGATAGCTGCTGTCTGCGGTCATTTTTTCATACAGCAGCCCCTGAATGACCAGAGCGGCGGCCAGATTGTTGGAGCACCAGATGAACGGGTGGCCGATGCCGTAAGGGTTGCCGGCCGCCCGTCGCCGTACTTTTTCCAACTCGGTGCGGTAATAGCCGGCCAGAGTATCGGCGAACGAGGGCGTTACCAGGGGATAAAGCCGATAATGGCCGAGGTTCATGAACGGATAAAATTCATAGTGGCGGGCGGTGTCGCTGCCGAACCAGGAGCTCGTGCCGGCCATGACGGCGAACCGTTTTGCATCCGTCAGATAGGCCGGCTCCCGCGTCACCCGGAACAGCTCTGTGGCCCCCCACTCCATATCGTCGGCCCAGGTGCATTCATGATAGCGATAGGGCGCGCGGCAGGGCGTCCCCTCCTGGCACCCGGGCTGCTTTTTTCCCATGGCGTAGACCTCGCGCGCCGCGGTCAGGCAGAGAGCGGCGTAGCCTTCGTCGCCCAGATCATGGGCCCAGATATCCGCGGCCATGGCCATGGCTGCGGCATAGCGGCCGGCCAGATTGGCGATGCCGGTGGAGGTGTTCTGATAACGGCCCAGGCCCTGCGGTCGGCCGTTCGCATAATAGACCACGCGGTAAGCGCCCTTGCCCCAGCCATAGTCGGTGCTGTCGCTGAACGGCAATTCAAAATACTGATGATCCCGGTCGTCGGCGACCTGATGGAACAACTGGTCCGGTTGGGGATGTATTCTCAGCATCCAGTCCAAGCCCCATTTGGCCTCATCGAGCACATCCGCCGTACGATTGGCCCCAGCATGGCCGAAATAATCAAAGCAATCGAGAAATTTCTTCTTGTTCTCCAGGTAGGAAAACAGCAGCCGGCCCACGGTGTTGCCTGAGGTCATCAGATAGCGCAGGTGATCACCGGCGTCGTGCCAGCCGCCGCTGACATCGATATACGTGCTGTCCGGCATGGGACCGTACATGGTGCGGCCGTCGCCGCGATGGCATATCCGGTCCAGCCAGGGATTGTACCCGCAGCGTTGCTGGCGCAGATACTCCAGAATGATCTCGGCCGTGCCGGCATAGACGTCCTCGCCGACGGTAAACGGAAGGGAACGATCCGATCCAACTTGCAGGCAATAACGTCCGGATCGGCGCAGGGAGGAGAAATCCAAATGATAGTGATACGCATAGCGGCCGTAGGCGCCGCGATTTTTTCCTAGAGACGACGGCCCCCACACCCGCTCGCCGCTCTTTGCGTCGAGCAGTTCAAAGCGGCGATGCCGCTGGTCCACTTTTGAAAAGGCCACGGCGATTTTTCTCTCATCGCCCCGATACCCCAGCTGATTGATGCGCAGATGAGTGGTTCGATCCCGGCCGAGCGCACAGCCGGCGGTGAGAAAACAAAGAAAGAGACAAAATTTCTGCACGTAAACTCCCGGTGTCAGTCGATCGTTATTCGTCCAGTTCGAACCATTGGGCCACGCTCGCGTGGCCGGCCGCTCCGGCACGGCAATGATGGAATTCATTGGTGTGTTTATCGTAGCAATACTCTTTTTCCCACGACGGGATATGTTTGACGACCTCTGCGATCGCATGCAGGATAAACTCCACCTCCTCGTCGGTCATGGTGGGATGAACGGACAGGCGCACCCATCCGGGCTTTTCCGAGAGATCGCCCTTGTTGATTTTTTCCGTGATCCGGCGGGACCGCTTCGGATCCACATGCAGCAAATAGTGGCCATAGGTGCCGGCGCAGGAGCAACCGCCGCGCGTCTGGATGCCAAAGCGGTCGTTGAGCAATTTGACCAGCAGATTGTAATGGATGTTTTCAACCCAGAAGGAAAAAATACCCAGCCGCTGCTGCTGATGCGGCGCCAGCAGATGGATGCCGGGAATACGGCTGAGCGCAGTAAATATTTTCGGCAACATCTGTTCTTCGCGCGCCAGCATGTTCGCCACGCCCATTTGCTCTTTCAATCGTATGCACAGGGCGGCGCGGATGGCCTGCAGAAAAGAGGGCGTACCGCCGTCCTCCCGGATCTCGATGTCCTTGATATAGCTGTGTTCGCCCCAAGGGTTGGTCCAGTTCACCGTGCCGCCGCCCGGCTGTTCCGGCACATGCAACTGGTAGAGCTCCGGGTTAAAGATCAGCACGCCGGGCGTGCCCGGGCCGCCGAGAAATTTGTGCGGCGAGAAAAAAATCGCGTCCAGCCGTTCCCGCGGATCCGGCGGATGCATGTCGATGGGCACATACGGCGCGGAGGCGGCCAGATCGACAAAGCAATAGCCGCCGATATCGTGCATGATCGCGGCCAGCCGGCGATAGGGCGTCTGCAGTCCGGTGACATTGGAGCAGGCGGTAAAGGAACCGATCTTGAGCGGCCGATGGCGGTATTTACGCACGGTTTCAGCCAGCTGATCCACATCCACCAGCCCGTCTTTATCCGGCGCCGCCACCACCACCTCGGCGATGGTCTCCAGCCAGGTCGTCTGATTGGAATGATGCTCCATGTGGGTGAGAAACACCACCGGTTTGTACTCTTTCGGCAGGCGTAGATACGGGGCAAGCTGTTCCGGCACCTTGAGTCCCAAAAGCCGCTGAAACTTGTTGACCACCGAAGTCATGCCCGAACCCATGGTTAAAATTACATCCGCAGGATCGGCATGCACATGCTCCTTGATGATTCTGTGCGCCGCCTGGTAGGACTGGGTCATGGAGCCGCCGGTGACGCTGGATTCCGAGTGGGTGTTGCCCACCAGAGGACCGAACAGGCTGATCATCTTTTGTTCGATCGGAGCGTACAACCGGCCGCTGGCGGTCCAGTCCGCATACACCAGCCTTTGTTCGCCATAGGGCGTCGTAAAGCGGTGATCGCAGCCGACGATGTTATTACGAAACCGGTTGAAATGCGTTGATAGAGAGGTCATGGTCGTTATGGCATAGAGTAAGGGGCAAAGCGCACGCTTCACGCCGCCGTCCACATGCGGGGATTAAAAACGGCTGAACGCCTCCTGCGGCAGAAGCGGCCGCGCGCCCTTGACGATGAGCGGCTGATTCACCGGGTCGTTCAGAGTGTAGATTTTTTTCTTCCAGCCCCGCATCTCGGAGAACAATTTCATGTTGGCCCCGCCGGGAGAGGCGAACGCCAACAAAATCTCATCCGCCATGGCGGCTACAAAACGGTTGCGCTGCAGCGCCAGCGTGCGGTTGGTGCGCCGAATCCCATCGCCGAACGGCGACAACAGCAGTAAACGGCCCTGCACCATGGGCTCGCGCCACTCCGGCTTTAATTGCACGCCGGTCAGCGCTCTGGCCGGACAGACGATGGTGGACATGGCGCTTCTCAGCAGGCGGTTGAGGAACTCTTGCTCCACCGGCGATTGAAAGCCGCCCAGCAGCGTCACCGGCCGCTGACTGAGGATCTGCGCCAGATCATACATCTTGGCCAGCACACTGCCCGGACAGCGCTGGGAACAGAAAAATGCAATTTTACGGTTGTGCAGAAATTCGACGTTGCCCCAGGCCTGGATGTCCTCAGGCGCTTTCTCACCCAAGTATTTTGCCACATCGGGCTTTTCCAGAAGCGACAGTCGACGGATGGATTCGGCCTTCATGGTTCATCTCTCCCTATGGCTGAACACCGAGCAACCGACCATTCTCCAGCCTTTGAGGATCGAGCGGAAAACCGCCATCGGGCTGGAGAGTCGACAAGAGATATCCATTTATGGATAAGTTAAGCCGGAAAAGAGAATAAATGCAAGGAATTTTTCCTTCATCACCGACTTGGCGGCAAGGAGATCGCTGGAGGCGATTGGAGGCAAAATAAAAAAACCGGCTGCCTTAAAACCACAGACAACCGGTCCATTCAATTGATGGAAAAGAAAAGCGGCGGGTTATTTCTTTCGCTCTCCGGCATGACTGTCGAGAATGAACAGCACATGTCCTTTGGCGCCCGACATCTTGACCTTGACCAGCCAATTTTCCATGTTGGCTTCCTCTTCGACCTGCTCATTGACGAACCATGCGAGAAAGGTCTGGCTGGCATGATCTTTTTCCTTGACGGCCAAATCCACCAAAGAGTTGATGCTTTTGGTGATGAACTGCTCATGCGCCAGGGTAAGAGTAAATATCTCCTCAAGATCCTTGAACGTCGTCTGAGGCTTGTCTATTTTCTCCAGAACCACGCGTCCGCCGCGCTCGTTCACGTGCTTGTAAATCCTCATCGCATGGCCCCACTCTTCCTGGGCCTGAATTTCAAAAAATTTGCCAAAACCGTCAAGATGCTGCTCACTCAAATGGGCGGCCATGGCCAGATACAAGTAGCTCGAATACATTTCCTTGTTGATCTGATCGTTCAGCGCTTTTTCAATGGTTTTCGATAACATGGCTTACTCCTTTTGGTTGATTAGACTTGTATCGTTTATTGTGCTCTTTTTCTCTTTTGTATTAACAAAAAAACGGCTGAAAAATTCCTTAAAATCTTTGTTATAACAATAAAGCCATTCCTTGCACAAACAACACCTTAAGCACTAAGGCCAGCGGGTAGACCGCAGCGTAGGCGATCTGCGGGGCATCGCACTCGGTCATGGAATCCACCGCAGCCAGGCCCGGGGTGCTGGTCATGCCTCCGGTCAAGGCGCCGAGCAGGCTGAGAAAATTGATCCGGACCAGTTTGCCGGTCAGCCAGATGGCCAGCACCATGGGAATCCAGGTGATCAGCACGCCCAACGCCATCAGCTGAATGCCCTGGCCTGCCACCGCCTCCTGCAGATGAGCGCCCGCCTCTGTGCCGACGCTGGACAAAAAGAGCAATAAACCCAGGTGACGCAGCACCTGATTGCCGGTGCTGGACAGGCTCCAGATGATGGGGCCGGTCTTGCCCAGCCAACCGAGCAGCAGCGCGGTGGCCAGAACGCCGCCGGTCAGCCCCGGTTGAAAGGAGAGGCCGCCGACAAAAGGAATGCGCATCCGCCCCACCAGCACGCCCAGAGTGATGCCGAGAAAAATGGGCAGAAAATCCGTCTCAGATAACCGCTTCACATTGTTGCCGAGCAGGCCGGCCACCTGCGCCATGTTATCGACGTCGCAAGCGACCATCAGCTTATCGCCGAATCGCAGCGTGCTGGAGGGATTGGGCGAAAGATCCACTCCGCTACGCCGTATGCGCGTGACCGTGGCGTTATAATTGGCCAGCAGATTCAGTTCAGCAAGAGATTTGTTGACCACCTGTTTCCTGGTCACCAAAATCCATTGCACGTCGTAACCGCTGCTGAGCGGAATCTCTGCTTCGGTGGCAGGTCCGAGCAGAACGGCTATATTCTCCAGCGCCTCCTCACGGCCCACCGCTTTCACCAGATCGCCCGGGTACAATCTGCTCTCAGGCGTCGGCGTCATGGCGTGGCCGCCATGCAGCAGCCGGGAGATGGTGGCGCCGGTCATGTTGCGGATATTGAGCTCGCCGATGGTTTTGCCGGTCACGTTGCTGTTTGCCACTAAAAAGTTCCTGTTGAGAATGGCGGGATACACTCGAGCCATGCTCTGGCGGTATTCGTGTTCAGCAACGGCAAGATCGATGCGCTGCAATCGGGGCAGAAGGCGAAGGAGCAGGACCACGGACAGCACCGCCAGGGGATAAGCGATGCCATAACCGATGGAGGTCAAGGGCGAGTGGGTGACCTCGATGGCCGCAGCCAGGCCCGGCGTGCTGGTCAAAGCGCCGGTGAACAGACCACAGGCGATCGCCCGGTCCAGATGAAAAAAGTAGGCCAGAGCAGTGGTCAGGATAAAAGCGATGGATATCACCAGCAGAGCCGGAACAAACAGAGTGATCTCTTTTCTGCGGAAAAAATCAAAAAAGCCGGGACCGGCCTGGATGCCGATGGTAAAGATAAACAGCAGCAGACCGATGGTTTGAATCTCCGGCGGCAGACGATAACCGAGATGGCCGAAGAACAGAGCCACAAAGATCACCGCAGAGACATCCAGAGAGATGCCGCGGACCTTGATGTGGCCGACGATCAAGCCGAGGGAGATGATGAGAAACAAAAGAAAGTAATTTGCGGATAACAGCGCAGCCATTGACAATCCTGAAAGGGTCGAGAAAATTTAACAATATTTTGATAAATTGCCAAAAGTTATTTATATTCCTTTTAATACCTGCCTGGTGCAACCGGGTCGATCTCCTCTGAATATAAGGAAACAGTGACCTTGATGCGTAACGCCCTGAAAGAAGCTTTGTACATCATCGTGCTCGCCGCCGTCATCGGCGCAGGGGCCGGCCTGATCCACCCGCGTTCAGTGCATTGGTCTTGGACCCGTCCAGCGCCGGCCGTGGCCCAGGATTCAACCTTTGCGCTGGATCTGCCGGCGGTCGACATCGCTGCCCAGGATTCGAGTGCACCCAAGCAGCCCAGGCTTATCAGCCGGGAGGCCTTGCTCGGATTGATGCAGCGCAAAGCCGTCCTGCTCATCGACAGCCGCCCCTCGTCCGAATACCAGGCCGGCCATCTGCCCGGCGCCCTGTCCCTGCCGCTGGAGGAACTGGGACAAAGGCAGGAGACCCTGCAGCATTTGCCGCCTGACCGCTGGCTGGTCACCTATTGTGAAGGTCCGCCTTGCGATCTATCGCATCAGCTGGCCCAGGTGCTGGTGCAGAGCGGCTATCGGTCTGTGGCGATCTATGATGCCGGCGTGAACGACTGGCTGGCCGGCGAAGGCGCCCTATCCTCGGAGAAACCATGAAAGATAAAACTAAAAACACCCTTCTGATCCTGCTGCGCTGGTTTTTGGCTGTGGTGTTTATCTATGCCGCGCTGGGCAAAATTGCCGATCCGGCGGCATTTGCGCAGCAGATCGACCACTACCGGCTGTTGCCCTGGCCGGCTGTGGCTGCAGCCGCGGTAGTGTTGCCTTGGCTGGAGTTGCTCTGCGGTCTGTTCCTGATAGGGGGAAGATGGATTCAGGGGGCTTCGCTCTGGCTGATCGTGCTCAATGCGGTGTTTATCGCCGCCATTGCCTCAGCCATGGTGCGCGGATTGGACATAGACTGCGGTTGTTTCAGCCTGCCGGGTCATGCCAGCCGGGTGAGCCTGCAACGCATTGTGGAAGACGTGTTCTTCCTGCTGATCGCGGTGTTGACCTTCAGACAGGCTCGCCCGGCCGGAACGGAATAAACCGGTTTCCGCCTACCACGGCCACTGCACCTGCAGAACGTCCTTGCCGGATGTATGGGCGTTGCTCATCATCAACGTCATTTTTTCCACAGCGGGGTTTACCTTGATGACCACGCTGCCCGCCCGGGGCAACCACACTCCGCCCTTAAAGGCCGCCGACTTTTCTTTGATTCTCCACGGTAGATCGCAGGTGTTGATCACCTGATGGAAACGGTTGCCCTTGTCATCCGTGTAATGGGCGGGCATGATCTTGATCGCGGCCTTGAACAGCGCGGCCAAGTGCTCCTCCTTGCCGGCCAGATGGCTGCCGAACCAGGCGACCGTACGGCCGGCGAACAGCGCCTCCTTGATGGCCGCTTCACTGCGGTCCCTGCTGAACACCAGAGTCATGGGACGCGGCCATTTTTCCAGATCATAGTGCAGGCTGGTGGCGCCGTGCAGATCGCTGTCGCACATGACGGTCAGATTCTTATCCAGGCACCAATCCAGGGCAATGGGATACCATTCGGTAAAGTTAAAGATTTCGATGCCGTGCATCCAGCCTCTCTCATAGATTTTTTGATGCTCCGGCCACCAGCGGGTGGTGTCGGGCTGCTGGGATTTCCAGCCCGGGTGGTTCCACTGAATGAACGCCCCCTGCCTCGCCGCCGCCGCCCGCGCCGCCATGGGATCCTCCTGATTCAGAGAATCGACGTTCTGAACGACCAGCGCGTTGAAATGGCCGGGCGGCATTTTTGTTGAGATCTCACCGGCCTTGCTCACCACGATGTCCAACTCTGGGCTGCGGCTGCGGCTGAACGCATAGGGCTGGTTATTGTCGCCCGGTAGATACTCCTTGGACGGATCCTTGCGAACATGATCCGTGATGGCTATGACATCCAGGCCGTCCATCCAGGCCTCCTGAACCCGTATCTGCGGCCAGACGACGCCGTCCGAAAACACCGTGTGCATGTGGAAATCGCATTTCAAAGTGACGTACCCCGGGATCGCCGGCACGTCAATTTGCGTGCGGTACATGGGTGAGATGAGTTCGGCGACCGGAGTGTTGTTCGCATCCTGCGCGGATACGAGGGATCCGATCAGGCTGAATGTGGCGACGATCAACAGCTGGAACATGGTTTTCATGTTAAACTCCCTGTGTACAAACCTCTGGATTCATGACAAGCGGGAATCGCCGTGGGCGATTTCGCCGCGCTGTTCTCGGGCTTTGACCAATTCGCAGGCCATCTCGCGCAGCAGGTATTTCTGCACTTTGCCGCTGGCGGTCATTGGATAGGTGTCGACAAAAAAGACATGCTGAGGAATCTTATACCGGCTGATCTTGCCGCGGCAGTAATCACACACGTCCGCTTCGGTGATGTGCGCGTCCTGTTTACGGATGACAAACGCCGCCACCTCTTCGCCGTACTTGTGGCTGGCAACGCCGACCACCTGCACGTCCGAGATGCCCTCCATATGATATAAAAACTCTTCAATTTCACGCGGATAGATATTCTCACCGCCGCGTATGATCATATCTTTGGAGCGGCCGGTGATGGTGAGATAGCCCTTTTCGTCCATCACGCCCAGATCGCCGGTGTGCAGCCAGCCGTCCGCATCGATCACCCGGCTGGTCTCTTCGGGCTGCCGGTAATATCCCTTCATGACGTTGTATCCCCGGCAGCAGATCTCCCCTTTTTCGCCAACCTCCACCGGCACATTGGTCTCCGGGTCCACCAGGCGGAGCTCAATGCCTGGAAGCACTCTGCCCACGGTGGCGACCCGGTAGTGAATGTCGTCATCCACACGCGTCTGAGTGATCACCGGCGAGCCCTCAGTCAACCCGTAGCAGATGGTGATCTCGGTCATGTGCATTTTATCAATCACCTGACGCATCACCTGCATGGGACAGGGAGATCCTGCCATGATGCCGGTGCGCAGGGTGCTGTAATCAAATTTATCGAACAGCCGATGCTCCAATATGGAGATGAACATGGTCGGCACTCCGTTCAGGGTCGTGCAGCGCTCATGCTGAACCGAAGCCATGACATGCAATGCGTCGAAGGATTCAAGAATCACCATGGTAGAGGCGTGGGTGATGGCCGCCATGGCGCACAGCACCAGGCCGAAGCAGTGAAACAGCGGCACCGGCAGACACACGCGATCCCGGCTGCTCAACGCCTGATTCTCGCCGATCCAGAAACCGTTGTTGACGATGTTGTAATGGCTGAGCATCACGCCTTTAGGAAAACCGGTGGTGCCGGAGGTGTACTGCATGTTGACGATGTCATGGCAGCTAAGACCGGCTTGCCGTTGAAGATAGTCCTTGTCGGAAATCATGCAGCTCAGAGCCACCACCTCGGGGATCGAGTACATGCCGCGATGCTTTTCCTGGCCGAGGAAAAACACTCGGCGCAGGTTTGGCAGGTTGGCGCAACGAAGATAGCCGCGCGGCTGTTCGCGCAGCTCGGGCGCCAGGTCGTACAAGGTCTGCACATAATCGGTGTCGCGATACCCGTCGATGATGAACAGGTTTTCCGATTCCGACTGCTTCAGCAGGTACTCCAGCTCGGAGCGGCGATAATTGGTATTCACCGTCACCAGCACAGCGCCGATGCGGGCGGTGGCGAACAGCAGCGCCACCCAGTGGGGCACGTTGGTGGCCCAGATAGCCACTTTCTCGCCCTTTTGCACGCCCAGCGCCATCAATCCCTTGGCGAGCTTGTCCACCAAGGCGCCGAACTCGCGATAGGTCATGCGGTAATTGCGGTCCAAATACACCACCGCCTCGTTTTCCGCATGAGCGGCGATGGCGTCGTCTAAAATCCGGCCCAGGGTTTTTTCCATCAGGCCGTCACTTGATGTCATAACACTCCTCCCGGCAACACCGACTGCTCAGAACTCACTGGGGATCATAGAGCACAGCCATCAGGGCGGCTTTTTCTTCACCCAGGCAGCGGACGTAATGGGGCACCGCGGAATTGTAATAGATGGAATCACCGCTGGTCAGGGTGTGGCGGCGGCCGCCGTAGATCACTTCGATGGCGCCGGCTAAGACCAGCATGAACTCTTCTCCCTCATGACAGGAGGCCGTCTCGCTGCCGCCGGTCTCGGGCAGGACCTCCACATAGAAAGGCTCCATGTGGCGGTCGCTTTTTCCCGCTCCCAGCGGGTAATACAACAGGGGCATTCTTTCCTCCGCGCCGGCTTGGCGGGACGCATCGACCCGCTGCTGCCGGTCCTCAGCACGGACGATATGGGGATCCTCCGTGATCTGATCATCGAGAAAAGTGCCAAGACGTACGCCCAGGGCGCGGCTGATCCGCAACAGCGATCCCAAAGCGGGGTAACGATCGTCTTCCATCAGCGTCTGCAACACCGGCTCTCTGATGCCGGTGCGTTGCGACAGCTCTGCGAGAGAGACGGACTTTCTTTCCATCAACGTGAGAATTCTTGTACCGATTTGCGCGCTTTTCATACGGACTCCCAGTGGAAAAGAGAAGATGTGAAAATTTACGCACAAATGCAAGAGGAAAACCAACCGGCCGCTCGGTTTTTACTTGCAATTCATGGCCGCTTTGGCTATTTTTTAACTTGATCCCATCTATGAAACCTGTCAAGGAGCAAAAAATGAATGCGCTGTTGCGAAAAACAGCGGCCGTGCTTCTTCTGTGCTTTTCCGCCGGCTTTAGTGAAACGCCGTTCATCGGGCGCTGGCAGTTGGTTCCGGAAAAAAGCGCAGAGATCGGCCTGTACAAAACGCTGAAACTGGACATCATCATGACCGGCCAGACCCTGCAGGTGGAGCAGATCTGGGGCACAGGCCGCAGTCTGCGCGATACGCTGCTGTTGCCGGTCAACGGCCAACCGGTCACCCTGAAAGCGTCCACCCGAGTGTGGCCCTACAACGTCTTTTCCGCCATCTCACGCCGGCCGGGCAGTGACCGCAGGGCCAAACTCAGTATGGAAAAAAACGGCAAAGGTTTTACGGTTGAAGAAACCTATCCGGTCTGGGTTTCCCAGGGCAGTCGCGAGCTGACCAGCACCAGCACCTATGCGGTGCAAAAGGACGGCACGCTGTTGCTGAGCGTCCAGCGGCCGACCCGGGAGAGCGCTGAAACCTATACGTTCGTGCGCGACGGCGTCAAACCGGCTTTCTTCATGCACATGACCGATGACTGGGCGATAGACGGCAAGCTGCCGGAACAGGCGATGCTGATCTCTTTGCAGGGGCTGGCCAATGACGGGGCACCGCGATTATATTTCATCTATGGACAAAAGTGGGATTTCCGTTTCACCCCCTCCATGCTGGATTTTTATCGCGACAAAAAAGGATTTCAATTCACCGAATTGACCTCGGCCGAAGAGGCGCTAAAGACCTTCCTGCCTCAGGTCAAGGGCTACATTCTCTGGGATAAAAACGTCCGCACCTCCCTGATCGTCGCCTTTACTCTGGCCGGACTGGAAAAGGCCATCGTGATCTCAGAGGAGATGCTGCCGCTGGTGGAAAAGTATCAACTGCGCTCCATCGCCGATTTCAGGGGCCGGTTCACCGGACAGAAGGATATCGACATCTACACCTGGGCGTATCAGCAGTACTGGCCGCGTTGCAGCCGCGATTACATCGTCTGGATGGGAGGCGAAGCGGGAAAAATCATGCGGCCGGGCGTGGCGGACTTTGGCATTCTCAAAGGCGCTTTTTTCTCCGATCTGTCCACTGAAGAGAGCGATGGCGAAGAGTATAGCCTGGCCAAAAAGCTGATGAGCGAAATGAAGCCCCTGTCCATGGTCATGGGCTGGCATTCCTACGCCAAAGACAAGGAGCGCGATGCGGTCAAGCTGGCCTCCAGCTTTGCGCTGCGCACCGAGGGGCTGCACACGCTGCCCAACCTGAGCTTCAGCCATCAGACGCCGGCCACTCCTGGATTTCAATTTAAAAATCAGCACACCGTGGTGGCGGGCAAAGAGTACCGCGCGGAGAAAAAAGTCTATATCGCCTGCATTCAGACCGATTGTCTGGGCCTGGGCGCCTGGCTGCGGCCGGGCCGTGGCTCCATGCCCTATGCCTGGGAGGTGACTATGAACTGGGTCTGGCTGGCGCCGTCCATGTTGGAGTATTTTTATTCACAGGCCACGCCGAATGATTACTTTCTCGGCTCGCTGGGCGGGCCGGGCTATATGTACCCCAAGGCCATTCCGGCCAACTACTTGCCCCAGGTGGTGGCCAAAGCCTACGAGCTGATGCAGCAGCTTGATTTAAACATCTTTGAGATCATGGACTACTCGGAAGGGGCCACGGTGGAGGGCAACAGCGAGTTGACTCCAGAGGTGGTGGACGCTTTTTATAACGGCATGCCGAATATCCTGGGACTAGCCAACGGCTATGCACCGTCGCACTCTTTCACCATCCGCGACGGCAAACCGTTGATCTCCTTTGACTATTATCTGTCGGAGACGCGGCCGGCGCAGGAAGCGGTGCAGGATCTGCGCGAGCTGGCCAGGCTCAACCATCAGCGTCCCTATTTTTGCCTGATGCATGTGCGCGAGTGGAGCGACATCGATCATGTTAAAAATATTTTAGATCAGCTGGGCGATACATTTAAAGTGGTGCCGCTGGACGTGTTCATGAAGATGGCCGGCGGTCAGCCTACTTTTAAGGAGAAATTGCTGCAGCGGTAGTAACCACAAGGCCCTCTGGTTACCGATCTGGAAAAGTGGAGGACACCCGTTTTCATCCTAATAGAAGGAACGAATGAATGAACCTGCCTAAATACACCATCGGCATTGGCGACCGGTTCGGCCGTCAGGGAAAAGCGCAATTGCAGGCGTTCTTGGACGCCCGCGCCGCCGGCGTCGAGGTGACGCCGGTGTGGAATAAATCCAACCGTGAACACTCGCTCATCGGCACCAGGCCGGCGGACACCCGCACCGAGGCGGATGCAGCGGTCCGGGCGCTGAACTGGCCCGGCGCTTATTTTGTCGACGCGGATCACATCAACCTGAAAACCGTGGACCCCTTTATCGATCACAGCGATTTCTTTACTCTGGATGTGGCCGATTATATCGGCCAACCCCCTTCCGCCGCTTCGCTGCAGGCCTTCATGGCGGCAAATAAAAAATATATGGGGGAGTTGTCCATTCCCGGCATCGCGGAGCCGCTGCGCATCACTGCAGCCACCTTGGAGCAGGCGGCGGGCAAATTTCTTTTTGCCGTGGAAGAGGCGGCAAAGATTTTTCACCACATCAGCCGCCGAAAACAGGTGGACCGGCTGGTCATCGAAGTCTCCATGGACGAAGCGCAGCAGGCACAGACGCCGGCGGAGCTGTTCTTCATCCTCTCCGCCATCAGTGCTGCCGGCATCCCGGCGCAGACCATAGCGCCGAAATTTACCGGCCGCTTCAACAAGGGCGTGGATTATGTGGGCGATCTGGGGCAGTTTGAAAAAGAGTTTGAACAGGATCTGTGCGTCATTCGCTTCGCCATTAAAGAGTTCTCTCTGCCGGAGAATCTTAAGCTGAGCGTGCATTCCGGCAGCGACAAATTCTCCCTTTATCCGATCATCGGCCGCGCTTTACGCAAACACGGCGCCGGCCTGCATCTGAAAACCGCGGGCACCACCTGGCTGGAGGAGCTCATCGGCCTGGCGGAAGCCGGCGGCGGCGGTCTGGCCATTGCACAGGAAGTGTATCACAGCTCCTTACGCCGCTTTGATGAAGTGTGCGCGCCGTATGCCACGGTCATCGATATCGATAAAGACAAGTTGCCGGCGCCGGAGACCGTGAGCCGCTGGACCGGCAAGCAGTTCAGCGACGCTCTGCGCCACGATCCATCCTGCCCCGAGTTCAATCCCCATTTCCGCCAGCTGCTGCATGTGGGGTTTCGCGTGGCTGCAGAGATGGGCGGCCGTTACCTTGCCGCGCTGGAAGAAAACGAAGCGACCATCGCGAAAAACGTGCGCGAGAATTTATTTGAAAGGCATGTTAGAAGGCTGTTTTTGTAAAACAGCTCTATATAGAGCGTGGGGCTACGGAGCGCGGAGCTCCAGCTCCGCGTTCTGTATCCGCGCACATCAACGTCCGCGCCCTCAAAACTCACTCTGGAGCGCGAGGCTACGGAGCGCGGAGCTCCAGCTCCGCGAGGGGGGTGGACGTCCGCGCTCTAAAATTCACTCTGGAGCGTAGAGCTACGGAGCGCGGAGCTCCAGCTCCGCGAGGGGGGTGGATGTCCGCGCCCTCAAAATCCACTCTGGAGCGTGCGG
>CAZKQR010000044.1:0-17495 GCA_964554965.1 uncultured Cytophagia bacterium | reverse complement strand
TCAAGGCGGAGGTCCGTGGCGAGAGCGTACAGATCAGCTGGCGCACTGAGCTCGAGTGGGATCATTTGGGTTTTTCACTTGAACGAAGCGAGGACGGGCAAACGTTTACCGAGATCGATTTTATTCCCGCGGTCAGCGGCGGCAGCAGCGGGCAGGGTTATTCCTACCGAGACGCCAAGGTGAAAAAAGGAGTCCACTATTTTTATCGGCTCAAGGAGATCAGCCGCGACGGACGTTTTGAATATTATGGCCCTGTTCAAGCGACCGTGCCTCTGCCCAATAGCTTCGGCCTGCTCAACGCCTACCCGAATCCATTCAACCAATCCACCTGCATCGCTTATTGTCTGCCAACGGATGTCAAGGTGCAGCTGGACATCGTTGACGCCGTCGGCGCGCATGTCCGGCGTCTGGAAAACGGCTGGCGCAGCAAAGGCGCTTATGAGGTGTCCTGGGATGGTTGCGATGATTCGGGCGTTGTTTTGAGCAGCGGCGTCTTTCTGGTGTTGCTTACTACAGATCAGTTCCGTGACATGAGAAAGATGGTGCTGATGAGATGATTTTCCCCCGGCGCCTGTCAGGGTATCCCTGCAGAAAGCGCTCCTTTCAGTACAAAGCCATCGGTCGATTCCTTCGCCTGAAAAGCGCCGGTCGCCAAAGACCGATCGGCGCTGACGGCTGGAGAATCCATGTTCAGCCGAAGAAGCGAAAGGCCCGCTGGGCCTTTGGTTGGACATCGGCAGGCGGAGAGGGAGCGCTGAGATTATGCAGCCGGGAGCCCCTCCTTAGCGATAATGATCCAAGCGGATGAGATCGTCGTAGGATTCTTTCTCCCGGATCAGCCGGTGGCTGCCCTCAAGGACCATGACGATGGCCGGACGCGGCAGAGAAAAATCGTTGGCAAAGGAGGTAAAATAGGCGCCCGCATCCATGATGGCGAGGAGATCGCCCGCTTGCAGGATCGGTAATTTTTTGCTTTTAAGAAAAAAATCCATGGGTGTGCAGATCGGTCCGGCCAGACCGCACCGTTGGTTCGCGGGTGCGGCCATGCGGTTCGCCACAAAGATTTCATGGTACTCGAAGGTGATGGGCCGAGCGATGTTGATCCCTGCGTCCAACAGAGCGATGGGAAATCCATTAGTGGTTGTTTTCAGGTCACCGACACGGGTGAGGAGGATCTCGGCGTTGCTGGTGAGAGATCGACCTGGTTCAAAGAGCAGGGCCGGCGGATCGATCTTGAAACGAAGGCATAAGGCCTGGAACGTAGCGACCAGGTCATCGATGATCCGGCTGACGGGCTTGATTTCCGCCACGCAGGGGGGATGATAGGGTTTGTAGAAAAAAGTATTCAGCTTGCTCTCGCGGTTTTCAAGCCCGCGCACCGTGGGTACGCCAAAACCACCGCCCAGATCAAGATAGCGAAGATGGAGCCCCGGCTCTGACTGGATGACCTGCAAGAGTTCAAAGACATGGGCCAGGGCGCTTTGATAAAAGTGGGCGCTGTGCAGGTTGGTGCCGAGATGAAAATGGATCGCCTGGGGATCGATATGGGGACAGGCCGCCATCCTGCGAAAGGCGGCCAGCGCCTCGCCGTTTTCGAGTTTAAGGCCGAACTGGGCGCCCCAGCCGACGCCGGGGCTGACGCGCACGCCGACGCATGCCGTTTTTCCCCTCTCAGCTGCGAGCCGTTCGATGTGGTCGATTTCCGACAGGGAATTGATGTTGATCAATTTAATGCCGTGATCGATTGCGGTCTTGAGCCCCTCCGCGGACTTGTTCGGTCCGTTATAGATGATCCGTTCCGGCGGCACACCGAGTTTCAGCGCGAGCCAAAGCTCATAGGGTGAGATCACCTCGGCGCCGGCGCCGCAATCATGAAGAACGCGCAGGATGCCCGGCACCGGATTGGTCTTGTAGGAGTAATAGATACCCTGCTCGATGCCATGGGCGGTCAACGCGCGGTCAAAAGCGTGATAATTATCCCTGATTTTTTTCTCATCCACCACAAAGAGCGGCGTGCCGTGATCCGCTGCCAGCCGGGTGCAGTCGCAGCCCCCCATGATAAGGTGGTGCTGGTGGTCGACGGTGGCCTCCCAGAGGGAAAGGTCCAGCCCCTTCTGATCTCCCGCAGATCGTTCGATCTGAGATTGAAGGAATCGATACACGGTTCGCTTAACCGACGATTTGATGTTTAATTTCCCCCTGCTCTTGTGTGTGTGGTCTGATCGGATGGGTTCGGATTCGATACGATCACCCCTCTTTCTGCAACCAGCCGTTCGTGCAGCCGATGCGTATGCGATCGGCGAAAGGAGCCGGCACACTGCTCCCACCCGGCGCCAGCGGATAGACGATCAAGGCTGCCATGCCCTCCATATAATATTTCGTCTCCATTTCTTCGAACGCGTGATCAGAGAGCTGCTGCCCTTCATCTATGAACAGCGCGCCGTAGTATTTTCCCTTTACGATGGTGATGAACGGATTATTCTTTAAAAAGGCTTTGGCGCCTGCCGAGGCCTGGGCCACCTTGAGCCGGAAGCCGATGGGATAGCTTTCTGCCAGACAAGCGCCGCGCTGTTTTTTGTAGAGAAGCACGCCGTCATTCAAAAAGGCTCGGGACCACCCGACCGCTGCCCTTGTATAGCCTTCTGATCCTAAGCTTAATAGGCCGAAATAGTAGATCGCACCCATCGCGCCTGCTCTGATATGAGCGTAATCGCTGTCTTTAATACCCATGTAGAGCAAGTGCGGGCGCCGTCCCTCGTACTGGATCAGGCATCCGGCGATCGTTTGACCCTGCTGCAGGATAAACAGCATTTTTTGATTCTGTCGCTGCTTTTTCAGTCTCTCATAGTCGGCGATAACGGCGCCCTCGCCGTGGACCTTTTTGGCATAGGGAACGTACATGGTATGATAAAAGAGATCAAACTCCTCAGGGTCTGTCGAGAGGCGGTAGCTGAGCTGGTTTCGTGCGATTTTTTTCTTTTCAAATTTAAAACTGTACCGGTCCAGCGGCAGGATGGTTTGCGCGGAGAGATCGATCTCACCCATCAGCCAACTGGGAATGAAAAAAGAATCGGTCTGAAAAAGTCGGGAGAAAAGCCAATCCGGGGTTTCGACCCATTCCAGACTGCAGGCATGCTCTAGAGCTGATTTCCTGACGCTCCGGCTCCATCGCCATCTTTTGCCGAGATAGACTTCGCTGCACTGGTCGGCGAAAGCAATCTTGCGCAAATACGTCCTGTTCTCTGGATAGGCGTTATGGCCTGCATAGAGCAGACTGAGTGGGTTGCCGCTCGAGACCTCTTCGCCGGAAATGACCCAAAAGTCGAGCTTGAGCGCTCTCACCGTTCTGCTCAGCCATTCAACCAGTTTATCGATAGACCGAGTCCCATCACTCTTTCGCGGGGACCTTTTTATTTCACGGCTTGACGATAAAGCCTGGTCGTGTTTGTCCGTAAAAACCGTTTTTTGAACTGTCATCGTTTCGGGGGTTAGGGAAATGTTTACATTACCAGAGTTCTACTATGTCCGGACTTGCCCCCTTTATACCAGATCGAAAAAGGCCGGCGCAGCAGACGGTGGATGTTGATTGTGCCGGTCTTTTCAAAGCCGTAGAGCTGAACCGCTGCGCTGAGCATTTTGGTGTTATGTGCTTTTACAACGGTCACCTGGCGGAGATATCCCGCCTTTCGGGCTGTTGCCAGTGAAGCGGCCAGCAGTGACATGCCGACGCCTTTGCCGTGAAATTCGGTGTGTTCCCAGAGTTCTCCGCCGTAACAGGTGTCCGGCGGCCAGGTGAAAGTCAGCCTGGAATAGGGGCATCGGTATCCCTGTACAAAGAGCCAATCCACACCGATAATCTGTTCCTGGCGCCATGCCGCCAGACAGACAGCGCCGGAGTCGAGGCGGGCTTTGAACA
Organism: uncultured Cytophagia bacterium; assembly: GCA_964554965.1. Classification (GTDB taxonomy): domain Bacteria; phylum Zhuqueibacterota; class Zhuqueibacteria; order Residuimicrobiales; family Residuimicrobiaceae; genus Anaerohabitans. Next base: position 13,579 of record CAZKQR010000044.1, on the reverse strand, counting down.
ACGTCCTATCCATTTTTTGCCCGTCAATAGTCTCATAGTTAAAAGAGTGGCAAAAAGCGTCCAACGCATCGCTATCGTCCAAAGCCGCCGGCCGCACCTGCACCGGGATGGCGGGCGAAAAGGCGGGCAAAGGTTTTTCCTTTAGCCTGAATTCCAAAACATACCATTTTTCACGCTGATAGAAATAGCCGACCGCGCTGATGAGCCGCCGGCCAAGCGTGCGCAAAAGCCCAGCGTTCTGACGGGAGGCGGGTGCGGCCTCCAAGAGTGTGTTTTTTTCTGCGGCATCCGGCTGCGCCGGTGAGGCCTGCAGGGCATCCGCTCCCGCGAAGATGGACGGGGAAATGGATTGGTGTATCCAATCGCTCAAACGGCCCAGGGAAAGCTGCCCTCGGTCCACCCACATCTCATCCGGCAGTTGGACCTGAAATCGCTTTTCAACGGCAGTGGCGAATTCGATCAAGGCCAGCGAGTCCAGCCCTAAACCCAGTTCCCCCAGGGGCTCGTCAGGGCCGACGGCGCGGCGGCTGCCGCTGAGGGCCGTCCGGCGCAAGGTGTCCAGCACCAGGTCTTCAATTTCTGTTTTATCCATGTGCATTCAGTTCATTCGTTGGATGGCCAGGTCATGCAGGCTCATTGGGCGGGTGATCCAGTGGCAGACGCTGAATCAGCAGAGGAAGCTTGCCCCGGCCTGTTCGTTCAATGGCTTCAGTATATTCGACGGTCACATCGACCAAGCCGGAGAATTTTTCCCGCAGTTCCCGCTGAATGCCCTCAAAATCATGATCGGAATATCCCCTTTTCCGCACAATGCGCAGCAAGGCCTTGCCCTGCGTCTGCTGCATAAATTGAAATTGCTCCACCTGCGCGGTCGCATGGGGAATATCCACCACTGTGATTGAAATTAATTCGCCGTTCCGGCCGACAAGGAAATTTCTATCGCGTCCGCCGTGCAAGTGCAGCAGCGGCAGGTTTCGGCCACAGGCGCACGGCGTCGTGGAGAGCGTGCCCACATCGCCCGTTCGATATCTGATCAACGGCATGGCGAAATTGTCCAACCGGGTGCTGACGATCTCGCCTTCGACGCCGATGACCGGTTTGTCCTCCCGGAGGGTTTCGACGATGCAATAATCAGTGAACACATGCAGTCCAGCATGGCGCTCACACTCTGCCGCAGCGATCACCCGCTCCTCCATGCCGTACCAGTCAAAGATCTTGCAGCCAAAGTAGTTTTCGATCAGCGCTCTTTGCCAGGGATACAGCACCTCTGATTGAGTAAACACGGCGCGGATCGACGGCGGCGAAGGTATTTTCTCAGCCTGGAGAAAACGGGCTAACGCTTCCAGGGCCGACGGGTAGCCATGCAGAAAGGATGGCTGGTGCTTCTGCAGCGCACGGGCATAAGGATGGATGGCCGTGCGGCTGAGATCGTAGGCCGAGAGAATCAGCAATCGTTTGACCGGATCATAGGTCGTCAAACGGCGTTCGCCGTTTTTCTTTACAGGTATGCGATACGCGCTCAGAGTGGCACGTCGATCATAGGGCGTGCAGCCGCCCCAGCGGAAATGACGCCACCGATAGGCATCGCCATCCAGATAGGCTTCGTGTCTGCGCTCAGAGTAGAATCGAAGCGGCCTTCCCGATGTCCCGCTGGTCGACAGCAGCACCCGATCCTTTTTTTGAATATTTACCGCGATCAGGTCGGAAAAATGGCTGCGCAAATCATCTTTGCTCAGCGGAGGAATGCGCTGAAGATCCTCAACGTTGCAAATGGCGGCTGGATCAATGCCATGGCGGTCGAACAGGATGCGGTAATACGGGACCTGGCGGTAAGCGTGGTCAATGAGACGGCGCAGCTTCTCGTTCTGGTTCGCGGTAAAGAGGGCCGCCGTCCATTTCTCGCGCTCCTCGGCCAGACGGCATTTTTGCAGAAAAGATGCGCCATAGCGCAGCCGGGTCGGCAAACATCCATAGATCCATTTCAAGCCCTGTTTTACTTCATAGGGCAGCCACGCCATCATAGCCCCGTCCTTCTCCTGCTGATTCCATGAACGATTACCTGCAGAATGGTTCAAGCGTGTCCTATGGAAAACAACCTTTTAAATTGGCGATAGATCATCCAGCACCAAAGGTATAGGCTGGGCAGCGGATCAGAAGAGAACCAATACGCATAGGAATCTGATCTGATAAACTGCCAAAACCATTGAGAAAATTTGGCGTCAACCCGGCGCATCAGAATGTTCGCCAGATCATTCTCTTCATGCATCCAGGTTGCGGTCCTGGAGGCAAAAACAGGCGAGGGGAGCTCTTCCAGCAGACTCTGCACATAGAGATGGGCGAGATTGACGCCGGCCTGGGCAAAGACCGAGTTGAAAATCGGCAACCTCAAATTGGTCTCGATGAACACCCAGCGGTCGTTTTCATCGTCCTTTTTAAACTCAATGTTCATCAACCCTTTGTAACCAACCACCGCCGCCAGCCGTTCACACATGGGCAAAAGCTCTCGGGTTAACAGCGTGCGGCCATAAGAGGTCATGCCCCGAAGCGGCAGGTACTGACGGATTTTCTGTAATTCAACGACCCCGATGGTTCGCGACCGGCGATCGATGAGCAGGTTGCAATGGTAAACGTGATCGTCTCCCCCGGGGATGAATTCCTGCAGGACCACATGATTGACCAAGTCCTCTTTCTGCAAGACGCGGTGCAGTTCGGCCTCGTTGTGGACCATGATGTTCTTGAAAGGGGTTTGGCTGACATTGGAGCGCAGCGGTTTGAGCAAAAGCGGGTAGCGCAATCCAACCAGTTCGGGATCCTCCGGGTCAGTGAGAAAGAGGGTCTTGGGAATTTCCAATCCCGCTTGCAGGGCCGTCTCTTGAACCAGATTCTTGTCGGACAGCGCCCGGATAGCGGCGTTCGAAATGCGGTAAAAAAGAAAATGGGCCGGAAGCTCATCGGTCAATTCAGAAAGGAGATTGACTTCGATGTCGCGGCTGGGAATGATCACGGTTGGAACCGGTCCAGGGCACCACTCGCGTATCTTCTCCGAGAGCGCCTTGGCATCCGCTATCGGCTCTGTACAGGCTATTTTACGCACCAGGCGTGTGAACCTTCCTACATCGCCCCTGCCGAAATGAACGCCGATCACTTGATACTCGGGGAATGAATACAAAGAGCGCACTACGCCCAGCCCATTAGCCCCAAGCCCCAGTATCAGAATCCTCGCTTTGTGTCTAGCCATTCTTTTTCCCAGAATTTATAAAGAATGATTCATGACAGCGACAACTCTCAGTTGATCGATCAACCCGCTGCCAATCCACTAATCGCATTTGGGTTCTGTTGTTCGAACAGTGATCGATCGGCTTTTTTTGTGAAAATGCTGCCCCAATATAAGAATTTACATTATCATACGAAGGGAAACAAGCAAAATCGTATAAAAATGCAATTTAGTGCTTCGATTTTGGGCCATTAAAACAGTGGCTATTCCTGTTTGAATTTACTGTTTATTAATTCTATCACATTGATTCACAATACAATAACGCAATATCGAGTTGATTTTTGTCATTATTTTTAGTATCTTAAGTCATACGCAGGGGCTGGGGAGCGCTGTTTGGCCTTTCCCATTACGCAGGTTCCAATCGCCGGACATGCAGGCTGAAGGAAACCTATGAGCAGGCTGATCCAAAGAGAGCAATTCAACATCGGCCATCTCTGCACGCGACAGCAGTGCGAGGACGGGCTGGGTTCCAAAGTGGCGATGCGTTGGCTCTCCACCGCCATGGAACAGACCGATTTTACTTTTTCAGATCTTGAACAGCATAGCAACCGGGTGGCCAACCTTCTCATCGAGGTTGGCGCCAAACCCGGGGATGTGGTTTTCACCTTTTTGCCCAAAATGGCTGAGCAGTTTTTCGTCTTGCTCGGGATTCTCAAGATACAGGCCATTGCCGGGCCGCTGTTTGCCAATTTCGGGGAAGAGGGCCTTCTCGACCGGTTGGGCGATTCCCAGGCAAAAATAGTGTTCACCCGCCGCAGCTTTCTGAAAAAGATCGAACGGATTCGCGATCGTCTGCCGGCCCTGCGTACGATCATCCTCATGGATAGCGAGGCTGATTCGGCCGCTGACCTTCTCAGTTATCCACGCCTGGCGGAACGTGCGTCCACCGAGTACGTGGTCGAACCCACCGCAGCTGAAACGCCTTCATTTCTGCACTATACCTCCGGTTCCACCGGCAAGCCAAAGGGCGTGCTTCATGTGCACCGCAGCGTCCTCACCCAGCGGATGACGGCGGAAAAAATTTTGCAGCTTGGTGCAAACGATGTCTTTTGGTGTACCGCCGACCAGGGCTGGGTGACCGGCACCTCGTATGGGATCATCGGCCCCTGGAGTCTGGGCGTGACCCAGATTCACTTCGGCGGCGGTTATGAACCGGGCTCATGGTTTTCCATTCTCGAGTCTCAGGCCGTGACCGTATGGTATACGGCGCCCACCGCTCTGCGTATGCTGATGCGGGAGGAGCCGGCGATGTTGCAGCGAACCGATCTGTCGAAATTACGCCACATTTTCAGCGTCGGCGAGCCGCTGAATCCGGAGGTGATCCAGTGGAGCCGTCGCGTTCTGGGAAAAGAGATCTATGACACCTGGTTTCAGACGGAAACCGGCGCCATCATGATCAGCAACCGCCCCGGTGTGGCCATCAAGCCCGGCTCCATGGGTATTCCTGTGGACGGCGTTGAGCCGGCCATTCTCACGGAGGAAGGTTCAGCGGCTGCGGACATGGAGCAAGGTGCGCTGTGCTTGAAAGCAGGCTGGCCTTCGATGTTCGTCACCTACTTGAACCATGACGACAGCTATCAGCAAAAGTTCAGAGACGGCTATTACTACACCGGCGACACGGCCTATCGCGATGAGGACGGCTATTACTGGTTCATGGGCCGAAGCGACGATGTGATCAACACCGCCGGCCATCTGGTCAGTCCGTTTGAGGTGGAAAGCGCGGCGCTGGAGATCGAAGAGGTGGCTGAATCCGGCGCCATCGGTGCACCGGACGAACTGCTCTTTGAAAAGGTGGTTCTTTTCGTCGCTTTGCATAAAACCAGCACCGCGTCGCGCGACCTGGAGCTCAAGATTCGGCTGTACATCGCCAATCGAGTCTCCTCGGTCGCCACTCCGCAGCAGATCTTTTTTGTCGATTCCATTCCTAAAAATAAAAGCGGCAAGATAATGCGACGTATCCTGAAAGCCCGCTACCTGGGACTGGATGCCGGCGATACTTCAACTCTGGAGGCCTGATGAGCATGATCTCCCTGGAACAGCTTGAACCGATTTTTCAGCAGGTGTTTGACGATGATGCCATTCACATCACCCCCGCGACCACCGCGGACGACGTCGACGGGTGGGATTCCCTGTCGCATGTGAATTTGATTCTGGCGCTGGAGACCGCTTTTAAAGTGCGCTTTAGTCAAAAGGAGCTCTTGAGCTTTAAGAACGTCGGCGATCTGTACCACAGCATCAACGCCAAGCTGGAAACGCGGCCGTGATGGTCCGGGGGACGCCTTTTGCACTTTAATTCACTGACATTTTTTCTTTTTCTGCCCGCCGTCTATCTCTGCTTTCTTGTTGCCGGCGCCGGCCGGCGCTGGCCGGTGCTGTTGCTGGCGAGTTTTGTGTTCTACGCCGCCGTGGGGGTTCCTTATCTGATCGCCGTGTTTCTCCTGGTGATGCTGGCGGCTTTTGCCGGCGGACGGCTGATCAATTCCCAAAGCGGTGAAAAGGGGAAGCGGACCCTTCTGGTCGCCTCGCTTACGGCGGTGCTTTTGCCCCTGGTGTTTCTCAGATATCTGCCGGTTCTGGTTCAAGGGCTGCACGCCATAGGACCCTTTGCCGGCATGGATTTCGCCCGCTGGGCTCCGATCGCCATCGGCGTCTCTTATTATGTTTTTCAGGCGGTGTCCTACCTGGTGGACGTGTATCTGGAAAAGATACCGGCGGAACGCCATTTGGGCTATTTCGCGCTCTATCTCGGCTTTTTTCCCAAAATGCTGCAGGGCCCCATCGAACGGGCTGAGGATCTTTTACCGCAATTGAAAGCTCCTTACCGTTTTGATTACGCGGCCGCGCGCGCCGGACTGCTGCTCTTTGCCTGGGGACTGTTTAAAAAAGTGGTGGTCGCCAACCGCCTGGAGGGATACGTCGACCTGGTCTATGGGGATGTCCACAGCTACAGCGGCTGGGCCCTGGTCCTGGCCACCTGGGCTTATGCGCTGCAGATCTACTGCGATTTCTCCGGTTACACCCACATGGCCCTGGGCAGCGCCCGGCTCTTCAATATCACGTTGACCGATAATTTCAACAAGCCCTATGCCGCCTCTTCGGTGATGGATTTCTGGCGCCGCTGGCACATCTCCTTCTCGCGCTGTCTTCTCGATTACCTGTTCAAGCCGCTGCAGATGCGGTTTCGCGATCTGCGCACGGTCGGGACCGCGTTGGCGCTGTTCATCACTTTTTTCATCAGCGGCCTCTGGCACGGCGCCAGCTGGTGTTTTGTCGTCTGGGGATTGCTGCATGGGACCTTTTTAGCGGCCGCGGTCTTTTGGCGTCCGCTGCAAAAAAAACTGGCAAAAAAATTCGCGCTGCTGCGTTCCGCGCCGGCGCGGGGATGGAAAGTTTTTTTCACTTTTCAGTTGATCTGTTTCGCTTGGATTTTTTTTCGCGCCCGCACGCTCGCGGACGCCGGCTACGTCGTCACGCATCTTTTTGCTTCCAGCCGCGGCCTCTCCGCGCTTCTCGGCCTGTATGAAAACACCGGCCTGTTTCTGGCGCTGACTTCGACCTTGTGCGTTTTCGTTATCGAATCCCTCGGCAGCCGGCCCTCTTGGCAGCAGCGTTTTTTCCGTCTGCCGCTGTGGCTGCGCTGGAGCGCCTATTATCTGCTGATCCTCAGCCTCCTCCTGTTCAATCAGGACAGCCAGAATGCGTTCATCTATATGAGATTTTAGCCGGCCACTGTGATGATGAAAATTTTTACGAAAGCGATCCTCTTTTCCGCCATCCTGTTGCTGCTCGATCTGTGCGGCGCCCGCCTGCTTCGGCATGGCCTGGATGTCTATTACGGACTGAATAAGGAGGCGGAGATTCTGTGCGTGGGACATTCGCGAATGGTGCAGGGGATTGATCAAGAGCTTTTGGAGAAACGCCTGGACCGGCCGGTGGCCAAATATGCGGTGCAGGGGACTTTTCTCGACGACCACTATGTGATGGTCGAGCAATTTCTCGAGCGCCATCCGCAGTCGGTGACCACCTTTGTTTATATCGTTGACGATTACACCTTCGGAAAAGGTCTGGGAAAAAATCAGTACCGTTTGTTCTATCCTTTTATGGATACCCGTTGCGTCGCCGCCCATGTGCGCTCGCACGCCGCCGGCTGGTCCGAGTACGCCTCCCGTTCCTGGCTGCGGCTGCTGCGGTTCAGCGATACGACGATTCAGAGCGTCGCGCGCCTGGGCCTGAGGGGCCGCCAGGAATTGGCGCCGGAGGATTCGGTGGACGTCCTCGCTCTGCAGGCCAAGTTGGCCGCCCTGAAACTGGATGAACAATACGCGGTGCTGGACGAGAATGTTCGGCTCTTTGAAAGGCTTGTCCAACTGCCGCGCTCCCGAGGGCTGCGGGTGGTGCTGCTCTATGTCCCCTTTATCGATTTTCTCGATGACGGCCGGCCGGAACACCGTGAAGCTCTGCAGCTGCTGCGCAGCTATGCCCGGCAGGAGCAGGGGGTTCAGCTCATCGAGATCGATGAAGCGTATATCCACCGCCACGATTTTTTTTCCGATGCCACCCATCCCAATCGGGCCGGCCAGATTTTCATTACCGAACAACTCGCTGCCGGGCTGTTGCGCACACCCTGACGCCCAATGTCTGCCAACCACACCACTCACCCCCTTGGCCTTAAAACTTGAACCCGGCCGGCCCTTGCTGAGGATCACAAAGCCTGGATCCAATCCGCAATCAGCGTCAGCGCCTGCGGCGACATGGTCTCTTCGATGACGCCGTATTCGCTGACCGCGCCGGTTTGACAGGTTTGCAACAGATGGTTCATGCCCTTCATCACGCGCACCGTGTGCTTTTTGTTGCCCCCTTGCCGAAGCGCTTTTTCGATCTCGGGCAGGTTTTGCTCAACCGGCACCTGCAGATCCTTCTCACCGTTCAACGCCAGCACCGGGCAGCGCAATTTTGACAGCGCGGGTCTAGGATCATAGGTGAGGAACCAGCGGTACCAGGGTGAGACCAGCAGCTGGATCTGAGCCTGCAACGCCGCTTCCGGCACCTCTTTCTTTTCATCCTCGGTCAGCTCTTGCATCAGCCGTTCGCGGATCTCGCGACTTGCCGGCTCGTTGTTCGTTTCTCGCTTGATGACGTCAAACAGGCTCTGCTGCAAGGCCACCTTGTCTGCGATCGTCTTTTCATCCACGCCGGCTTGGCGCGCCAGCGCCGCCAACTGCGCAAGAACGATCTTTTCCCCGGGTACGCCGGGTCCTGCCAGCAGAATCACAAAGGCAATGCTTTTGTCGGTGGACGCTGCCATCGGCGCCACCAGCCCGCCTTCGCTGTGACCCAACAATCCGATGCGTCGCGGATCGATCTCCTGGCATGATTTCAAATAGTCAACAGCGGCCAGCACATCGGAACAGAAATCTTGCGTGGTGGCGGCTTTAAAATCACCCTGGGAGCGGCCCGCGCCGCGATCGTCGAAACGCAACACCGCCATGCCCCGGCGGGTGAGATGATCGGCCAGCACGAGAAACGGCTTGTGGTTGAAAACCGTCTCATCGCGATCCTGGGCGCCGGAGCCTGAGATCAGGATCACCGCGGTAAAGGGAGCGCCGCTTTTCGGCCGGGTCAGGGTTCCGGCCAGGTGGATCCCAGCGGTGCGGTTTTCAAAGGTCACTTCCTCTTCGAGATAGGGATAGGGCTTTTGCGGATGTTGCGGCCGCCGGACGGACGGCGCTTCTGCCACTTTTTTCAGATTCAGCGGCAGCTTCATGCCGGCCTGTTTCCATTCGCCCTGGATGGATAGGCCGTCGCTGCTGATGACGCCTTGATAGGAGCCCATGATCGCCGCACAAGTGATGATGATCGTATCCCGGCGGCAGACGACCGCGTCCATGGGAATGTCTTTCGCGCCCTGATCCGGGCTGTCCATTTTGGCGGCCAAGGCGCCGTCCGCCGCGGCGGTGATTTTGAAGACGATGCGCAATTCCATGCCCGACACTTTGAGCGCGCCGAGCCAGTTGCCCACGCAGGGGGGCTGAGAGGAGGCTTGCGCAACGGCACACAGCAACAGGGTGATCCAGCCGACCCCTTTCATGGTGACCTTTCTATAATTGAACATCTTTGCCGGTTTCTTTTTGCAGTTTTTTAAACAAAAAATAGGGATAGACGAACGTACAGAACAGGGAGACCGGCGCTATGATGCCGAGCATGCTCCAGATCATGTTGACGTTGAACAGGGCCAGCAGGATCATCAGCAGGCCGCCGGCGACAAAACAATAACCGGATACGATGTGCGTACGTTTCCAGACCTCTTCCGAGGCCAAAGTCCAGGGCGATCGAACCCCGAAGAAAAAGTTGCGCGGCAACTGCGGCAGATAATTGCCCAGCGCGATGAACAGGGCGCCGAACCCGAACCCCAGCCAGCGCGGCTCGAATCGGCCTGTGCGGGCGGCGTGAATGGAGAGAAAAAAGACGATGGCGAAAAAAAACAGGGTGAGATTCCTGAATTTGAGAAACGTCTCATAACGCTGTTCGATTTTCTTACGGAACGGATCGAGCCAGGGGATGAACGTGAGCACCAGATAGAGTGCGATGCATCCGCCCAGGGCAAAAGCGGTAAACCCGGCCTTGCCGCTGTAATCGTCCGGTTCTCCGTGGATGTTAAAATGGGTCGGCACTCGGTCCGGCAGCGTCGGATAGACATACCAGGCGGTGATCGCCATGACCAACAGCACCGCGAGCGGCAACCCTTCACGTTTCAGCTGCCATTTCATGGGTTACTCCTTTCCGATGAATTTCATCATATAGTCCACGGACATTTGGAATACGCTCATATTCAGCGAGTAGCGGATGTACTGGCCTTCCCGGGCCCCATCGATCAGGTTGGCCCGTTTCAGGATATCCAGATGGTGGGAGAGGGTCGGTTGAGAGACCTTTATTTTTTGCAGCAAGTCCGACGGTGTTTGGTCTTGTTTTTTCAGCAATTGAATGATTCTTCTCCGTGTCGGGTCCGCCAGGGCCTGGAACAATTTATTGAGTTCCATTTTATTTATCTCCATGCATATGTACATATATACATATATTATTGAAAAAAAGTTTCACCGGCAGGCTTTTTTTTACGGGAGGGGAAGAAAAGAGGCCTCCTCGCAGAGGGGGAGGGCGCCGGCGCCGCCGGCCTCTCCCGGAACGCCCCGCGCTCCGGGAGAGAGAATCCAGTGGGGAGAGGGGTCCATCCCCTGTACAGGCTCAGGTTTTTTTCCGGTACCACTTTTGATTCGGCTGAAAGCTGGTCTGCAGCTGTTGCCGGCGAGCCTGACGTTCCAGCGCCAGGCGGATCAGCTCGTCCAGCAATTCGCTGTAGCTCAGTCCGCTGGCCTGCCATAACTTGGGATACATGCTGATGCTGGTAAAGCCGGGGATGCTGTTGAGTTCCGAAAGATAGAACCGGTCGGACTCCGCCTGCAGTAAAAAATCGACGCGCGCCATGCCCTCGCATTCCACGGCCAGAAAGGCGCGGATGGCGGTGGCTTGGATCGCGCGGGTCAGCTCTTCCGGGAGATCCGCAGGGATTTGAAACCGGCAGGCGTCATCGACATACTTGGCGTCATAGTCATAGAATTCATTGGATGGAAACACCTCGCCCACCACGGAAGCGCGCGGGGTCGCGTTGCCCAGCAGGCTGACCTCGAGCTCGCGCGCATGGGGCACCGCTTTTTCAATCAGCACCTTGCGGTCGTAGCGTAACGCATCCTCAATGGCCGCTTTGAGCTCTTTAACGGTATGCGCTTTGTGAATGCCGACGCTGGACCCCATGTTCGGCGGTTTGACAAAGACCGGCAGTTTCAAATCCTCATGAATGGCCTCGATCATCTCCTTGCGCGTCATGTTGGCCAGCTGATCGGGCAACAACGGACGGTCCTGGCGGTTGCTGTTCTGCTGCCAGTCGATGTCGCGGAACCAGAGAAAATCCACCACCGGCAGCCCCTGCTGCCGGCAGAGATGTTTTTGCATGATTTTATCCATCGACAGGGCGGAGCCGAGCACGCCGGCGCCCACATACGGCAGGTCCGCCAGTTCCAGCAAACCCTGAATGGTGCCGTCTTCGCCGCGTGGACCGTGCAAAACCGGAAACACGACATCGAACGCCTTGCCGCTCAACCCTTCCGGCAGGGCGGCACGTTCCCGCAGAGCCAGCAGGCGTGCTGCGCCTGGGTCTGCCGGCAGACAGGCCGGGATCAGTTTTTTCTCCCGGCCTTCGCTGAGCAGCTGCAAGGTATCTTCACCCACGAGCCAGCGCCCGGTTTTGCTGATGCCGATGGGAGTGATGTCGTATTTTGATTGATCCAGTGCGGAGAGGATCGATCCGGCGGAGACCAGGGAGACCTCATGTTCGCCGGACTGTCCTCCGAATATGACCGCCACACGAATTTTCTTTTTTGTCTTTTTCATCTCATCGACCGTAGAGTGGACCCAATTGGGCGCAGGCGCGGTAATCTGCGCTCTCCAGGTCAGAGGCGCCGAAGCCGGCCCAGACGCTGGGACGGAAAATCCGTTCTTCCTCTACGTTATGCATGCACACCGGAATGCGCAGCAGACTGGCCAGAGCAATCAGCAGATGGCCGACATGGCCGTAGCTGAGGGAGCCATGGTTGGCGCCCCAGTTTGCCATGACCGAGTAGACATCGCGAAAGGCACCCTTGCCCGTTAATGTAGGCGCAAACCAGGTGGTGGGCCAGGTGGGATCTGTGCGCTGATAGAGCACTTGGTGGGACTTGGCCGGCAGTTCCACGGTATACCCTTCGGCCAATTGCAGCACGGGTCCGAGTCCTTTGACCAGATTCAGGCGCACCATGGTCACCGGCATCTCGCCCAGGGTGACGAATCTGGATGAATAGCCGCCGCCGCGGAAATACTCCACATTGCCCGGACACCACTCCGTGGCCTGCAGGCATTTGTCCACCTCTGCGGGCGTGATCTTCCACCACGGCTTCATCACTGGTTTGCCTCTTTCCGACTGACGGCCGCTGCCGTCCAGGGTGGCGGCGCCCGAGTTGATCAGGTGGATGATGCCGTTGGCCGCTTTGCCGCTGAGGGCTTTGCCCGTGACCCGCTTCACCGCAGCCGGGCTCCAGTAGGTGCGCACGTCGGCAAAGATCTGCGCCGTGTCGGTCAGCAGATGGCCGAACAGCATGGCCGTTCCGTTCAGGCTGTCGTTCTCTGTGGCCACGAGGTAGGGCTCGCGAATGCCGTTCCAGTCGAAACTAGAGTTCAACAGGGCTTCGAGGAAATCGCCGTTGGGCATATGATCGGTCCATTGCCGCTGCCCTTGGAAGCCGGCCAGGATGGCGTTATGGCCCAGAGCCTCTTCGCCGTATCCCATGGCCGCCAGCTTTTCATTGCCCACCATGAGGTCGCGGGTGATCAGCATCATCTTTACCACGGTCTGCCAATCTTTTGCGCGGCGTTCCGCGGACAGCCGGTTTTGCGGGTTGTTCAGATCCGGCCCTTCCTTGCAGTTCGCCTGCACCCATTTCATCGCGAGCTCGAACTCTTCTTGATCGAAAATGGAGTGGTTCAGTCGCCGGGTGAACTCGGCCGAGTCCACGAACTCGCTGCGCAGGCCAAGGTAATCGCGCAGAAAATGGGCGTCGACCATCGAGCCGGCGATGCCCATGGACACATAGCCGAGGGAGAGATAGGATTTTCCGCGCATCTCCGCCACCGCCAGACCGGCTTTGGCAAAGGTCAGAATTTTTTCTCTTACGTCCTGCGGGATGGTGGTGTCCGTGGCGTCCTGAACGTCGTGTCCGTAAATGCCGAACGCCGGCAGGCCCAGCTGGTTGTGCGCCGCCAGTGCGGCGGCGAGATAGACGGCGCCGGGCCGTTCCGTGCCGTTAAAGCCCCAGATCGCCTTGGGCATGTGCGGGTCCAGATCGATGGTCTCCATGCCATAGCACCAGCACGGGGTGACCGATAGCGAGACGCCGACGCATTCGCGCTGGAATTTTTCCGCACACTGTGCGGCCTCTGCCGCGCCGCCGATGCAGGTGTCCGCAATCACACACTCCACCGGCAATCCATTGGGATGACGCAGGTTTTCCGAGATCAGCCTGGCGGCCGATTTGGCCATATTCATGGTCTGGTTTTCCAGGGATTCCCGAACCCCCATGCGCCGGCCATCGATGATGGGGCGAATGCCGATTTTCGGCAGGTTGCCGTGCAACCGCTTAACCGGCATGGTCACCTTTACACTGTTGGTGTTTGCCATATCCATGCACTCCGATTAGTATGATAGAATTGATGAATGTTGTT
>CAZKQR010000043.1:0-17662 GCA_964554965.1 uncultured Cytophagia bacterium | reverse complement strand
TGGTGGAGCGTCAGGGTAAAAGCGGAAAACGGTTCTACGGCTGCAGCCGTTATCCTGAGTGTACTTTTATCAGTTGGGAAAAGCCGACCCTGCTTCTTTGTCCGGTCTGTCAACAGGCCACGCTGGTTGAAAAGGTGAATGAGGACGGTGAAGAGATTCTCTTCTGCTCCAAATGCCGGAGCAGCCGGCTGCGTAACGCAAAGGGCGCACCTTGATCATGATATCGCCAGGTGAACATCCTGTTCTGTTGATCGACTGGATCGATCGTTTTCTCCGCTACCAGCAAGTTGAGCGGAGCGCCTCTCCCCGGACCCTGGAGGCGTATCAGAACGATCTGCAGCAGCTGGTTGAGCATCTGGCTTTGCATTACCGTTCGGACCAGATCACGGTGGCCACTTTCACTAAAGCGGCCATCCGTGGATATCTCGCCGGTCTGGTGCATCGCAGGTATGAGGCCACCAGCGTGCGGCGCAAACTGGCTACGCTGCGCAGTTTCGCCCGGTTTCTGGCGCGTGAGGACGCCCTGTCGGTGAACCCCTGCCTCAACTTGGCGGCGCCCAAGGCGGCAAAACGGCTGCCGGATTTTCTCACCGCACAGGAGATCGACACTCTTTTGCAGCTTCCGGACGCTTCCACACCTGCCGGAGAACGGGACCGGGTGCTGTTGAAACTATTTTACGCCACGGGCGTAAGAATATCAGAGGCTGTTCAGCTCCGGGTGAGTGATCTTCATTTTCACGATGGCGTTTTGCGGGTTTTGGGAAAACGTAACCGCATTCGAATGATCCCTATGGGGCAGGAGATGCAAAAAGAGCTGACTCGATTTCTCCAGCAGCGTGGTCAATGGGAAAATCGAACGTTAACGCCGCACGACCGGGTGTTCGTCCGTGCGGATGGACAGCCCTTCAGCCGCCAGCAGATGGCGGCGATCCTGCACGCTTATATGCGTCAAGCGGCAGACCCCAGCAAAGCCCATCCCCATGCTCTGCGTCACAGTTTTGCCACCCATCTTCTGGATGCAGGCGCCGATATCCTGGCCGTGAAGGAGCTGCTAGGTCACGTCAGTCTGAGCACTACACAGATCTACACGCATGTTTCAGCGGAACGTCTTAAAAAGGTCTATCGTTTGGCGCATCCCCGCGCCGACAAAGAGACCTGAAGCATCAAGGAGGTGAGGCCCAGAGTTGCAGCACACCATGCAAGCGCAGCGACTGTTTGAACTATCAAGAGGAGGTTGTTATGCGTATTACATTCACCGCTCGCCACTTTAAACCCTCGTCTCGACTGAAAACGCATGCAGAAAACCAGGTCGTCAAATTAAAAAAATACTATGACGGTATTCTAGACGTTGAAATCATTTTAGACTATGTCAAACAGGAGCAGGTGGCCGAGATGGTTGCCAAGGTCTACGGCACCCGCCTGGCGGTGGTTGAGAAAAGCGAGGACATGTATAAATCGATCGATCTCGCGCTGGAGAAACTGGAAAGACAGCTTATACGTTATAAACAAAAATTACAGGAATTCGACAAGGAACGCATCACCCCGATTGTTTAAGAGATACACGGCGCCCCGGTTCTAACCACCGGGGCGCCGTGGAGCTCGGCGGCCCCGGCGGGCTGAAGCTTTGCGTTTGGAAAAAAGGATCATTGAGAACAGAATGGAAACCCAATCACCGGTCAGCGCTATTACGGTTGAAAAGCTCTTTGAGGATAATTGCGAAGAAGCATCCCTGCAGATCATCAACAGCAAGATCGGTTTTGACCGTGAAATCAAGGAGCGGGAGCTGAATCGGCCGGGCCTGGCCTTGAGCGGTTTTGTGGATTTGTTCACCTACTGGCGCATTCAGATCATGGGCAACACTGAGGTCGGCTACCTGAACACGCTGTTTGAAACCGAACGGCTGCAGACCATCCAGCGTGTGCTGGGATTTGATCTTCCCTGCATCATCTTTACCAACAGCAACAAACCTCCGGGGGAGATGATCGAGATCGCCAATCGAAACGGCATTCCCCTTTTCAGCACTCCCCTCAGCACCACGGCGCTCACGCACCATTTGAGCGAATATCTGGATACGATTTTCGCCCCCCAGCTCATTCTCCACGGCTCTCTGGTGGATGTGCACGGCGTGGGCATGCTGATCACCGGCGAGAGCGCCATCGGCAAGAGCGAAATGGCTCTGGATCTGATTGAACGCGGCCATCAGCTGGTGGCGGATGACGTGGTCACCCTCACCCGCACCGGCCGCAATCGTCTCGAGGGGGCGCCCAGCGATCTGCTGATGCATCATATGGAGATCCGCGGTTTGGGCATCATCGATGTGCGGCGGATGTTCGGCATTCGGGCCATTCGCGGCAAAAAACAGATTCAGATCATTCTCCATCTGGAACGGTTTAACGCCATCCGTGAATATGAACGCACCGGCATGGATGAGGGCTGGCGCGACCTGCTCGGCGTCCGCATCCCCATGGTGGTGCTGCCGATTCTGCCCGGGAAAAATCTGACAGTGATTGCCGAGGGGGTGGCGCTCAATCACAAATTAAAGCAGCTCGGAGAGAATGCCGCCAAGGATTTTGACGACTGGCTCATCTCTCGAATGAAACTAGACCCCCCAACGCGGAATGATACATGATTCACGGGATTATTCTGACCCACGGTCCCATAGGCGATGCCATGATCGAAGCGGTCCGTGGCATCATGGGACTGGATGAAGGACTGCACAGCCTGATCGTCAACAATATGTCGGTGACCGAGATCTCCTCGCGGCTGTCGGCGCTCATTCATGCGCCGGAGGTCGTTCAAGACGGCGTCATTGTGATGGCGAGCCTCAAAGGAGGAAGCTGCTGGAATGTGGCTGTCGCGGTCGCCAAAGACCATGCGCACGTACGCGTCATCTCCGGCGTCAACCTCTCCATGGTGCTGTCGTTCGTCACTAAACGGGATCTACTCACGCTGGAAAAACTGGCGGATGCAGTGGTTAAAGATGGATTGCGCGGCATCACGTTGCATGTCGCCGAATAAGGATGTGATAGAGGAGCTGGGTGAGCATGGGATTGGTTCAAGTACGCATCGATGATCGTTTAATCCATGGTCAGGTCGTCGTCGGCTGGCGGCAGACACTCAATCCTGACCGGATCATGTTGTGCAGCGATGAAGTGGCAACCACGGATTGGCAAAAAACCATCTATCTGTCGGCCGTGCCGTCGGAGGTCTCAGCGTCGGTCTTGACGCTGCAGGAGACCGTCGCAGAGCTGCGGTCGGAGCGGGTGGCCGGCGAGCGCATTCTGCTGCTGGTGGACGACCCTAAATATATCGTCGATCTGGTCGCTGCCGGCGTGACCATTCAATCGGTCAACGTCGCCGGCATGCACTTCAAACCGGGCAAAAATCAGATCGCGCCCTTTATCTTTGTCGATGACCGCGATATCGCCAACTTGCGTTTGCTCTATGAGCAGGGCATCCATCTGGAGGGCAGAGATGTGCCCACTCGTTCGCCGGTTAATATCGCTAAAGAACTCAAGTTTTGCACGGTTTGTGGTTAATCTGCAGCAAATGGATGCCGTTTTGTTGTACTTTCGCAACAAGCGTGAGGGTGGTTTTTAAAAAATTGTCTGCAAGTGGAGTAATGACAACGGCTCTTTGTGCTCCGATTTCTGGCATGCTGTTTGTAATGGATAAAGTACCGAGGGGTATGAACAGGAGCCGTTCCGCAGGGGGACCCATTCTGGGGTTAGCCGTTGATTTCGAATCGGATTTCAACGGCTTTTTTGTGCCCGCGATAGCAGGAAGCCTACTGTCACACACACCAACATTCCAAGCAGGGTATACCATGGCCAGCTGAAAGGGATGGCCGGCTGGAAGAAAATCAGCAAGGTCATGGACAGGGCATAGAGGATCAGAAAGGCCCGGTGAAGCGTCCGCGTGACCAGGCGCCAAATCCACAATGCAGCCAGCAGGTTCAAGGACACCATGATAATGGCTTGCACGCCGTGTACGCCGATGATCCAGGTCATGAACAAGATGGCGCTCCACAGGGCCACCAGGGCGTCCGCCTCCTGCACTTTTTTATCAAAGGTGCCGAGAAAGAATACGCCCAGCATGCCGCCATAGGTGAAGGAGGCGATGGCCAGCCCCAGCTCGACCACCGGGTTGTTCTGGTCTTTGAACATCATGGCGCCGCCGATAAATACGATGCCCCATCCCAGGGTAAAGAGTTTGGAAAGAGTGAGCTCTTTTTTTTCCTGCAGATTTTTTCCCCAGCGCGGTTTGTAAAGATCAAAAAGCGACGAGGAGGCGAGGGAGTTGAGCGAACCGCTCAGAGTGGACATGGCAGCGGCAAAGATGCCGGCAATGATGATTCCGGCGGCGCCGACCGGCAATTCGCTTGAGACGAATTTCGCCAGCACTTCGTCGGAGCGCATGGCTGCGCCGTTGTAAAAAGCATAGAGCACAAGACCCAGAACCAGAAAGAGCAGGAATTGAACCAATACAAAAACACCGCTGCCGATCAGCGCTTTCTGACTGCTGCGCAGATCGCGGCAGCTCAACAGCCGCTGCACCATCAGATGATCCGTTCCGTGCGAAGCCATGGATAAAAAAGCGCCGCCGATGAGTCCGGAGAACAGCGTATAGTTGCTGCTGAAAAATTCTCTGGCGGTCATGGAGAGACCGGTGGTGATCATTTGCAGCTTGCCCTCCGCTTGACAGACCTGCCACACCGTGGACCAGCCGTCCGGCAACTGATGTACCGCCACCGCCATCACCAATCCCGCCCCCGCGAGATAGACAAAAAGCTGAATGACGTCCATCCAGACTACTGCCCGTAACCCTCCGATAAAAGTATAGAGGATGGTCAGCACCGCCATCACGATGATGCTCCAGCTGTAATCCCATCCGGTGATCATGGCCAGAGGGATGGCGGTGGCGAACAGGCGAACGCCGTCCGCCAGCAGCCGAGTGACCTGAAAAACCACCGCGGTAAAGCTGCGCAGTGCCGGCCCGAATCGGTTGCCGATCAACTCATAGGCGGTCTTGATTTCACCGCGGTAGTAGCCCGGCAGCAACAGAAAACTGATCACGATGCGGCCGATGAGATAGCCGAAGGTCATCTGCATGAAATTGAGATTGGTCAGATAGGCCAATCCCGGAATGCTGATAAAGGTCAGAGTGCTCGTTTCCGTGGCGATCACGGAAAAACAGACCGCCAGCCAGGGCAGGTTGCGGCCGCCTAAAAAATAGTCAGTGGCGTTTTTTTGTTTTTTTCCCAGCCAGGCGCCGAAAAGCGTAACGCCGACAAGATAGCTTGCGAGAAGAACCAGATCAACCAGTGAGAGGGTCATGGGGCGTCCGTCTTTTAAATCGAGTGTTTCAGCGAGCGGCTGTCATGCTGTGAAATCCGGGCCATAGGCCAAAGTTAGCATTTCGTTGAATAAATGCAAGCTTTATGCAGCGCTTTGCGCTTCAGCCGTTGGAAGGTTCTTTTTTCTCCCGCAAGAATTGTCTTGATTATCTTTTTTGTTTTTTATACATTTATGATTATAGAGGAAGTGCAGGGTCATTGCATTGAAAAATCCCTATAAACGCACGGATATCTTTCGCTGCAATCACAGCAGCCATGGCCGGTTCGAAGATAAGGTCTCTGCTTATCACGTCTTGCAGGCGAAGCGCTGTTTTCCGCAGGGGTGCATCTATTTCCACTGGTCCTGCAGCCGGAAAAATAAAGGGTTGAGCTGCAAACGCGGCTATCATTACGTCGGCCGTTTGTGCCAGGGTTGCAGCTTTTATCAAGACGAAAAGCAACATTGCCAGCCGAAAATTGTGGCGCTGGAGGATGTGTATCGCGCTTTTACCCAGGAGTGCGAGGCGTTCGATGAATGGCTGATGGAGATGACAAACCGGCGGATCCCGGTCTCCTTTTGCGTGCAGGCGGTCAAACCGCGCTTCATCAAAGAGATCGACCGGGATCATGGTCACGTCCGTCTTTCCGGTTATCTTTTGGTCATGTCCGAGGGATTTTTCGACCGGGATCACTTTCAAGATACCTTTTATGCGCTTGTCTCGCCTGGACAGCAGGAGCAGTTGGCCTTTGCAGTCGGGGATGAGGTGGAGGCGCAAGCCCTGCTCAAAACGGACAGGGGGCGCTTGATCCTGACCCAGCTGCGCGCCGTTCAATTTGAATTGCGTTCCGGCGCGCCGGCATGGACGAACAGCCAGGCCTTGGTCGCCAAAGCGGGCGCCACCTATTTTCCGCGCCAATTCGGGAACTGCCTGCATTGTCCGCACGGTGCGCTGGTGGATGTGACTGAGCGGCTGGAGGGCCGTGTCCGCGAGCGGCGGGACCTGTATTGCCTGGCCGGCATGCAGGATCAGCGGGAGTGCCATCTCTATGCGCTGCACAATGTGGATGTTTGTTGGGAACGGGCCTGAGCCTTTGATTCGGCTTGCCTGAAATTCTGTATTCAACGCTCACAAGGAAAAGAACATGGCAAAAGGAATTACCAAACGCAGTGAGGATTATTCAAAATGGTATCTGGATGTAATTGACGCTGCTCAGTTGGCGGAGCATTCGGCCGTGAAGGGCTGTATGGTGATCAAACCGACCGGATACGCGATCTGGGAGCATATTCAAGCCAATCTGGACCGGTTGTTTAAAGAGACCGGCCATGTCAACGCGTACTTTCCTCTGTTCATACCGGAAAATCTCATGCACCAAGAAGCCCAGCACGTGGAGGGCTTTGCGCCGGAGTGTGCGGTGGTGACTCATGGCGGCGGAAAAAAGCTGGACGAACCGCTGTTTGTCCGTCCCACGTCGGAGACCATCATCTGGTCCACCTATAAAAATTGGATCCAGTCCTATCGCGATCTGCCGATTTTGATCAACCAGTGGGCGAATGTGGTGCGTTGGGAGATGAGAACCCGGCTGTTTTTGCGCACCACGGAATTCCTCTGGCAGGAGGGCCATACGGCGCACGCCACGGAACAGGAGGCGGTGGATGAGACGTTGCTCATCCTGAACGTCTATCGCACCTTTGCTGAGGAATACATGGCGGCGCCGGTTTTCACCGGCCTTAAAACCGAAAAAGAAAAGTTCGCCGGTGCGGTGCGCACCTATTGCATTGAGGCGATGATGCAGGACTACAAGGCGCTGCAGTGCGGCACTTCGCATTATCTGGGACAGAATTTCGCCAAGGCGTTTGATGTGACCTTTCAGGATGAGGAGAGCAAAGTGCGCCATGTGTACGCCACCAGCTGGGGCGTATCGACCCGGTTGATCGGCGCGCTGATCATGATGCACAGCGACGACAACGGCCTGGTGTTGCCGCCGAGACTGGCGCCCACCAAAGTCGTGGTCGTGCCGATTTGGAAGGAGGACGCAGAGATGGCGGCGATGAAGCAAAAAGCCGCGGATCTGACCCGGGATTGGAAGGGGCGCATCGCCTACAAGATCGACGATCGCGATCAATATCGTCCGGGCTACAAATTCAACGAATGGGAAAAACGGGGCGTGCCCATCCGCATCGAGATGGGGCCCAAAGACGTGGCGCAAAACCAGGTGATCGTCGTCCGCCGCGATACTGGAGAAAAAATGGCCGTGCCCCAGGACGGCCTGTTGGCCACCATCGAGTCGCTGCTGGAGACGATACAAAAGGATCTGTACGCACGGGCGCTGCGCAACCGGGATGCCAACACCTTCACCTGTGATACGTATAAAGAGTTGATCGAGCGGCTGGAATCGCCGGGCGGTTTTTTCTGGGTGCACTGGTGCGGTCAGGCTGCCTGCGAAGAAAAGTTTCAGCAGGATGCCAAAGCCACCATCCGACTGCAGCCGATAGAAGGCGGCCGGGAACCCGGCGCCTGTATCGTCTGCGGCGCGCCATCCGCGCAGAGAGTGCTGGTCGCCAAATCCTATTAAGCTAGCGATGAGGAGGTTGATCCATGCCGAAAAAACAAAAGGAGACGCTCGAAATCGAGCTGCCAAGCAAGGCCATCCGGATTCAGAATGCCAGTTGTGTCAATGGCCACAGCCTGATGAATGCCGAGCACACCATCAACGGCTACGCTTCGGTGTCTGTTTTAGTGAAATATAAAGATCAGGAAGGCCGCATTTATCTGGATCCGGTATACGGCAGCTTTAAGAACGTCTTTGAGATAGCGGTCGATGAAGGCGGCGTGGTGGAATTTTTCTGTCCGCAGTGCCGAGTTTCCCTGAACGACGATGACCAGCGTTGCCAGGTGTGTTCGGCCTCCATGTTCGCCCTGCATCTTCCCAACGGCGGCATTGTGGAAGGATGCCTGCGTAACGGCTGCCAGTTTCACACGCTCCGGCTGGTCAGCGGCGTTGAATTGGTCGACCGGCTGTTCGACAGCCACACGCTGGACGCCTATCTCTGATGGCAACGGCCGGCTCCACACCCTCTGCGGGATTCCGTTGCGGCTATGTCGCCATTCTCGGCAGGCCGAATGTCGGCAAATCCACGCTGATCAATCACCTGTTGCGCTTCAAGCTTTCCATCACCACCGCAAAACCGCAGACCACGCGCCATCGCATCATCGGCATTCAGAGCGGCGACGGTTTTCAGATCGTTTACTTTGACACGCCCGGCCTGCTGGACCCGGCGTACCGGCTGCAGGAGATGATGATGCGGGCGGCGCGGCAGGCGGCTTCGGACAGCGATGTCATCCTGTTTGTCACCGACAGCTACGATCAACCGGATGCCCAGGATACAGTCCTTCTCGATCATCTGCAGACCCTGGGCAAACCCCTGGTGCTGGCGATCAACAAGGTGGACCTGGCGCGGTCGGAACAACTGCTCCGCATCATCGACGCGATGCAGAGCCGCTACCGGTTTGAACACGTTTTTCCGATCTCGGCTCTGCATGGAAAAAACACCGATGCCCTGGAGCCGGCCCTGGTGAGCCTGCTGCCGGAAGGCGAGCCCCTCTATTCTCTTGAGGATCTGACCGAACATCCGGAGCGGTTTTTCGTCGCCGAGATCATCCGCGAAAAAATTTTTCTCAACTATCATGACGAGATCCCCTATTCCACGGCGGTGGTGATCGACGAGTTTCGTGAGCAGCCTGGCCGCAAAGACCTGATTCGCGCCCGCATTGTGGTGGAGCGGGATTCTCAAAAAGCCATCATCATCGGCAAAAATGGACAGAGCTTGCGCAAAATCGGAGAAAGCAGCCGCAAAGAGATCGAAGCGTTCCTGCAACGGCCCGTGTTCCTGGAACTGTGGGTGGCGGTGCGGGAAAAGTGGCGAAAAAGAGACAGCCTGCTGCGGGAGATGGGGTATCAGCAGGGGTGAGGGACCGGGCTGTGAGACGGGCGGTCCGTTGCCAACAGCGTCAGCAACCGCCTCCAAACGGTTGACGTGAAAGACTCAAGCCTGTTGCGGTTGATTTAATGGAAGGGTGGCTATGAAGAAAGGATTGCCTAATCTCCTGTGGATCGTCCCTCTTTTTGCACTGGCGGCGTTCCTTTCCTGTGCCCGTGTTCGCTATGAATCACCGGTGAGCGATCCCATCATTCGGGTGGGGATTTTAGAAGGCCAGGAAAAGATCCATTTTGAACCCCAGGGCCCGTTCCGAGTTCAGGCTTCGGTGGCAAAGGAAAATCTTTCGCTCAATGAGCCCGGTTTATGGAGCGCAGTGGCGGCCGAGGCCACTCCGGGGCAGAAGCATTACCGCATCCTGCTGTTTGAATCGGCCTCTGAGGCGCGCGCCAAAGAGACCGCTCAGCGCATGAAGGCCCGCGAGGTGCCGGTGGAGATCAAACCGTTCGGCGAAGTGCTGCGTATCGATAACAAAACTCTGGTGGATCGACGCTATTATCGCGTGCTGCTGGATAAAACGTTTGATACGCAGATGAGTGCGGATCTCTATTTCAAGACCTCAACCGCTCTGGCCAATGCGCGCGTCGTGGAGGAGTGGGAACGGCCCGGCGGCGGCGTGATCAAACTCCTGTCGCCCGGCGGCAAAGAGTATTCGCTGCATGACCGCCTCCGTCTGTTGGGCAGCGGCGTGGCGTTGAAAAACGTGCAGGTGGGAACCGGCTATCACTGGGAGCACCAGGAGAGCCGCAGCTACGCCGGCGAACTGGAACTGGCGGTGGACAACGGCGGACGCCTCACTGTGATCAACGTGGTCAATCTGGAGGCCTATCTGCGCGGCGTGGTCGCCGGCGAGATGCCGTCCAATTTTCCCGCCGAAGCGCTCAAGGCGCAGGCGATGGTTTCGCGCACGCTGTTTATGAATAATTTTTACCGCTTTCATCGCGGCGCGGATTTTGATGTCTGCGACGAAGTGCACTGTCAGGTCTATGTCGGCCTGAGCCAGCAGAACGAGAACGCCTCATCGGCGGTGGCCTCCACACGCGGGATGGTTTTGACCTACGGCGATCAGCTTTGCACCGCCACCTATTCAGCGGTGTGCGGCGGGCATACGGAGGATGCCGCTGAGGTGTGGGAGGGGGATGGGCAACCCTATCTGCGCGGCGAGTTTGATTCCATCGAGGCGGGCATCGGCCGCAACGCTCTGGATTTGACCAAAGAGGAGAACGCCCGTTTGTGGGTTGCATCCAATCCCAAGGTGAACTGCAACATCCAATCGGCCGGTCGTCCCGCGTTCGCCCAATACGCAGAAAAATATTTCCGCTGGCAAACCACGGCCACGCGCCTGGATCTGCAAAAGTGGATCGTTGAGAAAACCGGCGTTGAGATAGGTGATCTGCAGGATATCGTTCCGCTGCGCCGCGGGGTTTCCGGCCGTCTCGCCGAGATCTCGATCGTCGGCAGCCGCGACTCGGTCACAGTAACCCGCGAGTTGAACATTCGCCGGACCCTGTCCTCCAGCGCCCTCTACAGCGCCTGTTTTGTGATCGACAAGGTGAACGAACGCAACGGCCTGGCCGAGGCGTTTCGCTTCACCGGCGCGGGCTGGGGGCACGGCGTTGGCATGTGTCAGGTCGGCGCTTCCATCCGCGCCCTGCGCGGACAGAACGCGGCGACTATTCTGTCCGCCTATTACCCCGGGACGCGGTTGAAAAAAATATATTGAGCATGACCGCCCCTTATCACATTCTTTTATTGTTCGTCGATGGGCTGGGAATCGGGGAACCGGATGAATGGTGCAATCCGTGCTGTCAGCCGGGGCTGAACTATTTTAACCATTTTCTTACGCAAACATTTCCACGTTCCTTAATAGGCGGCGGCATCGCGCTGGGCCTGGATGCCGGCCTGGGCCTGCCGGGATTGCCGCAATCCGCAACCGGACAAACCGCGCTCCTCACCGGAGTGAACAGCGCCCAGGCGATCGGCCGCCATTTAAACGGCTTTCCCAATCAAGCCCTGCGCGAGATCCTCGCTCGCTCGTCGCTTCTTGCCGCCGTAAAAAAACGCGGCTATGACGCCGCTTTTCTCAACTCGTTTCGACCTCCTTTTTTTGACTATGATCCACAGGACATACTGCGCTTTCTCTCGGCGACGACCGTGAGCAATCTCTACGCGGAATTGCCGTTTTTTAACCTGAACGACCTGGCGGCAGAACGATCGGTGTACCAGGATTTGACCGGCGAGAGCCTGGTGGCCGACGGTTTTGCCGTTCCGGTTTTTTCCGTGGAAAAAGCGGGCGAGATCATCGGCCGGCGCAGCGGTGATTTTCATTTCACCCTGTTCGAGTATTTTCAAACCGACCGCGCCGGCCATAGCCGGGACCTGGCCAGAGCCCGGCAGGAACTGCAGAAATTGGAGCTTTTTCTTGCAACGGTTCTGGCTCACGTCGATCTGGACCATACGCTGGTGCTGCTGACCAGCGATCACGGCAACATCGAGAATGTGTGCGTCAAAAGCCATACTACAAACCCGGCCATGACGTTGCTGTTCGGCTGCTGCGCCCGGGAGACTGCGGCGCGGCTCTCTTCCATTCTCGATGTGGCGCCGGCCATTCTGCACTGGCTGCCGGAGCGGCCGCTCAAAACCTCGATTTTGCCGGCGCCCGAAGCCTGATACGTTTGCAGCACGGCAAACTCTGCGGAGGAAAAAAACATGAGGCGATCGATGATGGGGTGGGCCTTTGGATCCGTATTAGGGCTTTTAGTGCTTTGCGGCTGCGATCCCTTGGTGACGCAGTTCGATGATATAGAGAGCGCCGTGCTGTACACCGCCCGCCACGCGCCCTACGCAGAATCGGCTCCGGACATTCTAACCGTCATGACCTGGAATATCCGTTTCGCGGCCGGCCGCCAAACGCCCTGGTTCGGCGACAGTTGCGGTGATCGCGTTTTGTTGACCGAGGCGGAGGTCCTGGTCACCTTGCAGAAATTGGCGGTCAAAATCAATGAGATCAACCCTGACCTGCTCCTGCTCCAGGAGGTGGATGTCCGTTCCAAACGAACCGCCTATGTGGATCAGGTGCAGTGGCTGCTGGATCATACCACTCTGACCTACGCGGCGTACGCCTCATCGTGGCAGGCGCAGTTCATCCCCAGCGACGGTCTCGGGCGCATGGATATGGGCAATGCCATCTTGTCGCGTTGGCCCATCGCTGAACACGAACGCATCCAGTTGCCCAAGCGCGGTGATCAGGACGCACTGACCAGATACTTTTATCTGCAGCGCTGTCTGCTGAAAACCAGAATCGCTTTTCCCGGACAGGATCATTTCTACGTTTTAAACATGCACGCCGATGCCTTTTCCACCGACGACACCAAGCGCAAACACATCGAACGCTTCAAAGAGGAACTGGACCAGCTGCAGGCCGAGCATGCGCTGTTTATTGCCGGCGGGGATTTCAACATGCTGCCGCCGGGTTCGGATTCCACCGATTTTTGTCTGCAGGATCGCTGCCCTGATGAATCTTTTCATCATTCAGGCGATTCCCCCCTGCATAAAGAGGGCAGCGATTATACTGCGGAAAGGACCTGGCTGCAGCCGATGTATGATGCCTACGCGCCCGACATTCCGCTGCTGGACTACCAGGCTGATCAACAACGCTGCTTTACCCATTGCACCGATCGCACCGCGTTCTGGGATCGCAAGATCGACTATCTTTTCACCAACAGCGAATGGCTGCCCCATTCCACGGTCACGCATCAGGATTATTCGCAGCTTTCCGATCATGTGCCGGTCAGTTCCGAATGGAGAGTGCCCAAATGAAAAAAGCAGGGCGTTCGTTGGTGCTTTTATGGCTGTTGGTAGATCCCTCGAGGGGCGGCCTTTCCGCTATGGAGCCGGCGCAGACAAAATCAGCGCCGCGCTGGGAGATCGGTCTGTGGGGACCCCTGCGCTACGCCTGGTCCGATAAAGTAGAGATCTCGACCCATCCCCTGTGGTTTCTGATCTTGCCCAACGCCTCCTTGCGATGGTCTCACGGCGCCGTCCACGGTTGGCAGATTTTTTCTCAACAAGGCTTTTTCTGTCCCACCTGGATGCTGCGCTTGTTGCGCAGAGAAGGCGTTGGCGGCATCCTCTCACCAGAGTTTGAAATTCCTTTTTTGCTGGGACTGAATCATCACCTGCATTTCCGCAGGGCGTTGAGCGAGCGGCTGACGGCTACTTGGAGTCTGGGTCTCGGCGTGGGTCTAAAGACGGCGGCGTGGGATGAGCGGACGACCATCGATCTTCCGGTGGTCTATCCGCGGATGACTGTTTTTTATCACGGCTACAACTGGACCACATCGCTGAATCTGCAAGGTCCCGCCCGGCGACGCTGGCATTGGTCTTTAGACAACCAGGTGTTCGTCTGTCCGCCGGCTCGAACGGGATTCGCCTATGAAATGAAAGGGCTGCTGTACTGGGATCGCACACCCTCTTTTCAGATCCGCTTCGGTTATCTGTTGAGTTACGCAGAGTATCCGTTCGGCCGCCAATGGCATCTGTTGCCTTTGCTGGATCTGCAATGGAGAAGCAAGTAAAAAAGTAAAATAGTCGGTGCATACGCTGAAAAAAAAGCCGATCTGCGAGGCGAGCTCTGCAGATCGGCGGCTTTTATCTTATCAATGCAGCAAAAAGTTATTTTGTTCCGTACTGCCTGACAAATTCCACGCACTGCTTGATCTCGACGATATTGTTCTCCCAGTTGGATTCATACTCCATCGAGATGTTGCCGCTAAAGCCCTGCCGCTTTAGCTCATCGAGCACACCCTTGATGTCGGCCACGCCGCGGCCAAAGGGCACATCCGTCGCCTTGGGGCCCATCTTATTCAAATCCTTCAGATGACAGCTGATGACCCGTCCCTGGAGCGTTTTCAGGGCTTGCACCGGATCGACTCCGGAGCGCAGCCAATGGCCGGTGTCGGCGCCGGAGCCGATGCGCGGGTCACGGTCTTTGACCAGGGACAGGACAAACTGGGGGTCCCAGTATTTGTACTCTGGATTCTTTTCGCTTTTAGGATGATTATGGATCGCCAGCTTGATGTCATACTGCTTGACCAGTTTTTCGATCTTGCCGATGGTTTCAGCAGCGGCCGGACTGGGCTCCATGGTGACGCAGGGGATGTTCATCAATTTGGCGAAATCAAAAATCTGCGCCAGTTCAGCGTCGCTTTTAAAACCGACAACGCCGTAATTCACCAGCCGCACGCCCGTGGCCTCCAATTTGCGTTTGGCTTTGCTCCACACCTCCGGCGAGGCCGTATGGTCAAAGGGCGTTTCGTCCTCCGGGCTTAGCTTTTGTCCCGGGAACGCTTCGATCACACAACAGCCCGCTTCCTTGGCCTTGTCCACAGCCTCAAAAAAAGTGTATAGGCGGAAGCTGTACGCCTGCGGGCCAAGGTAAAAGCCGCCGATGCGGCATTCGTTGGGGATGTCGCCGGCGCCTGCCGGTTGCAGCAGGGCGAACAGGACGGGAAGGACCATAAACAGCACGAGTTGGATTTTCATCAGTGTCTCCTTTTAGTTGTTCTGAGAGTGCGCCTTGACCGGCTGAACACGCCGCTCCCGGACTCTGAGGTTAAGCATTTCGACCACCACCGAGAACGCCATGGCAAAATAGATGTACCCCTTGGGGATGTGCAGATCAAGACCCTCACCCAGCAGCGCCACGCCGACAAGGATGAGAAAGCTCAAGGCAAGCATCTTCAGGGTTGGATGCGCTTCGATAAACAGGCTGATGGATTTGCTGGCCAGCATCATCACCATCACCGCGACGACAATGGCTAGAATCATCACCGCCAGTTGGTTGGCCATGCCCACGGCGGTGATGACCGAATCCAGCGAAAAGATGATGTCGATGACGGCGATCATGATCAGCACGCCGCCAAAACTGCTGACCTTGGGCGATGTCTTTTTGCCCTCTGCGCCCTCCACCGCCGTATGGATCTCGTGCGTGCTTTTACCGATGAGAAAGAGACCGCCGAGGATCAGAATCAAATCCCTTCCCGAGATCGCTTGACTCCAGACCGTGAAAAGCGGTTGGGTCAGCCGCATCAACCAGGTTAGGGACAGCAGCAGGCCGATGCGGGCGAACATGGCCAGAGCCAGGCCCATGATCCGGCCGCGGTTGCGCTGCGCGACCGGCAGTTTAGCCACCAGGATGGAGATGAAGATGATATTGTCAATGCCCAGAACGATCTCTAAAGAGGTCAGCGTCGCTAAAGCGATCCAGGCTTGCGGATCATACAACCAGTTGAACATCGCTGTTTCCTTGTCTCCAATCAATGGAATTTTATTTCACCGCTCAACGAAGGCTTTTGCCGGCATGCGGCTTTAAACCGAGCGACGCCTTTTGCGTGCGGCAAATTCCGGCGCCTCCCTTACGCAGGTCAACAATACCTTGAAAGAGCGCAGCAGCACTTTCCAGCCGGATCGTTTGAGCTCCACTGCGCCTTTACCCACATCCGGAAAGCCTCGGTCGTTCGCACGAACGTTTTCCCAGTTATGAAACAGCCGGCCCCACTCGCTGTTCAACGCTTTGTTCATTTTATGCTTGGCGAACAGCGGATACCAGAAGCTGTCGTGATAGACCACACTGGCGATGTAGGACCATGGCGCCAGCACGGTTTTCAACGTCCACTCCAGCGGCTTTTTCAGTGGACCCC
The DNA here is from genome assembly GCA_964554965.1 of uncultured Cytophagia bacterium. Classification (GTDB taxonomy): domain Bacteria; phylum Zhuqueibacterota; class Zhuqueibacteria; order Residuimicrobiales; family Residuimicrobiaceae; genus Anaerohabitans. The sequence continues at coordinate 1,629 of CAZKQR010000043.1, read as the reverse complement.
AATAGATACGGTGCTGCATCCGTGAGGCAAAGGTCATTTTTTTAAACGGTCCGACGAATTTCCAGTTCTCCCGCGCTGCTTCCAGGTCGCCGGCGATTTCGATCTCCTTCGGATCGCCGCAGCCAAGACCCTGTTCATGCGCCAGGCGGATGTATTTGATGGAAAGCGGGTCAAATCCCATGAGCTTAGCCGCGATCGCATCGATGGCCACCTGATCGCTGGAAGCCAGGAGAATGTTTTTGACATAGGGCGTCATACAGCGTGGGCCCGGTCCGTCGCCGGCAAACGTGCCATCCATCACCGCAAACAGACCGCGATGGATGTGCTTTTGAATCATCAGCAGGTCCACCAGGGTTTCGTGGATGACCGGATGGGTCCAGTGCCGCCGCTCGTTGAGCAAACCGCCAAAAGCGTTTTTCATGGCGCCGGTGGTGGTGGTAAAGATGTGAGTTTTGATGGTGGGCAGGTGGATGATGTTCTCGCCGATGAACCGCTTGGGGATAAAAAAACCCTTGGGGAAAACCTGATTCAGACAGAGAAATTTCTCACTGAGGTCGCCCACCGCATCGCGCACATTGATCCATTCTTCCCCTTCGTAGAGATGAACGTTGGCCAGCCCGTGCGCTTGCACCACATCGATCTGCTTGTTCTCCCGTTCGCCGAGATGGGCGTCGACCACCACCGTGCGGTTGTGGCAGCCGTGGATTCGGGACGGCGCAAAGCCGTCTTGTTTCAGCGTGCGGATCACTCCCTCCAGTTGCCAGGGTGTGGTCGAACTGCCGGGGAAGAAAAAATGCCAGGAGATGTTGATCTTTAGGGCGGTCTCGGCCTGCTTATCGAGTACGGTTTGGTATCCGGCCAGATTCATCAGCTTGTGATAATCGGCGAGCACTGTCTTGGGCGTGGTGCGCAGCACGGCTACAGTGGATTTGGACATGAAGATTCCTTTTTTTAGAGTGCGCCCTGGTTCATCGATGGCCTGCGGAGAAGCGATATTCGGCAGGATTTTCATGGATGAGGGAGTAAATTTTTTCGGCCTGGATCCGGCCGATGCCCTGGACCTGCTTCAGCTCGTCGACCGAGGCCGTGAAAACATTAGCCGGAGTCTGGAATCGTTCCAGCAAATTTCGGCTGCGCGCATCGCCGATGCCGGGCAAGCCTTGCAGTATATACAGCCGGCGACGCAGTTTGTTTTTGCCCATGGCAGCCGGCCGTCGCAGCAGAACTCTTTTGCCGTCTGCGGTCTGTCCGGCGGCGTAGAGCATGAGGGAAACGCATTCGCGGCCGTCGCGGGCACGCAATACCGGAATCCCGAATCTAAAGGCAAGGCTCACCAGGGCCCCCTGGATCGCCTCACGGCTCATCCCCTGGCTACGGAGGTCGGATCCTGTGCCCTGCAGGATCACTGCCGGTATCCCTTTTGCCGCTGCCAGGCGTCTTGCTTGAGTGAACAACCGACCGTCCTTAATGGATGCCGCCAGATCGAGCAACGTCTTCCGTTCAAAGAGAAGGCGGCCGGCGACCAGATAGTCGCCCACCGGCAGTCTGTGAATGGTCAGTCGAACCTGCGGAAGCCTGAGCAGCTCGTCGACCACATCGCTTTTTCTCTCGCGATCATCCGCAATGACG
>CAZKQR010000042.1:0-17668 GCA_964554965.1 uncultured Cytophagia bacterium | reverse complement strand
GTAAGGATTGAGCATACCACAATTGGCAGAAAAGCATGGCTACAAATTGGTCCCAACAACTGAATCCTTTTGAATTCTTGGCAGAATCGGTCTGCTTGACAAAGGACTCAAATTTGAGCCTTAGAAAAAATGATAGAATTTAACCGAAAATGCTATTATATTGATTCATGAGACAAGTTTCCTTTCTTTTTTTCTTTGTTCGCACTTAGAAAATATGGAAGCTTGTCTCTTTTTGCTATATATTTTTTAACCCCCTATTTTAGACAAGAGTGATCTTCTTCATAATCTTCTGATCCGGGATTCATTACTTTAAGTGCCCATCTGGCAGTTTTTAATTTACAAGCATCTTGAATAGAAAAAAGATCTAAAGTAGGAATTTGATTAAGAGGATCGAAAGGAGTAATTGTAAACTTTTTACCCTGTAAAACGTATTCGCTCGTCCCAATAATATTTATTCGGAATAAAGGGATTACAATTTCAAGGTTTTCAATCATAGCTGTCCATAAAAGGCTGAAAAAAATCGGCGGGATAACGTGAGCATGTAATCGCTTCTTGGCCTTACTTTCTCCACATGTCATTTACAGTTAATTTGGTGAAGTGAAAAGCCCAACGGTAAATACTCTAACTCATTCCCATCCCTGATTTTCCAGCAGTTGTTCCGGCGGGACTTGGCGCAGCGGATGGGCCGGGCTGCCGACGACGATGACGCGATCCGGCACATCTCTGGTGACCACGCTGCCTGCTGCCACCACCGCATCCTCGCCGATCACTTTGCCCGGCAAAATGGTAGCGCCGCCGCCGATGCGGCCGCCATTTTTTATCGTCACCCCTTTAAAGTGATTAAAGCGTTCCTTGGTGCGGCCGAGATAATTGTCGTTGGTGGTATGGACGCCCGGGGCGATAAAGCAATAGTCGCCGACCTCCGAGTAGGCGGTGATATAGCAGTTGGTCTCCAGTTTGCATTTCTTGCCGATGCGGCAAAAATTCTCCACCGTGGCGTTCCGACCGATGATGGTGAACTCTCCGACGGTGACGTTTTCGCGCACGGCCGCACCGTCCGCCACCAGCACAGCGGCGCCGATTTCACACCCCGCATAGATCACCACCAGGGCGCCCACCATGCAGCCGTCGCCGAGACGGGCCACGGGCAGCTCCTTTTCATCCTGAAAGATGCTCCGTTTGCTGCGCAGGGGCTGCTTGCCGATCACCGTGCCCGCGTCGATGCGCACGTCGTCGCCGAGGATGGTTCCGCGGTGGATCACCACATGGTGGCCGATGCGGCACCGTTTGCCGATCTGCACGTTGTCTTCAATGACCACAAAATGGCCCAGTTCACTCTCTTCGCCGATCCGGGCGGTGGTTGCGATGGCTTGCGACATGATAGCCTTCCTTTTAAAAAATCGATGGGCGTTCAGGAACGGCGCCGCAACCAGGCGGTCTCTCTCCGCCAGGCCTCAGCGAGACGATCGAACTTGGCTTTTCTCTCCGGCTGTCCCAGCAGGGTGTGCCAATAGGCCGAGAGCCCAATCCACAGAACGCTCAACACCAGACTGAGCAGGCCAAACACCAGCAGCAGCATCTTGCGCTTGGGTGCGCTGCGGAAAGTGGGCGGCACCGCGCGGTCCAGAACCTGCACCGTCGGCGTGTTGCGCGCCTCTTCAATTTTAGCCTGATAGTACTGCTGGTTCAACAGCGAATAGACAGTCTCCTGGATTTTTACCTCGCGCACCAGGCCGGCCAGGTGGATGCCCAGCTCCGGCACATGCGCAAAGGGCAACGCGTAATCTTTTTTCTCTGAACCATTGCCAAACTGCACATCATGATACAGCCGCTGCAACTCGGACAACTCCCGCTGCAGTTTTTCCACCACCGGATTGGCGGCTTTCATGCTCTGTCGCAAAACCCCCAACTGCACCTCTTTGGCGATGATCTGGCCTTTGAGTTCACCGGCCCGTTCGATAGCGGACTTGGTCTGATCTTCCAGAGACACCGCCTGGTTCTGCTGCTGAAAATTCGCCAGTTGGCGAGTAGCCTGGTTCAATTTGTCCAGCGTCTGCGCCAGTTGAAATTCGATATAAATCCGTGAATTGCGTGCCCGGGACACGGCTTTTTCCTGGTTCACCTGGTCCAGCGCCTCCACATAGGCATTGGCCACGTCCGCAGACAGTTGCCGTGTGGGCATCTCTGCGCTGATAGTGATCAACCCTTTTTTGGACAGGAGAAAGTGAACCCGCTTTGGCATTTTCAGCAAAGCCCGGTCCACAGAAGAAAAGCCCAGGGCGCGAAACAGCTGCAGACTGTCTTTTTTGCCGGCGAATTTTTGCAGCAGCACTCGCTCGTTTACCGAGCGGCTGTTGAGCATTTCGAACAGCAGGTCCGCCGAAGAAGCCTGCGCGCCCAGATTGATTCCGGGGATGGCGACCTCCGACAACATACTGGTCATGCCGAGCTTGTCCTCATCCGCCGGCGGCAGCAGCGTGGTCACCGCGGTGTATCTTTTCGGCAAAAGGAAGGTCAGCGCCAGCACGGCGATCAGGGTGATCCCCACATTGCGGACGATCATCCGGCTGTTGCGCACCAGCAGCAGCAACGAATCGAACAGGGGCACGGTGAGAATATGCTTTTCATCGTTCATGGTTTTAGTCGGTTGCGGTGTGAATGACCAGATACATGGTGGCGATCTGCCCGGCCACCAGCATGACATCGCGAAAGATCTGCCAATAGTTGTGATCCGCTTTGCGCGGCACCCAGATGCGGTCGCCGGGAACAAAAGTGTGAACCTCTTCGTCGTCGCAGATTTCCCCGGTCACCTTGATCACTTTAGTGCGCCGGCCGTCGGCATCCCAGGTGTAGCCGCCGGCCTGGCGGATGTAATGTTCGAGATCGGCGTTCGGTTGATAGACCACGCCGCCCGGCTTGCTGACGCGACCGGAAATCATCACCACTTTGGGCGTCTGCGGAACATAGATGAGGTCCCCGTCTTCGAGGAACACATCCTGAGACCGGTCGTTTTGCCGCATCAAGCGTTGAAAATCCACCACGATCTCTTGAATATCCGCGTTGTTCTGCTTCATGACGAAATATTCGTATTCCAATTTGCTCATTTCGTCGCGGGCCATGTTCTTCAAGCGCAGGAATTCTTTGTCCTCGACCACGGCCTCGCGCTTGCGGATCAGTTTGGCCTCTCCCACCAACGCCTCTTCGGTAAAACCACCGGCCTCGGTCAACAGCATTTTCAGCGTGCTGGAGTCCTTGACGATGGGATACAGGCCGGGAAATTTAACTTCACCGCGCAGCTCGACGTTCTGACCGACGCGCCATCCCGGGATGCGGCGCACAAACAGCTGATCGTCCGCACCCAGCAGCAGATCCTTTTCGCGCTCCCCACGGAGCAACACCGCCACCAGATCGACCTCGATGGTCTGTGCCGATTGCATCGGCTCCACCCGGGCGACCTGGGCCGAGAGCATATAGGCGCTTCGATTCAAGTACCCCGCTTTGTAGATCAGATCACTGACGCGCATGTTCTCTTCAAATTCGTATTCGCCGGGCCGATTGACCTCGCCAAAGATGGTGACGAGTTTTTTCGGCATCTGGTCGAGCCGGGAAAAGATTTGAATGCGATCGTCGTTTTGCAGCACAGGATTTTTATCCGGATCCTGCTGCAGCACAGACCAATCGAAATAGCGCACGCGGCGGTCGCCCGTCTCCTCCCGGTGGCTGTATTCGAGCTTTTCCGCGTACCCGTCGTCGGTCAGTCCGCCGGCCAAGGCGACGATCTGGGTCAGGGTCTCCGGGTGACGGGGACTGATCTCATAGATGGCAGGCCGATACACCTCGCCGCTCACCTGAACCCGTTTGCGGCAGACCGGCACGAATATCTGATCCCCGCTCTGCAATCTGCCATAGACGCCGGCGCCGGGCTTAAGCAGATAATCATACAGGTCCTCCTGCAGCACCAGGCTGTCGCCGCGGAACACCTGAATGTCGCGCAGTGAACCGATGGCGGTCGGCCCATCAGCCTGACTCACGGCATCGAGAACCGAACTCAACGCTGTGATGGTATACTGACCCGGCATTCTGACTTCACCGGTCACGCCGACGCGGATCCATTTCGGTTCCACCAGCATGACATCGAGGGTGAAATGGGTGTACAACCGCTGCAGTTTTTGCTGCAGCTGCTGTTTGAACTCGGCAAATGAGAGGCCCTGAACCTGAAGCACGCCCAGCGTGGGGATGAACAGCTGGCCGTCGGCGCTGACCACGGCTTCAAAGGTCTCCTGCGCCTTGCCGCCGAGATAGATGGCCAGCCGATCGCCTGCGCCCAGCTGATATTCGGGCGTCATGGCGCCGGCGGTCACGGCGATTTTATCCGCTCCGCTGGGTTGAAAAAAAGAATAGCCGAACGGCTGTAATCCTGTTTCAAAGCGTCCCTCTTCCGCAGTGGATTCCGCCGCCGGCTGAGTGAGCACCGGCGACATCTGTTGTTTTCCGCTCTGCGCTGCCAGTCCGGCCGCCAGGTACAGCGTTGCAATGCCAATGTAGAAACACCTTTTCATACGCGACCAAGTGGGTGATAGGTCCAAAGAGACAAAGGGCCCCGGGTAGGCCTGTTAAGAAAGTAGTGATGCAATATAGTCAATATCTCCATTTTTGTCAATAAACATTCCCCGGCGAATAAAACAGCCCCGGGTCGGAGAAAACCCGGGGCTGCCGGAGGAGAAGGTACAGAGGAGGGCACCTTCTGAGGAGAAACCGCTTGCCGCCAAGGACCGCTTATTTCAGCAGGGTCATCTTGCGGGTAAAACTCTGATAATTCACTTTATAGTTCAAGCCGTTGCGCGATCCGTTCTCCCAGGCATTCATATGATAGAAATAGATGCCCGCGGCCACCGGAATATGCTGCTCGTTTTTCCCGTCCCAGACCACGGTGTGCTGCCCTGCCGCGGCATTGCCCTGATAGAGCAGGCGGACGCGGCGCCCGAGCAGATCATAGACTGCGATCTGAACCTCTTTCTCATAAGGCAGGTCAAACCGGATCGTGGTGACCGGATTGAAGGGATTGGGATAATTGCTGAGCAGATTCACCGACTCGGGCATAGTGCTGGGTTGCGCACCGCCCTCGGTGTAACCGCCGCCCAGTGCGGAGGGAACCTCGCTCTCGCGAATCAAGACCACATACATCATCTGCGCGCCGCGGCTGCCGACCGCCGCATTGCCGCCCAGCACCAGACGGCCGGAGGGAAAATACCCTTCCCACAGACGCAGACGGTCGCCGCTCTCAGACACGCCAAGGAACTGCTCGGTTTTCTGAAAATGAGCATCCAGCCAGTTCGGCGCCGACTGCGCTTCATCGTCGTAGGCCACATAGACCAGTGCGGATTTGCTCAGTTGAATGACCATGAAGCGGTTGTCGGACATGGTGCGGTCGTTGTTGGCGGTCATGATCAATTTGGCCTGCAGCAGATCCTCCGGCACCGAGGTGATCACATAGTTGCGATCCACATAGTACAACCGTCCCACATCCGCGTAGGAGATCATCGCCTCAGCCACTCCGTCCACCTTGATCTCCAGAGTGGGCATATAAGTGTACGCCATCACCGCAGGTCCCATGGCGGCGCCGGAAGCCGTGCTTTTGATGCCGCTCACGGTCAAGGTATAAGCTTTGCCGGACTGATGCCGGGCGGTCTCCAGCAAAACCTGATTGGGCTCACTCTGCCACTCTGCGGAAAGAATGGCCAGGTTTTCGCTGAGGGTGTAATTGCGCCGCGTCTCTGCGGATATTTTTTCCACTGCCTGGGAAAAGGTGACGCGAATCAGATTCTCCCCCTCGATTTCCACTTTGCTCAATTTGGGCGCAGCCGATTCATCCTGCTGCAGCATATAAAAGAACGGAACATTCGCCTTGATGATCAAATCCGGACGATCCCAGCGCGGAATATCGTTGACGATCAGCGAATAGATGCGGCCCGAAACATGGCTCGAAGTGCGCAGTTGCACCTGGGTCTGCGAACCATCCAGTTTGGCGCTTTGTACGGTGACCGGACCCTGAATCGTGTAATGAGCTGGATTTTCCGCCTGCGCTTTGTCCACCTTCATATCGAACACCACCCACAGCTCGGTGGGGGTGTAGGAATAGACATGAGTCACCGCCGGTGTCCGCTCCAGACTCCAATCGCCAAAGGTGAAGGTGTAGGCGCTGTTGGCCGCGATGCGATTGCCCAGACCATCCATGACCTGGTTAACCGTAATCACATAGATTCTGCCCGGCTGCAGCACACTGGTTTCCAGCTCGACCACATGACCGGCGGATCCCGCTTTTGCGGATTTGATTTCCGCCGAATGGTTGAGACTGTAATGGTCCGTATTCAGCGCTGCGGCCGCCTCCACCGTTTCGCTGAAGACGACCTCCAGATGCTGGATGTCCTTGACGCGCACCGAAGCGATGGTGGGCGCAAGCCCGTCGCTGGGTTCATACAGATAGGAATAGCTGCTGTTGACGGCGATGGCGTTGCCCGCCGATTCATCCTTGACCGCATTGATGCGCAACACATACAGCTTTTGCGCCTGATGCGCACTGGTGTGCAGATGGACGATGCTGCGGCTGGCGTCCAGGGTTGCGCTCAAGACCTCCACGCCGCCGCTGATGCCATAGTTGGACGCCTGATTGGCGGAAGCGGTGGTCACGCGCTCATTGAACAATACGTCCAAATTCTGTCCGTCGATCACCTTTACCAGCGTGATCACCGGCCCCACGGCATCCGACGCTTCGTACACATAGCTGTACGAACTGTTGGGCTGGATGAGATTACGCTGGCCGGTTGCATCGAAAATATTGCTGATCGTCAAAAGATAGATCTTGTTGGGTTCGTGCACCGTGGTCTGCAGCAGCACCCGCGTGCCGGATTCATCCAGCGCGGCGGATTTGATCGCGGCGCCGCGATTGAGCACATAATTAGCCACCGCCTGACTGCTCGCCTTTTCCACCGGCTTACTGAACACCACCTGCAGCGTGGTGGCGGTCATCGGTTTGACCTCGACAATGGTCGGACCGGCGTTGGCCTCGGTCACATCATAGACATACGCGTAGGAGCTGTTGAGAGCGATCGGGTTCCCCTGGCCGGAGACGTCGCGTACATTGCTGATCTGCAGCACATACAGCTGGCCGGAGACATGGGGCGTGGTCTCCAGCTGCACGCTTTTCCCATCCGCAGTCAGGTTTGCGGAATAGACGCGCACATTGTTGCTGATCTGATAATTTCCCGGTTCTTCCGCATAGCGGGCATCCACCTGCTCGCTGAAGGTCACCAGCACATGGGTGAAATCCGCAATCACGACCTTGGCGATGGTCGGGCCGAGTTCGTCGGCCGGTACGTACAGGTAGGAAAACGTGCTGCCGCCGGCGAGCGGGTTCTTGCGGTCGCTGCGGTCGCACACGCCGGTGACCGTCAACACATAGAGCTGGTTGGCGCTGTGATCGCCGGTCTGAAGCCGCAACACCTGACCGGATGGATCCAGCTCCGCGGCTGTCACCTGAACGCCGCCGCTGATCTGAAAATGGGAGATGGTCTCCGCGCTGGCTTCGTCCACCGGTTCATTGAACATGATCTCCACACGGTTGCGATCCACCGCGTTCACCAGCGTCATCACCGGACCGGTGACGTCGCCGGGATCGTACTGATAGGTATAGCTGCTGCCATCGGGGATTTTATTTTTACGCGAAGAGCGGTCCGTGACCTGCGCCACGGTCACTCGGTAGGCCACGCCGCCCGCGTGTTCGCTGGTGGTCAACTGCACACGCCGGCCGTCCTCCGACAACGTTACGCTTTTGATCTGCACGCCGTCGCTGAGGCTGTAATGGCCGATGGTTTTGGCGCCGGTCTCCTCCAGCGCTTCGCTGAAATAAAGCTGCAGTTGCGTGGCGGATTCCAGCGTCGCCAGGTTGAGAACCGGCGGCATGGTATCGCTGTCCTCGACGCCCAGGGTGTAGGTGATCCCGGTCCCGGCGGCGATCACGTTGGCCGGCAACGCCCGGTCGGCGACATCATGGACAGAGAGCGTATAGGTGGAACCGGCGGCGTGTTCCGCGGTCGTGATCAGAACCGTCTTGCCGTCGCTCTGCAGTTTGACGCTTTGGACCGCGACCGTTGGTTCGATGCGATAATGGGCGGCGTCGATCGCGCTGCCGGGATCGATGGGTTCACTGAACACCAGCAGCAGTTCGGTGCGGCTGAGCGGCGTAACGCTGGACAGCGCCGGCGCCTGCCCGTCGCCGAGGGTGAGGTTGATCTCCTGACTGAAGCTGCTTTCATTTCCCGCACGGTCGTAGGCGGTCACGCAGAGAAAATAGGGCGTGCCGGCCGTGAGATCCTGAATCACCGTTTGGGTCGCCTGACCCACATCGATGGTTCTGCCATACACTCGGGATTTCGTTCCCACATGCACCTTGTAGCCGGCCAGATCCGCTTCCGAGTTGGCCAGCCATTGCAGCTTGAGGCCGGCGGCCTGACACCAGGTGGTTGCCGTTAAAAAGAAAATGAGAAAATAAATTCTATGTCCGTAGCGATGCAACATCCTGTTCACGATCCCTCACTTGAGACACATTGACCCCGATCCAGCGCTTGAGTGGTTTCAATAAAATTTAAATCAATTTTCGTGCCAGGATTTTTTCAGAAGAACAGATAGATTTTACAATACATTAGGGAATAGCTTGGAGAGAAAAACTACAAAGCAGATGACAAGAATGAGAATGGAATTACAGAAAGGAAATTCAGAAAAGAGGCCAGGGCTTGTCAGCGGATCAGCGAGACGGTGCGGGTGAGATACTTCCAGCCGGTTTGAAATCGGTAAAAATAAACGGACGAAGGCAAAGGGTTCTGACGGTCATCGCGGCCGTCCCAGATAAAGACATGCCGGCCGGCAGCGCCCGGTCCGTCGTACAGCGTGCGCACCTTTTGCCCCAGCGTGTTGTACACCGAGAGCGTGAACGGAGCGGTTTCGGGAGCGGCCAGCTCGATGTAGGAAATCTCTCCCGAAAAAAACGGATTCGGATAACCGCTGAGCAGTTCCCACTGCTGCGGCAATTCGATATGGCCGGAGGTGTCGCCGATGGCCGCGGAAGCCTCCACGGAAAACAGGCTCTCATTTCCCCAGTGATCCACAGCGGTGATCGCACAGTAATAGCGCAGTCCATTGCGAACATCGCTGATTTCAAAGAAAGGATTATTGCCGGCTTCGGCATGGAAGGTGTACTGCTTGGAGGAGAAACCCCAGTGCACGCGATAACCCAACAGGTTATCCTCTTTCACCGGGTCCCAGCTGATCCGCAGGGTGGCGGCAAAGGCAGAAAAAGCGAATGACAATACAAACAGGGAAAGAAAAAAAAACCGTCTCATGGTATTCTGTATCAATCCTTGCAATGAAATCCGATCCCTGATCGTGCTCAAACGATGTTTTTCCGCCAGCCGGCATAGACGATGCCGAGTTGAGAGACTTTATAATTCAGGGCGCGCGGAGAGATGCCCAGCAGTTCAGCGGCGTCTTTTTGAATCCATTTCGACCGTTCCAAAGCGATGGTCACGGCCATGCGTTCAAGCTCTTCCAGCCGCAGCGACGGCAGAGAGGGTCCGCGTTCCTCACGTCGACGGTCGCGTCCGCCGGCGGCGAAATAATCTTTTCCCGTGAGCGCCAGATCTTTGGGTGTGATGTCTTGGCCGCTGTTGGTCACCAGCACCGCCCGTTCGATCAAATTGCGCAACTCACGGATATTTCCCGGCCAGGAATGATTGGCGAGCAACTCCATGCCCTCTGCGGTAAAACTGCCGATATTTTTTTTCAACTCGGCGGCGAATTTTTTCTTGAAATAGTCCGCCAGCAGCGGCACGTCTTCACGTCGCTCGCGCAGAGGCGGAACCTGCACGGTCACCACATTAAGGCGATAATACAGATCCGGGCGAAACCGGCCGCTTTCGATCTCCTGCCACAGATCCTTGTTGGTGGCGGCGATGATGCGCACGTCGACATGGATCACCTTCTGGCCGCCGACGCGGGTAAAACTCTGCTCCTGCAGCACGCGAAGAATTTTGGCCTGGGTGGTCGGATGCATGTCGCCGATCTCATCGAGAAACAGAGTGCCGCCGTCGGCCTGTTCGAATTTGCCGATATGAGTGGTCACCGCGCCGGTGAACGCACCGCGGTCATGACCGAACAACTCGCTCTCCAACAGATGCTCGGGAATGGCGGCGCAATTAACCGTGACATACGGTTTGTCGGCTCTCAGAGAAAGGGCCTGAATGGCGCCGGCGATCAACTCCTTGCCTGAACCCGTTTCCCCCTGGATCAAAACCGACGCATTGCTCACCGCCACTTTGTTGATCAGAGAGTAGATTTTTTGGATCTCTGGGGATTTGCTCAGTTTGGGGTAGTATAACTCAAAACCGGAGAAATGGGTTTGGGATTTAGGTTTGATCTGCTCTAAAAGATCATAATCCAGTTCTTCGATGTCTATCTCACCCAAGGTTTCAAACATGACGACCTCACCTCTTTGCGCCCCACCCATAATTTTCACCAAAACATAAGCAAATTTTTTGCCAAAAATCCAGGAGACGGCAAAAATTGTCTTATAATAATATCAAATAGTTACACCGAAAAATGCGGCGGCAGCAAACGGTGAACCGCATCCTCCAGCCAATGGGTGGATTAGAATAATCCGCTTGTATTGTTTCCGAACACTTGGGGCTGTGCGGCTGACTAGCTGGGACGGGATAAAGGATGCTGCTGCAGCCGGTGCACGAGCTGACGATAGCTGCGCACTGATTGCAGAGCTGCAGGTAGAGAGGGCCGGTAAGCGGCAAACTCCTGAATGAAATTCGGCAAATCCAGTTTTGCTTTTTCCAGCACCGCGATATTTTTAAACAGCTGTTCCGGCGTGTCGTCAAAGATCACACGGCCGGCCGAGAGCACCAGCACACGCTGTGCAACCTCAGCGACCAGATCCATATGGTGGGTGATGAACACCGGTGTGGTGCCGCGGCCAACCAGGGCTTCCAGGATGGCGGCCATGCTCTGCACGCCAACCGGATCCAGGCCTGCGGTGGGCTCGTCGAGAATGATCATCTCCGGCTGCATGGCCAGGACGCCGGCGATGGCGACCTTGCGCTTCTCACCTTCGCTCAGACGAAAGGGCGAACGGCCGGCAAAGGAATCGGCCTCCAGACCGGTCAGCGTCAGGGCGCTGCGCACGCGAGAATCGATCTCTTCGACGCTCAGCCCGAGGTTAGTTGGCCCAAACGCCACATCGCGATACACGGTCTCCTCAAACAGCTGCGCTTCGGGGAACTGGAACACCAATCCGATGCGCCGCCGCAGCGCGGACAGCGAGTATTTTTTGCCGTTAATATCGGCCCCATCCACCAAAACGCGGCCGCTGCTCGGGCGGAGCAAACCGGTAAAATGCTGGATCAGGGTGGTCTTGCCGGAACCGCTGGGACCGACGATGGCCGTGCACTCTTTTTCGGCCAGGGTAAACGACACATCCTGCAGAACCGGCGCCGCAGAAGCGGCGATGCCGGTGTAATGAAAGGAAACCCTCTCCAGACTCAGTTCAAGACTCATGCAGAACGCTCTCTATCCTGGTGTATTCAGTTTCAGCAAAATGGTCGCTCATGCCCGCGATATAGTCGCAGATGGCCCTGAGAAAAATATGCCACTCTCGTGGCGGAAGCGAGGCGGCGTTTCCATCGTCGGATAACGGCAGCGTCTGCAGCCGCCAGTCCGGCAGCAGTTGCGGCGTTCGATAATAAGCCTTGAAGAGTGTGCGGATGACATCCACCGCCCGGTCGTCGCTGTGCCGTTCCACGGCGGTGCGAATGACGTAGCGGTCGATGAAATGATCCAGCTCCTCCTGCAGGGGATGGACCGAATCGCTGAACCAGGCCATCAACGTAGGGAACCCCTCGCCGGTCGCGCCCGACTCGATGACGCGACGCTGGGTTTCAGTCTGCACATCCGTCACCAGAAAATTGATCAGGCTGCGGATGGAATGATTGCGTTGGAGAAAATCATGCGTCAGAACGGGTTGTCCTTGCGGCGAAGCGGCCTCCACCCTTTTCATGATGTCCAGTTCGCGCACCTGGCGCAGCGTGACATATTGCGCGCGAATGCCATCTTCGAGATCATGGGTGCGTTGCGCGATCTCATCGCTCACCGCCACCAGCTGGCCTTCCAATGTAGTGGCCGAATCCTGCTCATAATGCAGTCCCTGAAGATAAAAATCAGGATAGTCGAGATCACCGCGGCGCAGGTGAGTGTGTTTCAGCAGCCCTTCGCGCACGGCGGCGGTGAGATTCAGCCCCTCCCAACTGTATTTTTTTTCGATCACATCCACCACCCGCAGGCTCTGGTAATTGTGCTTGTAGCCGCCGGCGGCGACGCCGGAGGGCAGCACGCCATCCAGGTCATCGCGGCCGCTCATGATCTTGTGCAGGATGATCTCGCCCACATGGCCAAAGGGCGTATGCCCGAGGTCATGGCCCAGGGCGATCGCTTCAGTCAAGTCTTCGTTCAGGCCGAGGCTGCGCGCCAAAGTGCGGCTGAGCTGCGCCACCTCCAGCGTGTGCGTCAGTCGCGTGCGATAGTGGTCACCCGATTGAGTAAGAAAAACCTGACGTTTGTGTTTCAGGCGGCGGAAGGCCCGGGAGTGGATGATACGGTCGCGGTCGCGCTGAAAAGCAGTGCGATAGGGATGTTCCGGCTCTGAATAGCGCCGCGTGCGGTGATAGTCCTCGCTTCTGGCTGCCAGCGCTGAAAGCGAACGCCTTTCCTGCGCTTCTAAGAACAGCCGGTCGCGTATTTCAAAATTCATCGGTAAACAGCTCTTCCATCTTGGATAAATCGGCGTCAGGGGATTGCTGCCGCGCCAGGGCGAGCAACCGGAGGCCGAGATGCTTGTATATGGGTACAAACTGCGGGAATTCGCTTTTTATTTCCTGCAGATGGCGTCGCACGGTGTCCACATCATTGCGCACCACGGGTCCGGTCAACGCCTGAGCCGGGCCCTGCTGCAGAATATGTTCCAAGGTCGACCGCCACAACGGCGCCATGATCTCCAGCGAATCGATGCCGGCCTGTTTTAAAACCTCTTCCACCATGGAGGCCAGCCCGACGAAATAGTTGGAGGCCAGAACACAGGCGAGATGATACAAAGGTTTTTTTTCCGGCGCCAGAAAAAAATAGCGGCCGGACACACTTTCGATCACCGGGATCAAGCGCTGCAACGCCTCCGGATCGCCCTGCAGCGCGAAGGGGATGTCCCTGAACGCCCGGCAGCCGGCGGACGCAGAAGAGAAGGAGGCCACGGGGTGACAGGAAGCGAGCAGGCTCGTCTGACCGGCCAGAGGAGCCAGTACGTCGGCCGTCAAGCTTCCGGAAAGATGGCCAACCACGGTCTCTGCGCCAACCCTGGAGGCATTTGCCAGTTGCTGGGCCGCTTCTTGTATGCGGCCGTCCGGCGTGGCAACAAAAACCAGCGTCACATCCGCAGGCAATGTTTCTACGGTTCGAACGATCCCTCTTTTCCGGCACCGGTTTGCGCACTTGGCGGCCGCCTGATGATCGGCATCCACTACGGCCACAAGCTCATGACCGGCGTGCGGCAGAGCCAAAGCCAGAGCAGTGCCCACTCTGCCGGCGCCGAGGATGGCTATTCTTTCGGACATCGGCTTATACTCAGGCTGGCATAGCCTACGGTCCAGCCCTCCCGCGAGCCGGTCACATCGGCCGAATTGGTGCGATGCAGCAAAGTGATGGTGTTCGCTTTTTTCTCCCGGCCGGCATAGAGCAGAGCGGCCACCGGGCCGGCGCCGCAGGCCTGCACGGTTTCCGCCTGCATGGCACTGCAAAAGCCTTCCGGATCGATGGACGAAAGCGCCTGCAGCGTTGCCTCATCACTGCGCACGCAGGCTTTGTAGGAATAGCCGTGGTACAGATCCGTGCTCGCTACCAGCAGATCCGACTCTTCCATAACGCCGGCCAGGGCAAGCCCCAGCAAACGGCAGAGGTCCGGACGATAGTCATGGAACACCACAGCCACCAGCTGAAACGGCGCATCCAGGGCGATCTGCAGAAATGGCAGTTGCACCTCCAGAGAATGCTCGGAGCGGTCTCCGGCAACATGATGACCGGCTTCGGAGAGAGTGATGGCCTGATCAAAAGCAGCCAGCGCCTCGGCCTTGGCGCGATCCACGCGGACCCGGCCCAGCGGGGTTTCATAAAAGTCGCCGTCATAGACGGAAACGCCTTCAAACCATTCGGCATGGCTGGGCGCGACAACAAAGACCGTTTTGATCGGCCGGCGCTTCAGCAGCCGATAGGCATGCGCCGCCGTAAAGCCGGAATAGAGATAGCCCGCGTGCGGCACAATCAGACCGATCAGGTGGCCGGCGACAGGCGCCTCTGTAGCATCCATCAGCATTCTGGTCACCTGTTTGCGCAACTCGTCCGGCTCTGCGGGATAGAACGCACCGGCCCAGGCGGCCGGACGCACGTGTTTGTCCGAATCAGGATTCATCAGCCCCTCCTGAAATCATGCGACATGCAACCTACGGATTAGTTTAGAAAGAAATTAGCGAAAATCCAAGGATATTTACCTTGCTTTTCACCGGCAGTTTGCTAACTTTTTTCACATGGCCCATGTATGCAAAAACCATCCAGAGACCGTCACCCGCAAGCGCTGTCACCAGTGCCGCGTTTTTATCTGTCCGGAATGCACGCGGTCTTTTCTCGACCGGCCTTTTTGCAGTACGCGCTGTCTGCTCCGGTCGCTGCTGCAGGAAGCCTCGACTTTTTGGACCACTCCCACCACGACGAAAGCTAAAAGCAAAAAGAGCGGTTCCCTGACCGGCCGCGCCGGCAGTTGGCTCTTTCCGCTGATCACCCTCAGCCTGTTTCTGATGATTTGGCTGTCGCTTCGCAATCTGGCACATGAAGTGGCGGCATGGAAGCAATCGCCTCTTCCAACTCAAGCTCCGGCTGCGCAGGATAGTGTGCAGGACAAAAGCCGGATTCAGTGGTCGCAGCCGCAGCAGGCGCGGATCAGCGAAAACCGCATCACCATCGTCGGTGAGGCGGCGGACAACATCAGCCTCTCGCTGCTGGTCAATCGCGAGTTGCGGGCAGTGACCATCTCGAAAGACGGACGCTTTTCTTTCGAGAACGTGGCGGTCAAGGCCGGCGAAAACGAGTTGGTGGTCCGTGGCTTGGATGAGCACGGCCATGTCTCCCTGCTGGAAAAAATCATCACCATCACCGGCCGGCCCATCGCCGAGATCACGGCCGGAGATTTCAGCCGCGGTCCGGCTGACCGCAAGCACATCGCCTTGACCTTTGACGGCGGTTCCGGGAACGGCAGCGCCGAGGCCATTCTCAATCAACTGGCGGATAAAAAAACAACCTGTACATTTTTTCTGACCGGCGCTTTTATGAAAAGATACCCGGACCTCGTGCGCCGCATCGTCGCCGATGGGCACGAAGTGGGCAACCACACCTGGAGCCACCCGCGCCTCACTACGGTGGCGCAGAATCGCCGGCAGGAGACGCTGGCCGAAATGAGCAGAGAAAAATTGCAGCAGGAGCTCAAGCGCACCGCGGAGTATTTTACCCAGCTGACCGGCAGGGAGATGGCGCACTACTGGCGCGCTCCCTTCGGCGAACATAATCGGGAAATTCGATCCTGGGCCGAGGAATTAGGCTACACCCATGTCGGCTGGACCGTCACCAACGGCCAGAGCCTGGACGCGCTGGACTGGATCGCAGACAAAAATCAGCAGGGATATCAGGCGTCAGAAAAAATACTCTCCCGGCTGCTCTCCTTCGGCCGCGACAGTGATACCGCCGGTCGCGGCGGCATCATCCTCATGCACCTGGACAGCCAACGGAAGGACGATCCGGTGCATCCCATCCTCCCTGCCCTCATCGACAGCCTGCGGGATCGCGGTTATGAATGGGTGACGATTTCAAGAATGCGCGACGCCGGCCCGCTTTAGCCGAACCGCCCGCCTGATAACTTTCTCTTGATCTTAATCCTTACCGTTATTATCTTAACCGTTCGTTTAGTAAAACACCTTCGGCCGCCATCAGCAAAGCATCTGGGCAAATCCCTGATGCCTGACCAAGTACCCTTCGGCGGAAAGCGAAAAAAAGAGTCCCAGGCGAGACCATTCGCACCGCCGGATAGGATGGCGGCGCCTTCTTGGCATTAAAAGCTTCATCTTTCCTCTGTGCTCGAACTGAATTGTTTTTCACCTTCCCGGCCGGCGACCGTTCATCGTCAGTCCGGCGAAGGGCCGGCAAAGGAGTGAAACACCCTATGCGTTTTGAAATTTCACGCGGCGGCAACGGATTGACTTACGAGATACGCAATCTGGTGCCCATCGCCCAAAAACTGGAAGCCCTCGGCGTTAAAATTATCTGGGAAAACATCGGCGACCCGGTGCAAAAAGGGGAAACCATACCCGAGTGGATGAGTCAGGCGCTCACGGACA
Source organism: uncultured Cytophagia bacterium (assembly GCA_964554965.1). Lineage (GTDB taxonomy): Bacteria > Zhuqueibacterota > Zhuqueibacteria > Residuimicrobiales > Residuimicrobiaceae > Anaerohabitans. The sequence goes on along the minus strand of CAZKQR010000042.1, from coordinate 1,130 downwards.
TCATTCGGGAAAACCGTTCCTACGCCTACTCGCCCACCAAGGGCGTGGACGCCACGCGTGCGTTTCTCGCCGAACGCGTCAACGCCCGCGGCCGGGTGCACCTCTCGCCCGAGGACATTATTTTTTTTAACGGCCTGGGCGACGCCATCGCCCGCACCTACAGCTCCATCCAGGTGGACGCCCGCGTGATCATGCCGGAACCGACCTACTCTACGCACCTGATGGCGGAAGTGCTGCATGCCTCCTTTCCGCCCAACACCTACCGGATGAATCCTTACAACGGCTGGCAACCGGATCTGCGCGAGCTGGAACACAAGGTGAAAAGTCACCGTGCGATCGTGGGCCTTCTGATCATCAATCCAGACAATCCCACCGGTTATGTCTATCCGCTGGAAACGCTGGAGACCGTGGTGCGCATCGCCCGGGAGAACGATCTGTTCATCATTGCCGACGAGACCTATATCAACATCGTCTACAACAACCAAAAGACCGTGCCCATCGGCGATGTGATCGGCGACGTGCCGGCGATCTCCCTCCAGGGGATCTCTAAAGAATTCCCCTGGCCCGGAGCGCGCTGCGGCTGGATGGAAGTTTATAATGCGGACAAAGATCCGATATTCGCCCGCTTCATCAACACCATCCTGCAGCAAAAGATGTCCGAGGTGTGCTCCACCACGCTGCCGCAGATGGCGATCCCGCGGATCATGTCCCACCCGGAATACTCCGGATACCTGCAGAACCGTATCCGCCATTATGAAAAGTTGTCCAACATCGCCTACGAACGGCTGAAGGATGTCCCGTTTGTAATCGTCAACCGCACTGACGGCGCCTTTTACATGACCGTGCTGTTCAACGAGTCGGTGCTCAACGATCGGCAGTTTTTAGAGATCGAATCGCCGGAGATCAAAAGCTATGTGGAGGGCATCGCCAAGGACATTGAGCACGACAAACGGTTCGTCTACTATCTGCTGGCCGCCACCGGCATCTGTGTCGTGCCGCTGACCTCATTCTTCTCGCCGCTGCTTGGTTTCCGCATGACCCTGCTGAACAAGGATGTCGAAGAATTCGAGTACGTCGTCAGAACCATTGCGCAAAAAATCAGCGAATACATTCTGTCGAGCAAATAGCGC
>CAZKQR010000041.1:0-17701 GCA_964554965.1 uncultured Cytophagia bacterium | reverse complement strand
AGAACCGGGGTCAAGATCTCGAGAAAATATTGGCTGAAAAATCCCCGTTGCATAGATTGAAAAATATACATCGCCCATACGATCACCATCCAGATGAACAGATAACCAAAGCGCGAATGACGGCACAGGGAGATCAGCGTCCGGCGATAATGAAACAGGCTCCAGAACAATACCACGATGATGAAAAAGGAAAGCAGCAGGCTTGTTTGCCAGGCCTCCAGTGTGACCGCCGGGCTCTGATCCAGAATACGAAAGCCGCTGCTGTCCGCGATCCGATGGGCCGGCGGCGCCAGGCCGAGCCCGTGCAGTCCCCGGGAAAAAAGCAGCTCCAGGGGATTCAAGGGGGACAGCAAAAGACGGCTGAGCGGCATCCAGCGGCTGTACAGCAAGCCCACAGCGCTCAGCACCGCTATCACCCCGGCCGTATACACGGCAAAAGCGGACAGGCGAAAAGAGCGCGATCCGGACCGGTTGATGAGCAGAAAAAGAAAAACCGTAACCGGCAGATACAGCGTGGACTGCCGGGTCAAAAAGGCCAATCCCGCCACAGCCCCGGCCCAGAACAACGGCGCGGTCAGTGTGTTGCTCTGCTTCATGCCGAGGAGAAACAAATAGCTACTGAGCACTGCCAGCAAAATCGCCGGCGGCTCTGTTTTCACCACCACTCCCCAAACGACGAAAAAGGGCAAAAACGAATAAAGCGCGGCAGCCAGCAAACCCGCACGTTGGCTGACCAGGTGTCTCATGAGCAGATAGAGCAGCCAAACCGTCGCCATATGGCAGAATACAATGAACAGACGTCCGACCCACAAGGTGGCGCCGAACAGTTTGATGGTCAATGCCAAGCCGGCTATGTAAAAGGGCTGCTTGGAGCCGAAATCCACCAGAGGCACAAGCCCCTGCAGCATCAGCCGTGCATCCAAGAGATGCGCGCCCTCGTCCGGATTGATCCATCGCATGGGCAGCAGGGCCAGGCGCAACGCCAGTCCGCCGGCCAGAATCAGCATCAGGCCGAACCAGGGATGAGTGATCAATTTACGCAGCTGATTCATGGATTTCCTTCCCAGCAGCCGTGGAGATCAGCATAATTCCGCGTTCATCGAGCAGCCTTCGAATGTTCCTATCGCACAGCGCCTGCAGTTCGAAAAAGCGATGCAGGCGCGTGCGCACAGATGGTTGCGAAACATTCTCTTCTGCCGGATGGCACATCACTTCGTTCAGGCCGTCCGGCAGACGTTGAAGAATCGAGGCCAGGGCCATTTTTTTGTCGTGTCGAACCATCAGATCATATCCATAAAACCGGCAGACAGGGTATGCCCTTCCTGCCAAGGGGGAGCGGCGAACGCCGGCGCGACAGATTTGTGCTGCGGCTTTGGCTTGCAGCGAGCTGCCGGCTTCAGCGCCATGAAACCTTCGCAGAACCGGCAGACCGTATTGCGCAGCCAGTTCCTCCATCAGGCGGCCGACCGTGGGCAGGCAGTGGACGTGGTGATGGCTGTCCAAATGTGAGAGAGTCACTCCCGCAGACTGTACGCGCTGCAACTGCGCCTGCGCCTCGGCGGCCATCTCTTTGACATGTACAGCGCCAAAGAGAGCCCTTCGTATAAAAACCCACTTGGAATAAAAACGGCCGTGCTGATCCACCAGAGAGGCCACCTCGGCAGCCGGCAGCACCGGAGCGCCCCAGGTCAGATTCAAATGCAGGCCAACGGACAAGCGAGGACAGGTTCGGCTCAGCTGACAGGCCTGCTCCCAGGCGGCGCCGTTGGCCAATAGGGAGGTGGAAGTCAGAATGCCTTCCCGGTGAGCCCTGACCACGCCCAGATTCACCTGCGGGCACAGGCCCCAGTCATCGCCGTTGACGATCAACCGTATCATGTGCCTGCGGGGGCGTCCGCGGCAGGGGCGATTTGCTCCTCGAATAGAGAGATCAGCTCGCGGAGCGTTTTCCGGCTATCGAACAGTTCCTCCACTCGTTTTCGGCCCATGGCGCCCATGCGCTTGGCCAGCGCGGGATTTTCCAGCAATTCCTGAATCACCGCGGCCAATTCGTCCGGATCGTTCGGCGCCAGCAGGCGGCCGGTCACGCGGTTGTTCACCAGTTCCGGAATGGCGGAAAGATAGGAAGAGATCACCGGCAGGCGCATGGCCATGGCTTCGGCGATCACATTGGGAATGCCGTCGCGATCGCCGTTCTCATCCTGCACGCAGGGCAGAACAAACAGCGTGGCTTTTTGATAAAAGCTTTTGATCTCTTCGGGCGCGCAGGCGCCATAAAATGTAACCGTCTCATGCAGGTGATGTATGCGGCAGAACATCTCCAGCCGCGGCCGTTCCGGACCTTCACCCACGATCCAGATCTGAAACGCCACGCCGCGCTCCTTCAACATCAGGCCGGCGCGTAAAAGCACGGCCAGCCCCTTTTTCCGCACCAGCCGGCCGACTGCCAGCAGGACCGGCGGCGTCGCTTTTCGATTCCGTTCCGCTGCCGCGAAACGTTGCACATCGGTTCCGTGATAAACAGGATGAATGTTATCCTGGCGGACCTCCGGATAATATTCCTCCAGATAGGATTTGTTGAAATGATTGCACGTGGCGACAAATCGGGCGTTGTTGAGTTTTTCCGCCAGAATCTCCGGGGTGATAAAGAGGTCCATGGCATGCGCGGATACGCTGTACGGCACCCCGGTCAGTTTCCAGGTCAACAGAGCAAAACTGGACGGCGTGTTGGCGAACGCGGCATGCATCCAGGTATACCCCTCGCGGCGGATCAGGGCGGCGAACGGCATAACCACGACAAAGTGCAGCAGCAAGTTCTGCAGATCCGCCGTGGACAGCTCCTTGCGCCGGCGGCCGCCGTTCAACGTCCAGCGCACCAGCGCGCGCAGTGAGGCCTGCCGGTTGCGATGCTGAAAGGCATAGCGTAACGTTCGCATATAGGTGCGGGGCGCGTGCCGGATAAAATGCACATGCGCCGGCAGCACTTTGGCCAGTCGCATGTTCGGCGCCCAATAGATGGTCTGCGCTTTCAGTTCGGCGTCGTCCAATTCATTTTCACGCGAACTGGGTTCAAACAGGGAAAAAACGCGTACCGGAAAGCCGGCCTGAATGAGGCTTTTCACTTCCGAGACGATGAACGTCTCTGACAGCAACGGATAGACGTTGGTGATATACGCCATCTTGGTCGGGGGAACGGCCTGACCGGCCGCTGGATTTTTTTTCGACAACGAGGCCCTCATGGTATAAGACCGGTCCGGTTCAGGAAGGTCGTGTTTCCGTGGTTTCCTTCTGCAGCTCCATCTTGCGCACTCGATAGAGGATATTTTCAATAAGTTGACGATTGGAACCGATGATGTCCGCCAGCAAGCCCATGACAAAAATCTGAAAGCCCACAATCAGCAGCACCGCTGCCAGGATCAACGACTGGATATGGCCTGCGCCGCCAGTCGTGAGATAATAATACATGAAGCGCAGTCCGAGCAACAGGCCCAGGCCGAATATCGTGCCGCCGATATAGGAGAACATCTTGAGCGGTTCGTACATGGTGTAGATGCGCACGATCGTGGCCAGCGACTTTTTGATATAGCTCCAATTGCTGGAGAACAACCGGGACTCGCGCAGTTTGGGGTTGATCTCCACCGGCACGTGGGTCATGGCGATGTTTTTCTTGCCGGCCTGAATGATGGTCTCCAGCGTATAGGTGAATTTGCTCAGCACGTTCATCCGCAGCGCGGCATCGCGCGACAGGGCGCGAAAGCCGCTGGTGGCGTCCGGAATCGTCGTACCGGAAAGCTGGCGAATGAACCAACTGCCCAGCCATTGCAGCCGTTTCTTTGTCCAGGAGAAATGCTCGATGGCGCCGGTGTTGCGGTCGCCGATCACCAGATCGGCCTCATGCGCCAGAATGGGCCGCACCAGCTTGGCAATATCTTCGCCCGAATACTGGTTATCGGCGTCGGTGTTGACAATCAGATCCGCGCCCAGCCGCAGACAGGCGTCCAGGCCGGCGGTAAAGCCGGTGGCCAATCCCTTGTTGCGGTTCATGCGCACGATATGATGAACGCCCAGCTGTCGTGCAACCCGCACCGTTTCATCCTCGCTGCCGTCATCGACCACCAGGATCTCGATGGCATCGACGCCCTCGATCTCGCGAGGCAGATGCGCCAGGGTGACCGGCAGGGTCTGGGCTTCGTTATAGCAGGGAATTTGAATGATCAGCTTCACTTAATTGAGGATCTCCTCAATGTTGTACTCTTTGATGGAATCCGCATGGGTGAAAATGATAATCTCACCCAAAAGACCTATGGAGATCATCTGAATGCCGATGATCAGCAGCAAAACGCCCAGCAGCAGCATCGGCTTGCCCGAAATGCCGCCGATGCCGAGCACCCTATAGATGAACAGATAGAGACTGATGGCGGCGCCGATCAGCGTAAAGATGACGCCGACAAATCCCAAAAAATGCAAGGGCTTTTTCGAATAACGGCTGAGAAACAGGACGCTGATCAGATCCAGCATCCGTTTGATGTAATTTTTCGGATAGATGGATTGGTTAAAGCGGCCGGTCAACTGCTCCACCGGCTCTTCGACGATCTTGAAGCCCTGGCGCTGGGCCACCACCGGCAGAAACGGATTCAACGACCCGTAAAACGGCACGCTCTCCAGCACCACCCGTCGCGCGGCCAGCACGCCGCTGTTGACGTCGTGCAGACTGGTCTTTGAGATGCGGTTGACCAGCCCGTTAAACAGACGAGAGACCATTTGGTTGAGCAGGCTGTCGCGGCGGGGCGTGCGCCGGCCGACCACCACATCGTACCCCTGTTCGATTCGCGACAACAGCTGGATCACATGCTGCGGGTTGACATGGACGCGACAGGTAAAGTAAACCAGAATCTCCCCACTGCTGTTGCGAAATCCGGCGTCCAGCGCCGAGGCTTCGCCGAAGGAACTGCGCAGGCGGATCGCTTTGACCATCGAACAGCTCTGCTGAATGCGCGCCAGTTCGCCCCAGGTGCCATCGCTGCTGCCGTCATCGACATAGATCAGTTCGAACCGCCGAGAACCGCTTCGCAGCAGGGTCAGCAGTTGATCATGCAGAGCCGCCAGCGAATCCATTTGGTTCTGCACCGCGACGATGACCGAGACGGCTGGAGATTTGGATTGATTGACTTTGGTTGGTGTCATAGAGCCATCTTTTTTTAAGAATAAATGTAGCAATTCCGGCCGCAAAAAACAAACGCAAAAACCGGCGGCTACGGATCAGGAAACCGGCGGCGTTCTCAGATAAAACGTGCGCCGGGATCCGCTCTCCACAATGATGCGGCCGATCAATCCTAAAAATACGAATTGCAGGCTGGTGGCGGTCAGCAGGACGATCAGCGTGAATAAAATGTTCAGCTCCGACCAGGGCAGGTGCTGATGCATCACCTTGTAGCCGCCGGCCGCCGAACAGAGCACCGCCGCCAGCATGGTCCAGAAGGCAAACTGAAAATAAAAACTCAACGGGTTGCGCAGATGGCGCATCAACAGCCGCAGAGTGGTCAGATCCATGATCACTCGAAAGGTACGGCTCAGATTGTATTTGGATTGACCGAACCGCCGGGGATGATGGCGCACCGCCAGCTCGGTGATGCGCGCCCCCTCCATGCGCGTCAACGCCGGGATGAATCGATGCAGCTCGCCGTACAAAGAAATGCGGCGGAGAATTTCTCCGCGGAACGCTTTCAGCGAACAGCCGGTGTCATGCAGGCGCACATCGGTGATGGAGCAGATCAGGCGGTTGGCGATTTTAGACGGCACTTTGCGCAACAGCCATTTGTCCTTTCGATCCTTGCGCCAGCCGCTGACCACATCGTACCCCTCCGCCATCTTGGCCAGCAACAGGGGGATATCCGATGGATCATTCTGCAGGTCGCTGTCCATGGCCACTACGATGTCGCCGCGGCTGGCCTCAAATCCCGCTGCCATGGCGGCGGACTGGCCGAAATTGGCGCGAAACAGAATGACGCGCAGCATGGGATAGCGGCCGGCCAACTCGCGCAGTTTTTCACGCGTGCCGTCGCGACTGCCGTCATCCACCAGAATAACCTCGTAGGGCTTGTTCAGCGCCTGCAGGATCGGATACAACGCATCCCACAACCGTTCTACGTTCTCCACCTCGTTGTAGACCGGCGCTACCACTGAAAGATGCGGCTGACCTGCAGCTGGAAGCGGAGGATTTTTTTTCGGCAGGCTATTTGGTTTCATCTCATGGCTTTGGCTGAAATACCGATTCGTAATCAAAATGGCGCGGTTCGCAGGGCTCATTCCGCCCCCTGATCCCTGCTTACACCCGCATAACTCCAATGATGTCTATTCACATAATAATATACGGCTTTAAATTCAATTCGCAGAACCTTTTTTTGCACTCCGGCCAGGGAAAAATAAACCTTGCAATGAACATTTTTTAAATGGTATATTTAACTACGATTACTCTGTCTCAATGAAAAGTGTAAATAAAACAGACTATTAGCCAATTATCCTCCTTCACACCATTTGCACCGGTCGAACACCTATTATCCTGAGAACACTACCCAATGGCTAAATCCCTTGTCATCGTCGAATCGCCCGCCAAGGCGCAGACCATCAACAAATATCTCGGCAGTGAATACATCGTCAGGGCCTCGATCGGCCATATTCGCGATCTGCCTGTCAGCGCAGCTCAGGCGGCCAAACCGGCCTCGTCTGCCGCCAGAGGGCTGAGCGATGAGGAGAAGGAAAAGCGCAAAATTACAAACCTGATCCGCGTCATGGGCGTGGATCCGGAAAACGGCTGGCAAGCTCATTATGTGATCCTGCCGGGCAAACACAAGGTGTTGAAGGAGCTGAAACAGCTGGCGGAATCCGCCGAGACGATCTATCTGGCCACTGACTTGGATCGCGAAGGGGAGGCCATTGCCTGGCATCTGGCTGAGGCCATCGGCGGCGATCCGTTCCGTTACCGCCGGGTGACCTTTAGCGAGATCACCAAGCCGGCGATCCAGAAAGCGTTCAGCGCGCCCGGCCGGCTCAACATGGATCGCGTGCATGCTCAACAGGCGCGCCGGTTTCTCGACCGCGTGGTCGGCTATATGATCTCCCCGCTGCTCTGGCAAAAGGTGGCGCGCGGCCTTTCCGCCGGCCGTGTGCAATCGGTGGCTGTGCGCCTGATCGTGGAAAGAGAGCGCGAGATCCGCGCCTTTGTTCCAGAGGAATACTGGGAGATCTGGGCTGATCTGCAGGGAAAAAATCCTGTCCGTGCGCAAGTGACCCGTCATCTCGATAAACCTTTCAAACCTGTCAACAAAGAGCAGGCGGATCAGGCGCTGGCGGAACTAAAGCGAGCGACCTATACGATAATAGACCGCAAGGATTCGGCGGTCAGCCAGCGGCCCTATCCGCCTTTCATCACCACCACTCTGCAGCAGGCGGCCAGTACGCGCCTGGGTTTCAGCGTCAAAAAAACCATGCTGCTGGCACAGCGTCTGTATGAAGCGGGCATGATCACCTACATGCGCACCGACTCGGTGAACCTGGCGCCGGAGGCGATCGCCGGAGTGCGCAAAATGATCGCCGAGACCATGGGGCCGGCCTATGTTCCGGAAAAACCCAATTATTACGCCGCCAAAGCAGGCGCTCAAGAGGCGCATGAAGCCATCCGTCCCACCCACGTTCTGACCACGCCGGAGGATCTGCACTCATTCGAGCGCGATGCGGTGCGATTGTACGATCTGATCTGGAGGCAGTTCATCGCCTGTCAGATGAAGCCGGCCGAGTTCGACGCCACGGCCATCATCATTCAGGCAGGCGATTTTGAACTGCGCGCCCGCGGCCGGGTGATGCGTTTTGACGGCTGGATGAAAATTCTGCCTCCTGCCAAAAAGGAGGAGGAGTGCGAGATGCCGGACCTGGCCGTGGGCGATGTGCTCAAACTGAAGGCGCTGGATCCCAGCCGCCATTTCACCAAACCGCCGGCCCGCTACACCGAAGCCTCGCTGGTGCGCGAGCTGGAAAAACGGGGAATCGGCCGGCCGTCCACCTATGCGCCCATCATCTCCACCATTCAGGAACGCGGTTATGTGAAACTGGTGAGCCGCCGCTTTTATGCGCAAAAAATCGGCGATGTCGTCACCGACCGGCTGGTGGAAAATTTTTCCGATCTGCTGGATTACGGTTTCACGGCAGGGATGGAGGAAAAGCTCGACGTCGTCTCCCGGGGCGAGGCGGACTGGCGCCGGACACTGGATGCCTTTTACGCGGAATTTAAAAAACAACTGACCCTGGCCGGCAGCCGAATGCGCCGCAACGAGCCGGTGTTGACGGACCTGCCCTGTCCTGCCTGCCAGCGGCCCATGAACATCCGCGTGGCCTCCACCGGCGTGTTCCTCAGCTGTTCGGGTTATGACCTGCCGGTCAAAGAACGGTGTAAAACCACGCGCAATCTGCTTCCTGGAGATGAGGCTTCATCCGCCGGCAGTCAAAATGAAGAAGAAGGGGACATCGGAGAAATTTTCGCCAAGCGCCGCTGTGCGCGCTGCGGCTCGCTGATGGACAGCTATCTGCTCGACCAACAGCATAAACTGCATATCTGCGGCAACTCTCCGGATTGCAGCGGATGGGAGATGGAACAGGGCGCCTTTAAACTGAAAGGGTATGACGGGCCGGCGCTTGCCTGCGACCTGTGCGGCGCACCCATGCAACTGAAAAGCGGCCGTTTTGGCAAATATTTCAGCTGCAGCAAATATCCAGAGTGCAAAAACACCCGCAAACTTTTGCGCACCGGGCAGCCGGCGCCGCCGAAATCCGCACCAGTGCCCATGCCCGAGTTGAAATGCAAAAAATCCGACGCTTACTTTTTACTGCGCGACGGCGCCGCCGGCCTGTTTCTCGCCGCCCACACCTTTCCCAAAGCGCGCGAGACCGCCAGTCCCAAAGTCAAAGACCTGACCCGCCATCGCGCCGAGCTGGCGGAAAAATTCCATTATCTGGCCGACGCGCCGGCGGCTGATCCGGACGGCCATGATTTCGAAATCCGTTTCAAACGCAAGGAAAAAATCCAATACCTGGTCAGTGTCCTGGAGGACGGCTCCCCCGCCGGCTGGACCGCCTATTATGAAAACGGCCGCTGGCAGATGAAACAGGAAAAAGTCAGATCCAGCGCTCTGAAAGCACCGCGCTCCTTCAGAGCCCGGAAACGCTGATCATTTACCTTCTCGAAAAGCAGGAGGATCCTCGAATGAAAAAAAGTGCTCTTCTCACCGCCGGCGTTCTCTGCGCCGTTTTCCTTCACACTCATTCTCTATGTCTTGCCGCCGATGAGGAAGAGGCCTTTAGCAAAAGTGAAGTGATCGTGGCCGGAGCCGATACCGCTCGCCTGGCCACGGACCTCTATCTGCCGAAAGGCGCAGGGCCGTTCCCCTGCATTCTCCTGCGCACGCCGTACAATAAAAACGGCGCGAAAGGGGATGCGGAAAAATTCGTCAACCAGGGGTATGCGGTGGTCGTTCAGGATTGCCGCGGCACCGGCAAATCCGGAAAATCCTTTTATCCGTTCCGCTATGAACGGGCCGATGGCCTGGCCGCCCTGGCCTGGATTCGCCGGCAGCCGTGGAGCAACGGCCGCATCGGCGGTTGGGGCGGCAGCTATGTCGGCTACACCCAGTGGGTGATCAGCGATCAGCTGGACGCAGTGACCGCCCTGGTGACCACGGCAGATATGTACGACGCCTTTTATCCGAGCGGGCTCTTTTCCCTGGCCACCAGCCTGAACTGGGGACTGATCATGAATCATCCCCAAGTCAAATCGCAACAGCTCCTCGCCGCCTATAACCGCCTGCCCCTGTCGATCGTCGATGATTCCACCGGCGCCGCCAATGCCTTCCTGGAGGATTGGCTGCGGCATGAGACGAACGACTCTTATTGGCGCTCCTTCTCTTTTCGCAAACCTGTGACCACACCGGTATTGTCCATCGCCGGCTGGTACGACATGTTCCTGGAAGCGCAGATCAAAGATTTTATCAACCTGGGTAAAAAACGGCATCCGGACAGCCGGCTGATCATAGGACCCTATGCCCATGGACAGATCGCGATTCCCACGGACTATGGCGACGCCGCCAAACTGGACCGGTTCATGGGCCTGGCTCGTGCCTTCGTGGACAACCACATTAAACATCTTGACGCAACCACAGCCACCTCTGATTCCCTGATGAGCCGGCCCTTTGCATTTTTCATCATTCACGCGAACAAGTGGGTCATGAGCAAACAATGGCCGCCGGAACAGTCCAAACCCGTGCGCTATTACCTCGGCGCCGAAGGCACGCTCAGCACACACAAACCCACCAAGGCGGAAAGGGCGACCTTTGTATATGATCCGCAAAACCCCTATCCCTCCCTGGGCGGCACGTTTCTCGGCATCGGCGTAGGACCGGCCTGGCAAAACAGCAATGTGGAGCGCACGGATCAGGCGGTCTTTGAGAGCGATACGCTGAGCGCACCGCTGACGCTGCTGGGACCGCTGCAGGTAGAGCTCTATGTCGCCAGCGACGCAGCGAGCACGGATTTCTTCGCCTGTCTGCAGGATGTACAACCGGACGGTAAAATCGTCAACATTCAGGAGGGCGGACAGCAGGTTCGCGGCGGCAAAAAAATCCGCCGCATCCGGTTTTCACTTTGGGCAGCCGGCTATCAGCTGGCGGTGGGACACAAACTACGGGTGGTCATCTGCTCCAGTCTATTTCCGCGCTACAACCGAAACTTGAACAACGGAGAGCCTATCTATTCGGCAGCGCACTCACGAATCGCAAACCAGACGATCAGCTGGGGGCCGAAACATCCCGCTCATCTGACCCTGCCGATCATACCGTAAGTGGGCCATTCATGGGGGATAGTTCCCTAGTGGGCATATTCAAAAGGATAGATCAAGCTGCTAAATACTACAAAATAATTTACTTTTCATAAAAGTATTCAACCACCAAGTTCACAAAGTTACTCTAGTCAAAACCGATCATCGATATACTTTGTGGTGTAGATATTCTCCCGCCATCAGAGGAGCAAATTGGGGGGCAGCCCTCGATATCACACGAATCAATGGTGAATTGCTGAATGCTGCAAAAGCTTGGGCACAGCCTCAGTGAGGGTGCCCAACCATCCTCAGGCAGGACAGCCATCCATCCTCACCTGTTTCCACTCACTCCGGCATCAGGGTTTTATCTGAAAAGGGATCGGCAACACAGCCGCTGTTTTTTTCACCCCATTGGCCGGAAGAGCGGGCTGGCTCCATCGAGGAGACCTCAGAAAGCCCATCCGGCTTTAGCGCCTGCCGGAGAGGGCGATCCGGCGTCTCCGGGCACAGCCGCTTTTGCCAAAAGGGAACAGTATAACATTCAGCCAACAGAGATGGGGGTATCATAGGACTCCCGCTGCTTTTACCACCGGTCATTCTTCATTGTGATTCATCATGGATAATCCTGCGCAACACATCGCCGCCGGACGACACCACCGCTGATTTAAGGATCCAACTTGAAAATCTGCACTCCCTGAGGCGCGCTCGGCGGGTAGGGATCCGATTCGGCGCCCAGATAGGGTTGGATGACGACAAAGTACGTGCTGTAGCTGCTGCTCGCGGCGAACCCCGGCGCAGCAGTGCCGCCAAGATGAACCATGCCCGGAGCCACCGTACGATTCCACAGACGCAGATAAGCGCCCTTGTCCGACACTCCGATGGACCAGTCGGTCAGGACAAAATTTTTGCTCAGCCATTCCGGCTTGGCATCCACCCGCGAATCATAGGCGATCAAAATGTTGGCCGGCCGGTCCACGGAAAAAGAGATGAACGACGAATCAGCATTGGTCTTGTCGTCGTTGGCCGTCTTGATGCAGGTGAGGCCTTGTAGAGCATCCGGCAGATCGATAAGAGTGAACGTCCGGTCTACGTAATAGGTGCTGTCTTTGAACAGTTGCGAAACCCGATAGCGCGACGGCTGCAGATTTTCAATCACCACGTTCTCAGGAGCAGCCGGTTCGTCAGGCTCTGTATTCACCAGATGGAACACGGCGTCGCTGCCGAAAGGCGGTGTCAGAGTCACCACGCCGCCGGACGGCACCGCCGCTGCGGACACACGCTGTCCAGTGCGCGGGTGATACCATACGCAGCTCCAAACCCCCTGTTGGCCGGATAGATCCACTACAACCGGCAGACCATCGATGGAATAGGCCACGATCTCATGGCCCGGCCGGGTCATGGCCACGGCGTTCGGCGACACCAGACTGTTATCCGGCCGCATCTCCCAAAAGGGCACGCCGAGCATAAACGTTTTTAAATGATTCAGATCATTCCACAGACTGTCGAACTCGGCATAATCGGCCAGAGGCCAGACATGCAGTTCGCACTGCGCGTTCGCCAAAGCCAGGCACCAGGTCATCTTGCGCACATTGCTGCGGTCCTTGTCGCTGGAGCTGATCTTGCCGGTCTCGTCAAAAGAGATCATCAGCGGGTGAGCGGCGTCCTGAGCCGCCTGGCGCCATTCCAGGGCCATGGCGTTGAATTGCCGCGGAGGCAGCGTGGCCGACGGCAGCTCGGTCTGAATGCTGGTGACGGAAAAGACCTGAGAGCGCAGATACCAATCAACCGGCGCATTCACGTTGTGCACCGCGATGGGATGGTCATAGGGATCCAGCTCCTGCAGCAGCAAGCTGTAATTGACCGCCTGGGTGGAAGAATAGCGTTCATTGTACTCTTCGCGCAGGTTCCAGATCAATCCGGTGTGATGACCGAAGCGGGCGATCATATAGCGGTAAAAATTTTCGCGATTGGCGGGAATGAGCGCGCCGTCATCCTCCAGCACCAGATGCAGAACCATGTTGCGATCGCGGATATAGTCGAACATGCTCTCCCATCTCCGCATCTTGTCGATATCGTAGCGGGTCTGATCATTGACACTGAGCCAGGGAAAAACCAGACCGCTGTCTCCGGGGTAATCCAGCAAGGTCATGTACATGGAGTTGACGCCCTTGACGGCGAGATGGTCGACCTGGCTGCGTTTCTGCGTCCAGCCGCCAAAGACCGTCTCGCCGAGAAACTCTTCCGGGTCATCGACCCCGGCCTTGAACCAACAGGGGCCGTCGAGAAACTTGAGATAATAGCCGCCCACATAGCGGAGAAATCCCGGTTGCGCTGATGGCTCCACCTGAAAGCTGAAACTCTTACTGTTCAATTCCGCTTGCGAGCTCACCGTGGTCATGGTCCAATTGCCGGTCTGATCCGGCACGAAGCGGATCTTCCAGACGTTGCCGCTCTGCCCGCCGTTGCCGTTGCCGTCAAAAAATCCCGGCACACGATACTCAGCGCCATCCGGCCCGCGAAAGAGGCCGTCCAGGCGGATGGCAAAGGGGTTCGGTGAGCCGGTGTAGCCGTTCAGGCTGGGCCCCTGCAACGGGATCTCGAGCAATCCCCATTTGCCCAGTGTGCCCAGCGAAGTGGCGGCGGCCGATGGCAAAGCAAAGCAAAAAAGCACGCAGGCTGCAATCCAACCACAAACGTTGGCCATACGAAAAGGCGTTCGACAGATCCTTGACTCCATGGCGATCCTTATGGTGAAAACCATTTCCCGATCAAACTGGTTGTTACTGACCGGCCCAGGGCGCAGCCCAAAGCCCGGAGGGCGGCGCCGGTGGCGACGCATCCTCAGCCGGCGTCATGAACACCAGATACATGCTGTTGCTGCCCACCCCCTCATTGCCGCCCAGGGTAACGAGGCCGGGCGGGAAATACTTTTTAAAACAGATAAAGGGCGAATCGCTGGTTTCGACCAGCCAATCGGTGCGGTTCCAGGACTGCAGCCAGAACGGAGGCGTGGTCACATCGCGATCGTAGGCCACATAGACATGCACGTGCTTGCTCACCCGAAAGGTCAAAAAAGCGGCGTCCGTGGCATATTTGTCGTTGTTGGCGGTGACGATGCGCGACTGGCCCGACAGGCCCGCCGGGATGGTTCGCAGTGTATAATTGCGATCGACGTAGACGCTGTCGTTTTCTGCCACCTGTTCAACCCGGTAGGTAGGTGGCGTGATCTCCCTGGCCTGGATCGGCAACGTGAAAGAGTACTTGAACTGCGCGGCCGCCATGGCGTTCATCGCTTTAGAGCTGTCCTGAATGCCGGTGACCGTCAGAGTATAGTTCACACCGTCCCGATGCGCAGCGGTATGCAGCAGGACGGTCTTTTTATCTTGCAGCAACTGAGCCCCAAGGATTGACGCCGTTGGGGCGATGGTGTAATGGGTCAACGCTGTGACGGAGGCCAGCTTGACCGGTTCGCTAAAGACCAGCGACAGGTGCGTTGAGTCGACCAGCGCCGCGCTTGCCAGCACCGGCGGCGTTGCGTCTGCCAGTGTGGTGAAGGATGCGGAAACACCCGTCTTGCTCACATTGCCGCTAAAGTCCAGGCTCATCACCTCATAGGTGTAAGCGGTCGCTTCCGACAAGCCGCTGTCGACGAACTGCAGACCATTCTGGCGCGCCAACTCTGTTGCATTGCGCTTGATCACATAGCCCGCGGCCGTGTCGCCGTCGCCGGCTGGATCCGGCGGATCCCAGGCCATGGCAAGTGAGGTCTCGGTGGCCTGCACCAGCCGCAGATTCTTGGCCGGCAGCGGCGGCGTGGTATCACCGCCGCCCAGGCGCAGCGTCACCTGGATCAGCTGTTCAGGGGGCAGGGTCACGGAAGCCAACAGGGCGTTGACCGGCGTCGGGGCGCCCTGGTTCACCCGCACGCTCTGGATCATTTTCGGCAGAAAATCCGCCTGCAGCTTGACCACCCGGCTGCTGCTGTTGGTGTTGAACAGAGACACGATGCGCACCGTGTCGTCGCTGGCCATCACCAGGCCGGCGACACCGGGCTCCAGACCGAGAGAATTATCCTGACGGAAATAGAGCACCTCGGTCCAGGGCATCTCCCCGCGATCAAAGAGCAGGCCGCCAAAGGCGGTCATGGTCAACCCCTCGATGCCCTCGATATCCGGAAAATTGTCCGGATCCGGCGGTACGGCGGTCATGCTGTCGATCTGGACAAGATTCTTGGAGACCAACTTGACCGCGCTTTTCAGCACCGACAGGATGGCGTCGCTGTTGTTATAGCGACGGAAATACCACAATTGCTGTTCGATCGTCGGATGGTCGATGAAACGATACCAATCCAACAGCCGTGCGTCATAGGCTGGATCAGGCTGGCGGTCCTGCAGACTGAGGGCGGTGATGATTTTTGCCGCATCATAGCAGCGGTTGTCGTTGGTCCAGACGCCGTTTTGCAGATAAATGGCCGGTGCGTCGTTGGCGCTCTGGTCAAAACAAAAATTCACCATGCGCTTCATTTTTTCCACATACACCCGCTGTCCGGTTAAACGGTAACAATCTAAAAAAGCGCCGCGACTGTCGCGGATGCCCTCGAAACTGGCGTTATCCCAACCCCAGCCCCATTGCCATTTATTATCGTACCACTTGCCGCTGCAGGCGCCAAAGGCGCCGGTCTGCGGATCCACCTCCCAGGGCATCATCGGCGCCCCATTCTGCAGCAGACAGCGATCCATGCTGTTGATCCAACCGTCGAGATAATCCCGCGCCCAGTTCAAATAGTTCACATCCTTGGTCGCATTATAATAAGCAAAAGCCAGTTTAGCGAACTGCTGATTGAACGGCCAATCAACGCCGTAGGGACACTTGGCATCGATGCTTCGCGTGCCCGGCCCGAGGCTACGCATGTGCCGGGTAGCCGGATTGTACCACGGCTCACAGCCGGGCGCGAAATTACCGCAGTGCTCCACGAGATCCCGCAACAGAGTGACCACCTCTGTATCGCCCGGCTTGACGTAGGCCAGATTGGCGAGAAGAATCAACGCCTCCATCGAATGCTCGGTATCGGGAAACGGATCCTTGAAATAGCCGTGCTCAAACCGGGTCTTGTTGCGCGCGTAATAGACCAGTAAAATTTTCTTCACCGCTGTGTAAATGGCCTCATCGCCGGTCAATAGGTAATAGGGCGTCCAGGCGAGAAACAGTTCAGTCTCATCATCCATACGCCAGATGTTGAGAGAAGGATAGAGCCGGCCGTCGGCCTGCTGCCACTTCATGGTCTGGTAGAAAAACTTTTTGGCAAGATCGCGCAGCCAGAGTTGATAGGAAACCCATGCCGGATAAGTGGAATTCGCAATCAACGAGTCCGCATAATTTTCTTCCAGAAAACGATGATAGTCCTCTGTCTGCGCCTCCGCCCGGTCAATCCCCAACCCGGGGATCACGCCATCTCCTATATGCAAGAACAGAACGATCATTCCCATTAAAAGGATCGCCCTCCTCCTCACCCTGTCTTTCATCCCTCCACTCCTTCACCCTATCATTACATTCACTGGCTCAGCCTGTTGCTTCCCTGGGACACTCGATTTTCATTTTTGGGATATCATGCCACAAAATGAAAATTCCCCCTGACAGCCTGCTGACTTAAGGTCAAAATTATTAAACAGATACTATGATAACCACCGCCACAGTTCTTCATGGCCCTTTGCACACCACGCCTCAAAGCAATTATTATACCAATAATTTTAGAGGCGCCTTTTTGCAAGACAATAAATATCAATAAATTAAAATAAAAAAAGGTCACAGGCCTCATTGGCCTTAATTACAATATTTACAATTATTATTTGCTGGATATTTTCTGAACAGGCAGGAATTTCGTTTGTGTAAGACAGGATTGAAACTTTTGTAATTGATGAATCTATTTGCGCTGTTTCACTACCTTGGCAGGCACGCCGACGGCGATGGCAAAATCAGGCACATTTTCCGTCACCACCGCACCGGCGCCGAGGACTGCATCGCGGCCGATGGAGACCCCATCCAGCACCGTGACCCGTGCGCCCAGCCAGCAGTTGCGATGCAGGGTGATGCCCCCTTTGTAAACCAGCTCTTGTTCCGTGATCGGAGTAGAGGGATCGCTGAAAGTGTGGGTGCCGCCACCCACCAGGTAGACATAGGGCGCCAACAGGGCCGAGTCCTCCAGGACCAGCTCATTGCCGCCCACGGCGTGCAGCATGGAGAACGTGCCGATGCCCACATTGTCGCCGATGGTGATGTTGCCGTCCTTGCAGCCGAGAACCGTATGGCGGCCGAGGATCACGCGATCGCCGATGACGATGCCGCGGTTATGGTCGCCCCGCGCATCCAGCACGCAGCCGTCGTCGATGACCACCTTGGAGCCGATGCGGATCTTTAACCCATGGCGGATCACCACATCCTTGCCGAAAATCACCCCTTTTCCGCAGGCCTGCACCAGATGAGGATACAGCCATTTTCGCAACGCCAGCCCGAGAGCGCCTGGGATCGGGCTAATGAACAAAGTGATGAACTCGTATTTGATCAGATAGAATAACCGGCGGCTGCCCAGCACGATGTTCTGATAACGCTGTAAAAAAGAGGAGGCGTCATCAGTGATCATGCGATTGACTTTTTGCAGTTTTTCCGCCATACCCATATCCTTTTAGTGAAAGGGCTGCACGCTTGATTCCAAAGCCGCCGATGTTCAAACCCGCTCTCGGCGGATTCCAGGCAGCAATGACTATTTAATCTTCAACCACGTTCTGCGCGAACGATTCCAGACGGCGCTGCCACTGTTCGCCGGACCAGCGACCGTCATCGTCGAGG
>CAZKQR010000040.1:0-17897 GCA_964554965.1 uncultured Cytophagia bacterium | reverse complement strand
TGGTCAGGCGTTGTCTCTCCCGCGCCATGGCGATGGTTTTGTTCATGACCACCTGCGCCTGCGGAAGCACCTCTCTGAGCTGGTCGCGCAGCATCTGCAGGGGGTCCTGCTGGTCTGTGGTCAGGCACAGGCAATTGAGCGCCTTGATTTCGCTGATCTTTCCCTGCAGGTGGAGCAGTTGTTGCAATGACTCCAGGTCCATATAGATCCACTGGTCCTCTTCGCTGCCGGTTTCGGCCAGCGTTCTCTCCACTTCAAAATCCGTGTTGAGAATGCGGACGCTCTGTCCCGCGTGGATGTTCAGAGCGTTGGCCGGCCCGTACCCGATGATCACCCGGCCCGGCGCCAGATGATAGGTCATGGCTGTTTTAACTTTGCCGCCTGGTTCGATCTCGCGGGACAGGCCGGTGAGCACTACCTGCCGATCGCGCCAGCGCAGCCGTTGCTGCAGTGTGGCGGTGACATGGGCAAAGGAAAATTTGGGATAGTGGACAAACCGGTCTACCCAGCTCTGGGGCATGAGTTGATCCGAAAATCCGTGCAGCCAGAAATAATCCATATCCGTGTTCGCCGCAACGACGCGCAGATTGAATCCCATGTCGCGCGTCAGGCGGATGGTCTCGCGATTGGATGCCTCGCTGGTCGTCAAAAAAAAGACCACCAGTGCGACAGCAAGGGTGACTGCCAGGGCGCTGAGAATAAAGGTGAATTTACGAAACCGCGCTTCCTGTAAAACCTGTTTGATCATACCTGCTTTCTCTTTTTCATTTTCCAATGGATCCCCAAAGCGGCCAGGGCGAGCACGCCTCCGATGCCAAGGAAGGTGATTAAAAAGATGCTGCGCAGTGAGCGGGCTGCCGGCGCCGGCTTTTCTGCAGCGGATCGGGCGGCCGACGGGCTCAGGAGATCGACCAATTCTTCTCGATAGCTTGCGATCATCTCCGTGGCCTTGGCATGGCCGGCCGGCGCCGGGGCGTTCAACGAAAGGATCTGCTCCATCTCCATGAGCACAGCGGGATTTTCCACATCGAATCCCAGTTCATCGGCAACCGCCTGTTGCAGCCCGCCGCCCCAACGGCAGGGCAGCATGAGGCCGAGGATTCCGGAGCGGTCCAATCCGCATTCGCAATCGGCGCCGACCAGCGCCAGCAGACTGAGCAGGTTCTGCTCGGTAAAGGTCTCCTGTTCCAGCACCGGGCCCAGGCGCCGCGCCCTTCCATAGATCACCGCAGCGCGTGGATGAGCCGTTTGGGTGTCGCACTCCAGGCTCCAGAGCAACAGGTCTTCCTGGCGCATCTGCTCCTGGTCCATGATCAGCAGAGCCGGCGCCTGTGACACAGGCTTGGGCAGGCTGGGCATGATTTTTTTGATCTCCTGGATGCTTTGTTCCGCCCGCGCTTGATACAGCGCATTCTCCCGGCTATCACGGCCGGGCAGAAGCAGCACCACGCAATAAGACTGGGTCAGCTGCTGGTTGATCTGCTTGCGAACAGGGGAGAGGCAGGCCCAGTCGAGAAGGTCCCACAGCGTTGATTTCCAATTCTCCAGAGTCAGCGAGATCCTGTATCTCAATATTCGTCCACGCGGTGAAATGAGCAGCGATTCATTTTCGTTGGCCCGCGGTTCAGAGTGAGCGGCCAGCAGGCTGTCGAGCTCTCGCCGTCCTGCAAGACGGGCGCTGATGTTGGCGTCGCCGAGCGCTGTACGGCAGAGCTTTTCCGCTTCGCTGCGCGATGCTTCAGGGAACCCTTCCGGCATGGGCAACAGCAGCTGATACGGACTGGCATAGGCGCGGCTGTAGCCGATCTCGCGCACGGTGTAGCGACAGGCGGTTGCGTCGGCAGTGTAAAGAGCCAGAAGAAGGCCAAGGAGGAATAGGAGTGTTTTTTGTATCATGAAGGTTTCCTGCATGGATATATTTGAGCGCTTATCCGAATCTGTTTAATGCATGAGAAGCGAAGGCGATGACAGGCAACACGTCTTTTTCTTTCATTCATCAAACAGCCACTCGCAAGGCGGTTGCGCCTGTCCAGGCTCATTCTGCGCGGACAAACGGAGCGCTGTCCTGGGTGAGCTGAAGGCCCGGCGCTAGATTGACTACGAGCCTCTCACCGGGCGTAGAGACGCCTTGCACCCTGATGGATTTTCCATCCACGGTGATGTCCACGACACAACCGTGAAGGCGTATACCGCTGATCGTCGCCGCCGGCCACTCTTTCGGCAGCCGTGGATGAATGGAGCATCCGTCTGCTGTGGGCTGAAAACCGAGAAAGCCGTAGAGCATGACCTGGGGGACGAGAATGCTTTCAAAAAATTCTTTATCCAAACCCAAACCACCGGCCACGTTGCTGCCCTGCATGGTGCCGTTTTTCGGATCTTGATAATAGGCGCGATAACCTCCGGCAGCCTGGGTTTCTTCAAACCAGCGGATGATCTCTTTCAACCGTCGCCAGGCATCGTCCGGACCTTCGGTGAGCAGTCGGGCTATGAGGTCATGATAGGAAAAGCCCAGCACGGCACCGCCGTCCTGCACCTGAAAGCCCCAAGGGATGCGTTCGGGCTTGGACCAGGCCCAGTAATAGTAGTCGATGTTCCTGCGTGTGGTGGAGCGGGGGCCAAAGCGCCAATGATAGATGTCAGCGCCGGACGAGGTGTCGCCCGCGACGGTTCGGCGGCCGGAGATCCAGGAACGAATGGTTTCGGCCTGTTGCGGTGTTGCGAAATCGTAATAGATCGCTTCGTTGTTGAGAAAGGTGAATCCATAATCATGGAGCACGCCATCCAAGTCCACGGTGCCGAAGCGGCCGGTCTTTTCATTCCAAAAGCGCCGGCCGCCGTATTGCTTAACCTGCTGAGCGTGGTCGCGTAAATCCGATGGATCAAAGGCTTCAGCGCCGCCGGGCACACACCACTGCGGATGGCGAAGGATCTGTTCTTCCAATCCGGCCAGATCCAGCACGGCGTCATAATAGTAGATGGTTGCCAACGCATCCTCGCCGCCGAACGGCAACAGGTCCCAATAGTTGCTGCCGATGCCTTGGTTGCGGCGAATCACTTTGGCCCCGGTCTGATCCCAGGTCACTCCGCTGCGGCCTTCATGGCCCGGCCAGGTGGTGTAGACGCAGTTTTTGGTGCGCGTCTGGAATTCGTTCATCATAAAACGCATGGCGGTGCGCATGCGGCCGATCTGCCGGCGCAGAAATACATGGTCGCGCGTCCACAGGAAATAGGAAATGCAGCCGCGCAGGAACGCCGTGTTGTTGACTGTGTGACGAGTGTCGCAGGCGGTGTGGAAGGATTTGATGACCACCTGGCCTGTGCTTGAATTGCCGAAACAGATACGTAGAGACGTCAACGTGCCTTTCCAGCCCGGCACGCGGTAGACCGGAATCATGGTGCGGGTTTCGACAACCTGGGCTTTAAACTGCCGAGTGGACTGCGGTCCCATGGGCGGGCTGGAGACAAGCTGTCCGCCGGATTCGGCGGGTGAAAAATAGGCGCGCCGCGCCGGACTGTAATCGGGCTGCTCAACGGTCGTCCATTCCACATAGGGATTGGCGTCGGTCAATCCGCTTGCCCACCAATTCAGCCGCAGCCAGGGCGCACTTTCAGCGTCGATGGAAAAGGAGGGCGGTTGTAGCCTGGCATGGGGTCCGGTGAGATGGATGAGCCAGCCCTTGTCATTGACAGAATCGGCCTTGGCCTGTTCAAGAGTCCATCCTTCCGGCGTAACCAGTGGAGCTTCATAACCCGGCACGCCGGTGCCGCGAAAATGCCAACCAATGCCGCCGGCCTCTATCCATCTGGGAAATGGCCACCCTTCGGCGTGGGCAGGTCCGTCATGCTGCTGGGTGTGCACATACCCTTCTGCATTGATGATGCGATCCATCAACGCAGTGCGCCAGCGTTCGCGCATGGTGGCCAGGGATGAATCGGGCATGCAGGCCGGCCAGAGGGTGGATAGGGTCATCCATTCATCCCACAGCGGGCACAAGGGGCCGGCCTGTTCATAATGCAGCCAGAACAGGCTGCGCAGAGCCGTCATCTCCCGTTCAAACCCCGGAACGACGAATCGTGGAAAATCTGCAGGCGGCTGGCCGGCTTGCAGCGGCAAACAGGCCAGAGTCAGCAGCCAGAGAAATGAAAATTTCTTGCTCATGAATGCTTTTCCTTGATTATGGCAAGGGCCTTTGTCAAGGCCCCTGCAGGTCTTTAAGCCATCGCCGAAAGAGGCATAGCCTCTCGTTGATTGTAAAAAGCATTTTGCCTGCACAGCGCACAGCCGGCAGCCTTCGGTTTGGCGGCAAAACGCTAAAGAGGCTGGTCCGGTCCTGTCAGGACTCGGGCACCAAGGCGATCGAGGTCTGGATCGGATAGGCGCAGGTGCAACCTGAGGAGGATTCCGGAATCAGAATCAATCCGCCGGCAGCGACGATGTTGATCCAGCAGCCGGGACGGCTGACTTGCGTCAGCGGCGCGCCGCTGGTTTCGCCTTCGGTTAATTCATAGATTCGCGGATTGCTGCCGCGTCCATAGAGGTAATGCGCAGAACCGGACAGGCCGCCGCAGCCGCCTCCGCCGCGATGCAGCACATAGTTGGCCTGGCGGCCGGTGTTCAGATCAAAGGCATAGGGCCGCTGATAGATCATTTTCCCGATGATCACCGGATGCTGCCACTGCTCGCCGTGTTCTCCGCCGATCGAGTCGCCTTTGTAGCTGTTCTGCCAAACCAAGTCGCCGCTCCGGCTGTCAAAGGTGAACAGGCCGTAATGCACATTGGCGCCGACGTTGTAGGAGCCCACCACCAGCAACTTTTCCTGGGCATAGCTCAGGTACATGATCTGAGAATAGGGAAAACGAAACGCTTTCTCCCAGATTTTTTCGCCGGTAGATTGATTCAGCTTGATGAGATAGTTTTCGCCTTCGCAGAAAAAGTCCACCCGCATCCGGCCGTCGTTATCCGACCGGGCTTTGGCGTTCCGGCTCTCGATCAGATAGAGATGGCCGTCGCCGATGGCGATGGTGTTGTTGAACATCACGCCGTTCTGATAAGTCCACTTTAGGCCGCCGTTGCGGCGGTTCATGGAGAACAGATAGTCGCTGCAGATCATCTCACGAAAGTCGCCTTCGAGTTCATCACTGTTCAGGCGCGCCAATTCGCGAAACGAGGCGCCGGGCCGTTTGCCGCTGCCGAACAGCTGCTCCCCCACTGTCGCCAGGTAGCCCCACTCGCGGCGCTGGCCCTGGATCAACTGCGGTGCAGCATATTTGGCGATCACCTCGCCGGTGGCCGCTGTGATGTGCCAGCAGCGTTCCTGGGCCGCGATGTACAGCGCCTCATCGATCACCGCCATTTGCCCACAATCCTTGAGCGCGCCCAGTCGGCGCGACTGCGGCACAGCCTGTTCCCACAGCGACGCGCCGTTGTAGGCGTCGACGGTGACGATCTTGTCGTTCGCCGGAACAAAGACACGGCCGTCCTTGAACAGCGGCGACATGGGACGGCTGTGGCGGTTGATGATATCGCGTGGGCCGGGTTGGCCGAACCACTGTATCTGCACCGGGCCGCGCAGTTCATCTTTGCTGCACGACGTGTTGGCGGCATCGGCGTAGAGATGCGTCCATTCGCCGCCCCCGGCTACTGCCCCGCGGGTTAAAACCGCAAATTGGTATTGGCCGCTGTCGACGCGCCACCCCTTTGTTTTAGCCTGCTCCACCCAGTCCGAAGATCCTGACCGGAAA
This sequence comes from uncultured Cytophagia bacterium, assembly GCA_964554965.1. Taxonomy (GTDB): domain Bacteria; phylum Zhuqueibacterota; class Zhuqueibacteria; order Residuimicrobiales; family Residuimicrobiaceae; genus Anaerohabitans. The sequence continues at coordinate 12,155 of CAZKQR010000040.1, read as the reverse complement.
GCCAAAACCGCTTTGCCGCCAAAGGGACGGAGAACACGCAGCACTTCGTCCGGAGAAGTGGCGATGGCGTCGCGGGTCAGCGCCTGCTCGGACACAATGAGATTGGCGAAATAATGGCTGAATGGCAATCGCCGCAGATCGCCGGTGCAGACGCTGATCTGTTTCCCCAACAAGCCGGTAGGATGTAAAAACGCCCGCGCGGCAGCTGTCCGGGCCGGATCGTCGTCAAGGCCGACGATTTTGAGCTTGGATTTCCGGGCTAACGCCAGCGCCAGTTCCGCACTCCCATTGCCCAGCACCAGGCAATAGCCCTTCCGAATCCCTGATTCGCTGAGAAGACGATCGGCGATCTTGGCATAGTCCGGCGAAGAGGGCGTGGAGGAAAGGACGACGGGTTTTCGTTTCTGCTCAATGATTTTGGGCCGAATGATTTTCGAGAAGGAGAAGCCATGGAGCGTGCCCAGATCTGTGCTGACCACCAGCCGTTGGTTGGCAGCGGCTAGACCATATCCTTTGCCATGGATCGCGTTTTTCCATAAAACGCGCCCGTCCTCTGCAGAGAGCGCGGTGACCAGGTTATCGCCGCCGAGAAATAAAACCGAGCCGGCCAGAATCATGGCGTACGAGTCATTGATCCGGCGCTGCCACTTGATGCCGCTGCGGTTTTGCCCGGCCAGGGCCTGATCTAATTCGGCCAATTTTTCAACCGTGCGATCGATCTCCTGATCCACTTTTTCCGGATTCGAGTCCCGACGGATTTTCCTCTGTTCGAGCAGATCCCAGAGTTTCTCTGCCAGTTCGCCGCGTTGTTTGCGCAGTTTTTCCGTGTCCCGGTGAATGTCGCTGAATTGATTGCGGTACACAGCCGTGATCATGCTGTCCGAGCGCAAAAAAGAGATCGTGCCGTGGACAATGACCTGTTCCCCGCTGTAGGTGACCACGGGATTGGAGAAATCCTTGTCCGCCCGCACTTCTCCCAGTTTGCCGGGCACAAAGATGGGTTGATCGTCCTCTAATAAGGCAAACGTGCCGCCGGTTTCTTTGAGTTTGCCGAGCTTTTCACCCGTGTTCTTGCTAAAGATGGCCGGCGCCGTTCGGCCGGTGGGAACATAGAGTTGATCTTTGGCCAGCCACATATAGCCCTGGGGCGAAATATCAAGATTCTGCTGCCGCCGATTGACCGATCCGTCCGCGGCGTTCAATTCAAACCAATCGACGCCCTCGTCGGGAAAGAGCCCGGTGAAAAAAAGCACCCGTTCATTTTCAACGATCAGCCCGGTGCGCACCGGGCGATGGGAGATGATGCGCTCGTTGCCGGGTATCAACCTCGGAGGGTCAGGGCGGCTCCACTTCCAGACCAGCTCGCCGGTGTCCGCCTGCAGGCAGTAGACGTAACCGTCATCGGAACCGAAATACAGCCGGCCCTTGTGCCAGGTGGGCGCCAGGCGAACCGGTCCTTCGCTGTCAAAGTGCCACTGCTCTTCGCCGCTGAGGGCATTGAGGCAATAGACCCGATCGTCGGCTGAAGAAGCGAAAAAAATCCGCTCGCCGATCAGAATGGGATGAAACGCTCTGTCATAGATGACGCGGGCTTTTAAATTCTGCATCCGATGCCAGTAATCGGTCCCGGCCGGTTCGGGCCATGCCGGTTGCGGCGCATACAGGGGCTGATAACGCCAGCCCTCGTACAACGGCAGCGGCAATGACTCGGCGGTCATGGCGCTGCGATGATAATCATGGTGGTAGGTGGGCCAATCCTCCGCGGACCCAGCCCCGATAAGCATCCCCAACAGTAAACATCCCAGCAATATCATTTTATTCGATCTGGTCACAGGGCACCTCGGTCTTTTGCACCGGTCTTTTTCGACTGTTTTAGAAAAATAGCAGTAAAAACTTGCAAGCGCAACGTTTTTTTCAACAGAACCGGCTGAACTGCCACATGCTGTTGCATGAAGCGGCAGAGGCCGGGTATGAGCTGCTCACGCAGCGCGAGCAGCTGCTGATAAGCTCGTCCCAGCGTCTGCTGGGCTTTTTCGCCGATGACGGCATGACCAGCCGCCCTCTCGCGGTTCTGAATAAAAAATTCTCCGGGATTTGTGTTAATGGTGGAAGGCAGCCGGATCGACTGGGCTAATCACCGCAACGATGTGGATGATGCGGTTGAGCAAACGCTCGCTTTTGATTGGGCCGTGCGGGAGGCGCCGGGCTTTACTCAGAGCCAAGTCAACACGCTTGTGGCTGTAACCGTTGATCATGAGACCGGCGGTATGGCGCTGGTCGGCGGTGCGCCGGACCCAGCCACTATAAAAGTGGCCTGGACTATCAAAGGACCCGAGCCTATCGGCCCGCCTGCACCGCCTCGATCGCTGCAGCGATGATTTGCACTCCCTTTTCCATTCTGTCCTCCGGCATATGGCAGAATGACAGCCGCAGGTGACCGTTGGCGGTTGCATGGGGATCGAAGGTTTTTCCCACGACAAACACTGCGCCGAGCGGGATGGCTTTTTTCAGCACTTCGGTGGCGTCCATACCCTCCGGCAGCTTGACCCAGATGTAAAAACCACCTTTCGGATGATTCCAGGAGGCTTCGGCGGGCAGGTATTTCCGCAGACTCGCGAGCAACCGCTCACAGCGCCGCCGGTAGATTGGGCGGATGCGCTGCAAATATTCGGGCAATTTATTCTGCACCAGGAATTCGTTGGCCAGCACCTGCGTAAAGGTGGGGGAACAGGCGTCGATCGATTGTTTCGCCACTTCGCACTGGCGCACAATCTCCTGCGAGGCCAACAGCCAACCCAACCGCATGCCCGGACCAAAGATCTTGGAAAAAGAGCCGCAATAACAGATCGGCACCGGCTCCGGCCCCATGGCTTTCAGGGGACGAGTCAGATCGCGATCCGATTCATTGAAATAGAGATCGCTGTACGCATCGTCTTCCACCAGGATCACGTTGCGGCCCTGCAGCAGCGTCAGCACCTCTTGGCGCCGCTCGCGGCTGTAGATGGTACCCGCGGGATTGTGAAAATTGGGCGTCAGGTAGACCAGTTTGCAGCGCTCCTGATAGGCGTCCAAAGCCTGGCGTAGTTTTCCGGCGATGACGCCGTCCGCATCCATGGGAACGCCGGCCAATTCCGCCTGATAGGATTTGAACGCCGAGATGGCGCCGATGAAACAGGGGGTCTCCGTGATCGCGACATCGCCGGGATCGAGCATGATTTTGGCGATGAGATTGATCGCCTGCAGCGACCCGGTGGTGATGATGAGCTGGTTGCCTTTCACCGGAAGCCCTTTGGATTCCAGGAACCGGCTTAGGGATTCCAGCAGCGGCGGATAGCCGCCGGTGGGGCCGTACTGAAATCCGTCCTGCTTGACCTTCAGCGGCAGGTGCTGATAGATTTCGTCCACCTCAGCGATGGGGAACAGATCCTGATTGGGCATGCCGCCGGCAAAAGAGATGATATCCGGATCAATGGCCACGCTCATAAGATCTCGAATCTCTGAGGTGCGCATGTTCAGGGCGCTTTTTGATAAACGGAGCATGATGGAATTCCTTTTTTGAGGCGGTTGCACGGTGTGCCGCTGACTCTGCCGGCACACCTGCGCTGTTGCAAACGGCCTCAATTTTTTTCGCCGCGATGGCCATGCGGCACGGGTTGCGGCTCGATCAACAGTCTGCGCCGAACTCGGCCTCAAAGGCTGTGACCAGTTTTTCGCCCCAGTTATCCATCGGTTTCAATTTACCAAAGAAAAAGCGCAGCACCGGCGGCTCCTCGACAAACGTAAGCCCTTTGATCAGGTTGCGATTCTTGTACAGCCAGGCCACCCGGTCAATGGTGTATTCGATCTGCGACAGTGTATAAATTCGGCGTGGGACCGCCAGGCGTGCCAGCTCCATGTCCGCCATGATCTCTTTGCCGTCTTTGTCGCGGTCAGTGGAAATGGTGCCGCGCTCCATACTGCGCACGCCGGAGCTGATATAGATGGCGGCTGACAGCGCGCCGGCCGGGTATTGCTGTTGCGGAATATGGGGCACGAATTTTTTGGCATCCACGTGACAGGCCAAACCTCCCGGCGGCGTTACCACCGGCACGCCTCGCTTGTCCAGCTCGTTGACGAAATGTTTGATGAACTCGACCGAGGAACCGGCGACATGATCATCGACCATCTCGCGGATACCCACGGCCATGGCTTCGATCTCTTTGGTGGACATGCCGCCATAGGTCATGAACCCCTCATAGACCGGCAGCCAGGGCAACAGCTGGTCAAAGTATTTCTTGTTGTTGGTGGCCAGCATGCCGCCGCGCACGGCGCAGCTCTTGCGGCCGGACAGGTACATCAGATCCGCGCAGGCCATCATCTCTTGAATGATGTCTTTGATGGAAGCGGACGCGTATTCCTTTTCCCGTTGCTTGATGAGATAGGCGTTTTCAGATATCAGGCTGGCGTCGAGCACCACCGGGATATTGTACTGGTTGGCGAGCTTTTTAACCTCTTTAAAGTTGGCGAGGGAAAAGGGTTGCCCGCCGATGAGGTTGGTGGTGGCCTCCATGCGCACAAAGGAGACTTTTTCCGCACCGACCTGCTGGATAAGGGCTTGCAGCTTTTTGACATCCAGGTTGCCCTTGAACGGCAGCGCGCTGCTGGTCTCCAACGCCGAAGCGAAGAACAGCTCGTGCACGGTTCCACCCAGTATTTCGAAATGGGCGCGGGTGGTGGTAAAATGATAATTCATCGGGATCACATCGCCCGGTTTGACCAGCACCTTGGCGATGAGGTGTTCGGCCGCGCGCCCCTGATGCGCCGGCAGCACATACTCCAGGCCAAAGATTTCCTTGACCGCGGCGCAGAGTTTGTAATAGGATTCCGAACCGGCATAGGCGTCATCGGACACCATCATGGCGGCCAATTGATTGTCGCTCATGGCGTTGGTGCCGCTGTCGGTGAGCATGTCGAGAAAGATATCCCTGGTGCGCAGCAGAAAGGTGTTGAAACCGCTTTCCGTCATGGCCTGAAGCCGCTGCCGGGCGGGGATCAGGTTTGTTTTCTGTACGATCTTGACCTTGTGCATTTCCATGGGTATTTCACGACCATCGCTGAGTTTGATTCCCATCTCCATCTCCTTGAGTTTGGGTTTCGATACAGTGCGGGCTGGTGCGGCTGCGTTCGATGCCTTGAATCGGATCCGCAGGCCTGTCCTTTTAGCATAAATAGGTAATTTAGCAGGTTGACGGCCATTGTCAATCTTTTTTTTCTGGCCAATCGACTAGGGGGGGACGCCAGATGGCGCAGGAGGGGGGTGGCCGCATTGGGGATTATCTGATGAGCTGCAACTTGCGCACCTGGCTGTAATCATGGGCGAGAAACCACGCGAGATAGATGCCGCTGGCGAGCGGCGCGCCGGCGTCATCGCATCCGTCCCAGAGGACGAAATGGCGCCCTGGTTCCATACTGCGCTGAAGAAGGGTGCGCACCGACTGGCCCTTAAGATTAAAGATAGACAGCTCCACCTGACCGGACTCGGGCAAGCTGAAATCCAGGCGGGTTTGAGCGTTAAAGGGATTGGGGTAATTCTGCTCCAAGGCATAATCCTCAGGCTTTGCGGTTTCAATCTTTACCGGCGCATGATAGTGAACGTGGCCGTCCCGCGCCACATCCGCCAACCGGTAGTAATAGGCCTGGTTCGCTTTGATCGTGCGGTCCTGAAAAAGATATTCCTTCATGGTTGGCGATGGTGAGCTGCATGGCACGATCAATGGTGAGATCTTTTGATAGGCTGTGGTGGATTCGGCCCGATAGACGTAAAATCCCACATGATCCTCTTCCGCTCTGGTCGCCCAATGGAGCAGGGTGTGATCTGTCTGCCGGCGGACACTGAAGAACGCCAGTTCGACCGCCAGCGCCACCTCGCCGCCTGCATAGCCCGCTACCTGGTAATTGAACAATTGTTCACCGCCGGCCACGGATGCGGTGTCCATAAAAGCCGCGGCAACGGTTCTCTCCGCCACCAGCAGATCGGCCTGCGCCGGCTCGCGTATAGTCCAGCGCAGCGTGACCAGTGTCTGCCATTGCGAGCTGAGCTGTATTCCGGCGGCTGCAGGCGTCGCTGAAGAGTTCACCGCCGTCAACTCGGTGGCTGCCAGGATCCGATAAAAACCGGGCAGCTTGGAAACCTGTCTGCGATAGCCCTGTTCCAGCCCGGCCGCCCAGCAGAGTGCCGGATTCCCGGCTGCCTCCTGCAGCGCAGCGCCGTAATACAGATCGCAGGTAAAGCCGGCGAGTTTCCGTGGCTGCCCTCCGGAGGCGATACGCCCCTGCAGTTCCAGATGGAACTCGCCATCGCGTATTCCATCATTGCGCACCACGACGGTTTGGAAATGAAGGTCATCGGAGCGCACCGGCGTGAGACTGAAAAGCAAAAGGCCGATCAGACAACGTCCCATGTGCTTTTGCCGCACCCTGCGACCCTCACTTGACATATTGCATCTTTCTGCTCTGTTTGAATCCGTCGGTTTGCAGAATATAAAAGTAAACGCCGCTCGGAACCGAAAGGTGCTGCTCATTCTGGCCGTCCCAACGGACCGAATAGGCGCCGGCCTGCATAGTCTGCGCAACCAAGGTTCGTATTTTCTGACCGAGAAGATTGTAGATCGAAAGATCGACGAACCCATCCTGTTTCAGCTGATAATCGATTCTTGTTTCACCGTTGAACGGATTGGGGTAATTTTGCTCCAGACTAAAGGTCTCAGGCGCGGACAACAGGGCGACCGACTGGGGCCCATGATGAGTGCGGTGACCCTGGTAATCGATGTCTTCGAGCAGATAAAAATAGACCGCGCCCGGTTCAACGGATTCATCGGTGAATTGGTAGCTGTGCGGTTGTTGGCTGTCGCCGCTGCCGGGAATGATCTCCTGGTTGACGGCTAAATAGTCTCCGTTTTTCGAGCTGCTGCGCAGGATGTTATAGCCCAGATTGGCGGTCTCGCTTTCACTGGTCCACTGGATGCGCACTGCGCCGATGAGCGCTTTCAGCGTAAAGACGCTGATCTCCACCGGAGTGATGCCCATCTCAAAACCAAAGTTGATGTCGTGGTACTGCTCGCCGATGGAGGTGATGGGAAAGGAGTGCGGCTGTATCACCACTGTCGGGCTCATCATGGACGGCAAAGTCGCAGGATTGACCAGAATGCGATAGGTGTCCGTTGTCAGGCCGGGGAAAAAGTAGCCGCCGTCCAGGCCGCTGACAGCGGTGCGCACGGTATCCCCATGGCTGTTCAGCAGCAGCACCTGCACGTCTGCCAGCCCGGATTCGTTGCTGCCGCGAAGACCGTCATAGTTCTGATCGCGCCAGATCCAGCCACTGATCTCTCCAGGCAGATGAAGCACATTTTCGTCCACGGTCACCACCGGATCATAGGCGGTGTACAGCACATCGGAATACCGGGCGGTCAAACGGTGCTTGAGCGAAGGGCCAGGCGGATTCTGCACCTGCGCACTGAGGAATAGATGCAGCTGTTCGCCCGGCCGCAGCCTGTTGAACCGCCAGGAAAGGATGGATCGGTCCGCGGTCTGCACCAGGGTTGCCCCTGCAGACTTTTGAGTGATGAAAAAACCCGCCGGCAGGGTGTCGATCACGGTGACGGCGAGTGCAGCCCCCTGCCCCTTGTTGAGAACCCGGATTTGATAAGTGAGGATTTGATCGCCCTCCACCGCGGTGACGCCATCTTCCATGCTGATATCCAACTGCGGCGAACTCTGGGTGGTGTCGATGAGAAACGGCCGGCCGCAATAAAACGTGTACTGATTGCCATAGGTTTTGATCGTTTGCGCCTGCCACCATCCGGATGCTGGATGGTCGAACCGGTCCCCTCCGGGCGGCGGCAGGGCGGCGGAACCATCGCTCCACAGACCGTCCGCGGATTCCGTTCCAGCCAGTGCCTGGCCACTCGGCGTTACATAGGTCCAGATAGAGTCCTGATCCGCATCAAAATTGGCCAACAGCAGCGGTGTGTTGGCAGAAGCATAAAAGCTGAACCAGGCGGGTCCAGTGGCCGAGTGAAACAGGGCAGTCTGCAGCGCCGCCAGATGGATCTCATCGCCAGAGTTAAGAGTCCCGTCCGGATCGTTGTTCGCGATTTTAAAGGCATAGGCGTTTTTATCATCCAGACTGGTGCGCACTTTTAATCGATAGACGCCGTGGCCGAATTCAGCGGCTGTGAAGGTGGCGAAAGGCGTCCACAAGCAGGAGGTTTCCGGCGAGGGCGGATAGGAGCGCTCTGCCACCACACGCTGATTGTCCGGGCTGATCAGGGTAAAACTGGCGATGTCCCAGGTCGCGCCGTTCTTCTGATCCTTCTCCATAAAGGTGAGGTAGCATTCTGGATCATAGATCTGCAGGGTGATGGGGAAGCTTGGGTTCACTGCCGCCGGCACATAGAGCTCATACACATGCGGTTGACTGCCCAGTCCGTTATTCGCATTGCTCCACCAATCGCCGCTTTCAAGGTCGCTTTGCGGACCATTGGTCTGCAACACCGTTCGGCTGTGCCAGGGAGGAAAAAAATATTCTCCGGCCATCGACAAGCTCGGGCCGCTGACGCCGGCGATCAGACTGATCGCCAACATTACAGCCGCGTTCCTGAAAACCTTTGGCTTGCCGCTGTTCATGCTTCGCCTCCGATCACACTGAATAATTAATTATTGTCGGCCTGGATGGAAAAAAAGCCTGATCAGGCCTTGTGCCTGGTAGGCCTTCAGCCGGGTCACCGGACCAGGTGCATTTTCCGTGTCTGTCGCCGCTCGCCGGTTTGCAGCACAAACAGATAAGCGCCGGTGGTCAGAGACGATCCCTGCTCGCTCAGACCGTCCCAAACCACGCTCTGTGGTCCAGCCGTCATCTCTGAGGCGACCAAAGTGCGCACCCTCTGTCCGAGCAGGTTATAGATCTCCAGACGAACAAATCCATCTTCAGCGAGGACAAAGGGGATCCGCGTTTCCGAGTTGAATGGATTGGGATAGTTCTGCAGCAACTGAAATTCCTGCGGCTTGGTCACCACCACGGACACGGGTCCGTGATATTCCATCTGTCCCTGATAGTTTACATCCGCCAACTTGTAAAAATAAGTCTGATTTTGCAGAACATTTGTGTCGGTATATTCGTATTTCTTTCGGGTGGGAGTGGTTCCACTGCCGTCGATCAGCTCTTCGTTGATGCGTTCATAGGGACCTTGTTCGTCCGTGCTGCGTAAAAGAAAGAAGCCGGCGTTCTCCGTTTCCGACTCGGTGACCCAGACCAGTTTGACCGCGCCGCTGACAGAGTGCGCTTCAAAACTGGATAGTTCCACCGGCAGATCGACATTGATCGGTTCACCATCGCAGTTGTTGCTGGCGTCCGGATCATTGCTAGTGGTGCTGATGCAGCAACGGCTGTCGTCCACACCGCCGGTCAACGGCCGCACGGTCAATTCGGCGGACCAGGTTTCACCCACCGCCAGGGTGGGAATGAACCAGCGCAAGGGTTGTGCAGCCCGGTCCTCAGGTTCTGGATACACCTGCAGCAGTTCCACCACCTCAGAGAGGTGGTTCTGCACAGCCACGTTGATTGCAGGATCCGGCCCGTTGTTGATCACGTTGATCAGATAGGTGTATTCCTGGCCGATGATCGCCTGGTGAGTGGTCACCTGTTTCCGCAGAAACAGGTCCGCGCCGCCTGTCTGGATGTATCCTGCATCCACATGCGCAAGGTTGCTCCCGTTCGCCAGAGTGAACACTGCGGTGGATCCGTTTACACTCTCCACATCTGAGTCCAGGTCGTCGCTCAGCCCGACATGAGAAGTGGAAAATTGGTAGCCGTCCGGCAGAGCGAATTGCACATAGTACTGACCGGCGGGAACAATAAAGATGTACAACCCCGTGGTCTCGGTCACATACTCTCCGATGCGGGTAAACTGGCTGTCTCCGGTTTGCATCATCAGCACCGCGGTGATGCCGGAAAAGCCTCTTTCATTGTTTTCCCGCAGTCCGTTCTGATTTTGATCGAGCCAGGCGACTCCGCCCAGCGATCCCTGTCCGAACACGGTTGCGATCGGCATCCACAGCAACAAGAAAAGTTGCCCTATGCGGCTGATTGGATGATGCCCTTTTCCCGATTTCATGGCTTTACTCCTTGTCATGACCGCTGTTGTCCCTCGCAGGCCCCACTCTGGGGTTTTTGCGCCGCAGAATCGGCTGGGACCGCGGTTGGTAAATGGGGGAAAATTTTTGTTCAAGTTTAACCTGTTCATGGCTTTATGGGTTTTGCTGTCACTCTTTCTGCAACTAAATGGTCAAAGAATGTGCCAGAGTGTATAAAAGGCAGAAATAGGAGAGGAACGAATAGAAACACGTAAAGGCTTTCACTCAACATGACAGTGAGCCCGATGAGCCGTTGATCCGTAGATTTCAGTCGGGCGATGAGGAGGCATTTGACCAATAGCTGTTGCCTTATCAGGCGATGGTGCTTCGTGTGGCCTATAAAACACTGCAGCAGGAGGACGATGCAAGAAGTGGAGAAGCAGGAGCGCATTCGGCAGGTGCGACAGGCGCCGGCGCGCCTGCCTGCGGATCAACGTCTGGCCATGATTCTGCATCGCTATGAGGGATTGTCCTATCAGGAGATCGCCGAGGCGACGGGGAGCAGCGTTGCGGCGGTTGCTGCAGGAATGGTACGGCGTGAATGATTTACTGAATCTCGATCGCAGCGAAATCACCGATCCGTATCTGCTGACCCGTTTACGTGCGCGAGTGCGGCGTAAGAGGGAACGGCCGGCAACCATCGTCCTTTGGCTGAGGCGGTCTTTTGTTCCGGCGCTGACGGCTCAGGATTCGATTCAAATTTTCCTTCGCCAGATTGCGGAGGATCAGACGCAGCTGGACCGCAGCACGGTTGAACACTTGGTAACGTTGCGACCCCACCTGGATGAACGTTAATGGCGTTTGATGGTGGAAGCCCTGGACCGGGAAAGATATTCAGGTCGCGGAATGAGGCGCCCGGGTTTGTTTAAAAAAATGGAATAGGAGAGAATCATGAAAAAGAAAATAATCGGATTGGCTATGATTGTTTTGGCGCTGGAGGCAACACTGCTTACAGCGCAACCTGCTCACTCCCGCCGTGACCGGGAATTCGGCGGACGACAAGGTTTTCAGGCCCTGAATTTATCTGAAACGCAGGAGCAGGCTATTCGGGAATTGCGTAGAAAACATGCCAAAGAGCTGATCCCGCTGCGCAGCCAAGCACAGTCCGCAGATCTTGATCTGGAAGCGGCGCTGGATGTTGAAGAGCCGGACCTGGCCCAAGTCAACCGTCTGGTTGATGAAAAGAGCAAAATTCGCGCAGAGATCACCAAGAAACGGCTTGCTCATCGGATCGCCATGGCCAAGCTGTTGACTCCGGAGCAGCGCAAGCTCTGGCGCGATCGTCAGGGAAAAGGCTGGGGAAGAGGCTGGGATAGATGGTCCGACGGTGATTGGCACGATCGCAGCGACGAACGTCCTTTTGGTTGGCGAATGCAGAATAAGCCGCTTGCTGGAGAAAAATAAGCAAAACAGGCATTGCGGTTGTTTTCCCTGAAGAAGGGGCTTGGCACACCATGCGGCAGGCCCCGAGCTTTATTTAGCCGGTTTTCCTACTTTTCCTGGGGCAGGGAAAAGCCGCTAACACAGCTTAACGCAACAGTCTCTATATTTATGCAGCTGAATAGGTGGAACCAATTTTCCGGTTTTCCGTTAATTATATTGAAGAGAAGGAATATTGCTTTGCTTTTGTATTCACCATTGGTTATATTGTCTGCAGGGACAAGTCTTTTTTAAGGAGGCGTTTTATGTATAGTAAAATCAAGTTTTTGTTTGTCTTGTTCGTAGCGCTTGTAGCCAGCCTCAGCCTGACAAGCTGCTACACTCAGCTTGCGCGATATGACATCGAGCAGGAGCGCAATGGTGAAGTGTATGTGGACAATCAATCCTATGAAGAGGACGAAGAAGCGATAGAGGAAGCAACCCCTGACACCATCATCATTCACAAACACGGCGCCATGGTTCAGTCCCAGTGGCCGGTTCTGTACGATGCCTGGTGGTATGAACCCTACTGGTACTATGGCGGATATGATTGGTGGCGATGGCAT
>CAZKQR010000039.1:0-18217 GCA_964554965.1 uncultured Cytophagia bacterium | reverse complement strand
CAACGGGTGGAGCCAAGGCATTGGCATAAATGGCTCAACCTTCGCCTCCCGGGACAAAGATGAACAGACCACCTATTTCGACTATGGCTATGGGGACACCTCAAGCTATGACTCGGACCGGGAGGAAGACTCAGAGTACTATGACGACACTGAGGATTCGTATTATGAGGATGAAAAACCCGCCCTGCATTTGCACGTATACCTGGGTTTACGCTCTCCGTGGCTCACTGCTCCCCGCCCCTGGCGAATCGGCCAGAGCTATACCTATGGCGCGTGGCGCCGGCCGCATGTCTCCGTGTACTATGCCTATGACTGGTATTGGAATGATTGGTACAGGGATCTCTACGATCTCTCCTCCGATTGGTGCAGCACCTGGTACTGGGCGCGAAGATATGATCCCTGGTATCGCTACGATCCCTGGTACGGTTATGATCGCTATGTTTACCACCATTACCGGCCCATGTTCTGGCGCCACCACCAGTACGGCTGGTTCGGCCGATCGCATTGGCAGAATCACGGCTATCACCGGTACGGCAACAATCCATGGTATGGTCACTATCGGCCGGACCGGGATCATCGCGATGGATGGTACGGCGACCGCCATGACTCACGTCAACGATTCGATCCTGACCGGCGCCGTACTTTTTCCGACAGACGACAAAATGAAAGAACACGTGATGAGCGGCTGGACCGACCGCGCAGCAGATCCCACACCGACGCTCCACGTATGCGCGATGAGCAGAGAGCGCAAGATAAAAACAGATATGAAACTCGCAGCCAAGCGAGGATCCGACAGCAACCAGAGCGAGACGATGTGGCGCGCAGCGGAATGCGCTCTTCGAATCCTTCTCGAGAATCACGCTCCGCAGACTCTGACGCCCGGCGTTTCGTCGCCAGAGCAACGGGTCGGCAGGATAAAAGACCTGATTTGAACCGTGAAAAGCGGAAGCCTGCGGCCAAGACGCCTGCGGCCGAGACGCCTGCGGCCAGGCCGTCTGCGGAAAGACGCATGAACGATCGCAGCGCTCGCGTTTTCGAAAACCGTATGCCGCAGAACCGTTCTAATGATCACGGTACACGCGTTTTTGAAAACCGTACACCGCAGAACCGTTCCAACGATCGCAGCACGCGCGTTTTCGAAAATCGCATGCCGCAGAACCGTTCCAACGATCGCAGCACGCGCGTTTTCGAAAACCGTACACCGCAGAACCGTTCTAATGATCACGGCACGCGCGTTTTTGAAAACCGTACACCGCAGAACCGTTCCAACGATCGCAGCACACGCGTTTTCGAAAATCGCAATGGATCAGCCCGTTCAGATGATCGGGCCGGCCGCATCGTCGAGAACCGGAACCGTGCAGAACGATCTTCGTCTGTGTCCCGGTCGGAAAAAAACAGCCCATCAAAACGAAATGACAGCGGCAACCGCTCCAGCCGCACATCGCATCAGGAGCGCGGCAACAGCCGGCGCCGCTAATCTGTACAGTCTTTGTACAGTCAGACGCCAGTGCAGGCAGATCGGTTTCACCAACTCGGCGGTATCTTTGAATCCAGCGTTGCCAGGCTAGCCATGGATCAGGCAAAATCTGCCTGATCCATTTGTATATTTTACAATGGATATTTTCCTTGATTTCCTTATTATTCCGTGTATATTATACTTGTAGGCTATCCCCGAATGATGCTATAATTGCAAATAATTGTTTTTATTAATTTAATGCTAAAACCAGACGATTCTCGCAATCAGGCGGGCTCTGTCCTTAACGTTGAGGATCTATCGATCTGCTATCGCCGTAATCGCACCTGGCGCAGCGTGGTCGACCGGGTAACCTTTGACATCAAACAGGGCGAAACGCTGTGCCTGTTGGGTGAATCGGGTTCGGGTAAATCCTCTATAGCCCTGGCCATCGCCCGGCTGACGCAGCATGCGCGCGTGTCAGGACAGGTTATCATACACAACCAATCGGTGTATGATCTGGAGGAGACGGCGTTGCGGCAATTGCGACGCCGTCATATCAGTTTTATCTTTCAAAATCCTGAGGCCGCTCTGTTGCCCCATCGCACCATCGGCCAACAAGTGCTGGATGTGATCTGTTTTCGCACCGGCGACGATCGCAAGGCCGGCGCGCTGAGAGCGAAAGAACTGTTGCAACAGGTCGGTCTGGAAGAGCAGGAAGTGTGGACTCAATATCCGCATCAGCTGTCCGGCGGCATGTGCCAGCGGGTGCTGCTGGTGATGGCGTTGTGCATTCATCCCAAGCTGGTGATTGCGGACGAACCCACCAGCTCGGTGGATGCGATCACTCAGAGCAAAATACTGAGCCTGTTGTTGGATCTGCAGGATCATTTTCGGTTTGCCATGCTCTTTATCACGCACGACCTGACGGTTGCCGCCCTGGTGGCGCATGCCATCGGTGTAGTGAAAGCCGGCACTCTGCTGGAACTGCAGGCCACCGAGGAGCTGTTCAACCGGCCGCGGACCGACTATTCGCGCCAGTTGATATCCGCCGCACAAACACTAGCTCGAACTGTGAGGTGAGAACAAAATGCCAAATATTTTGGCAGGTTCTGTAAACGGTAAATTCGGCGTCAAGCCGATCAAATCTCTGCATGTGCTCAGCCTGGTGGTGAATGACGTCTGCAACCTTGGCTGCCGCCATTGTTATTTCCAATCAGAGCCGGGCGCGAATGCCTTGACTACAGAAGAATGGCTGCGATTCCTCGATTCAGCCTATCGCCGGTTGGAGCCCGTGGTGGTGACTTTTGCCGGCAGAGAGATCTTTGCCGAACCGCAGAGCGCAGAACTTTTTTTCGAAAGCATCCGTCTTCTGCGGCAGCTAAAGCCCAAACGCCGTACCGACATCGGCGTGATCACCAACGGGACGCTGTTGGCCGCTTACCAGGACCGGCTTGCGACCACGCCGCCGGATTACCTGGATGTGAGCATCGACGGCCTGCCGGCGCAGCATAATGCGGTGCGCGGCGCCGGCGCTTTTGAACGCGTGGCGCCGCAGTTGCGCTGGCTGCACGATCACATGCAAAACGTCTGGCTCACGCCCACACTCAACGGGGCGACGATCTTCCGGCTGGCTGAGATCATCTCGTACTATCGCAAGGAGTACGGCTTCCGCCGCTTTTCAGTGGGGTTCTATGTGCCCATGGTGCACACGGATCTGGACCTCGCCATCTCCAAGGAGGCGTTTCAGGCCTTTGCGGAAAAGACACTGCCGGCGCTGGAGAGAGTCAAAGGCCTTTCCGACTGCGAGATCATCATCGAGCTGGATGAGAACCAGAAGCATCTGATCCACAGCCTTGAAGTGACAGGCTATCTCAAGGCCGGACGGCCGCTGGCCTCAGAAGATTTTCTTCTTGATAACGGGCTGACGCTCACCTTCAACATAGCCCGCATTCCGGTGGGTCTGTGGCGCAGCGTGCGGGTGTCCAGTTCAGGCGGCTGGGTCGCTGCAGAGGATATGCTGCGGGTGAACGAGTACAGCCGGTTGGCGACCGCATGGGTTCGCGAGTGCGACTATGACGCCGGCAAGCTCTATCAAGCCGGATTGGCCGGCGCCCGCTTTCAGGAACTGCTCGACGCCTCTCCAGACCTGCAAGCCTACTACAGCAAAGAGAAAAAGAGCCTTAATCAGGGACGCAGGCAGCAAGCGCTGGTGTGACAACCCTTCTCATCAAGGACGCAATCAATGGCAAAGGTATGGATGCGCTGCAGTGGGATGGGTTTACTTTTCACCTTGGCTGCCTTCCTTGCCTGTTCCGGCCGACCGGTTCCTTCCAGTCCTCACACCCTGACCATTGCCGTTGAAAACGACATCCAAACGCTGGACCCTGCGATTCTCTCCGATCCCTTCACCAGCCGTATTTTGTGGCAGATGTACGAGGGGCTGCTGGGGCTCGATGCGCAGGGCGCGCCGGTCCCTCTGATCGCCGAATCCTGGCAGGCCGACGACGGTTTTCGCCGCTGGACCTTCAAGCTGCGGCCCAACGTTTTTTACCACGAATCTCCGCTCTTTGCCGCCCCTTCCCACACCCGTCCGGTCAACGCCTATGATGTGCTGTACAGCTATCACCGTTTCGCCGCCGGCTTTGGTTCTTTTGTCTTCAGCGGTGTGGTGGAAGGCTTTGCCGAGTACGTGAAGCATCAGACCGATGCCGTTAAAGGATTTGTGGTTCTGGATTCACTGACCTTTCAGTTCCGTCTGCTGCAAGCGGAGCCCACGTTCGTGTACCGGCTGGCGAGTCCCTATCTCGGCATTATGCCTCCGGAGGCGGTGGAACATGATCCGCACCGATTCGGCCGCACGATCTGCGTGGGCAGCGGTCCGTTCAAACTGCTGCGCAGAACAGAGACAGAGGTGCTGCTGGAACGTAATCCGCACTACTGGCGGCAGACCAAGGGCAATCTGCAGCAGATTCTGTTCCGGGTGGAAAAAAATCCGCAGCTGCGCATCAATCAGTTCGAAAGCCGCGTGTATGACGTTTTGCAGGTGCCCATCGCTTTTATTCCGCACTTTATGCAGGGCGATGCCATCAAGCCTGAGCTGGCGAGCCGTTATCGGTTGTTGCGCGGGAAGACCTATAACGTCCACTATCTCGGTCTGAACTGCCGGGATCTGCAGGACATCCATCTCCGCCGCGCCATTGCCTTTGCGGTGAACAAGGCTGAAATCGTCCGTTCGCTCCTTTATAATCAAGCGCAGATTGCCGCGAGCCCTGTGCCACCCGGCATGCAGGGGTATCAGCCGCCGGCGGGCCTGCTGTTTAATCCGGATTCCTCCCGACAGGAGCTGGCCGCCAGTTCATACCGGGGGGCGCCCCTCACCGTGCTGGTCAGCGATGCGCCCAACAGCGAACAGTTGGGGCAGATCATTCAGAGCGATCTGGCCCGTGTGGGCATCCGAACAACGCTGCAGAAACTGGATTTCAATTCATTGCTCTCGCGCATTTTCAGCGGCGACAAACCCGACCTGTTCATCCTCTTTTCCGAGTGGATCTTTAGCGCCCCCGAGTTCATCATCGATTCCTACCACTCGGAGCGTTGGCCCAATCCCAATCTCTTCGGCTATCGCAATCCCTGGGTCGATCAACAGCTGAACGAATGGCGCAAGCAATCAGAGCGTGAACAGATCAACGCGATCTGCCGCCGGGCTGAGAGCGTCGCCCTGTCGGAAGCGCCGGCGGTGTGGTTGTTTCACCTCTACAACATCTATGTGACGGATCACAGGCTGACTCAATTCAACGTCAACGCCAACCACTATTGGGACCTGGCGGACGCCCTGTGGCAGGAAGAGTGATGGCCGCGTTCAACGCCACACATTCCCGGCTCGGCAGCGTGCTCTATCATCTGTTGCTGCTGCTGGGACTTTTAATACTGGTTTTCATCCTGTTCTCCGCACTGCCGGCCAATCCGGCACGCTCCATGCTGGGATTGAACGCCAGCGAGGAGGCGGTCAGGGCGCTGGAACAGGAACTGGGACTGGATCAGCCGCTGGGGCGACAATTCATCCGCTATCTAGGCGGACTGGCGCGTCTGGATTTCGGCGTCTCCTTGGTCACGCGAAGGCCGGTGAGCATGGATCTGTTCAGCGCCCTGTGGGCGACGCTGCGTTATGTGAGCCTCGCTCTGCTGTTCAGCCTGCTCGCCAGTCTGGCGCTGGCAACACTCGCCCATTTTCACCGCCGCCTGCGGCGCGGGATCTGGCTGGCTGCGGGAGTAGTGACCAGCCTGCCCAATCTGGTGTGGGCTCTGGGATTGGGCCTGTTGATTCTGAAATGCCGGCTTCTCGTCGTCATCCCTTCCATTCAGATCCGTTACGTGTTCATGGCGGCGCTGGCGCTTTCGCTCTATCCGGTGGCAACGCTCAGCCAGATTTTGATCAGCGAAGACCGGCGCATTCGCAGGCAGTTATCTATTCTGGCAGGCCGCAGCATCGGGCTGGCCGAGTCCCGGCTGTACTTTGCCCGCGTGCTGCCTCAAGCGCTGTCGGCCTGGCTGGCGCAGCTGTCCAACATCAGCGCTTCGCTGTTGGCCGGTTCGGTCTTTATCGAGATCATCTTTTCCATCCCCGGACTGGGCCATCTGGTGGCTCAGTCGGTTTTGCGCCAGGATTACCCGATGATTCAGGCGATCCTGATCGTCTGTTTTTTCAGCTTTATTCTCCTCAACTGGATTCTTGAACGGCTGTATGGATATTTGTATCCCGGCAGCCGAGCGGAAAGATGATGCGCACTTTGCTCATACGCAGCGTCGTGCTGCTGGCAGCGATCGCACTGTTATGGTGCGTGCCGGCGCACAATAACGTACAGCTCGATCAACGGTTGCAACCGCCCTCAGCGAGCCACTGGATGGGCACGGATGATCTGGGCCGCGACCTGGCGGCGCGCGTGACCGCCGGATGCAGATTGTCTTTAAGCATCTCCCTGCTGGCCTGGGCCGCCTGCCTTGGTCTGGGCCTGGTGGCGGGCGGCCTGACAGGCTATTTGGCGGACCACTGGATCGGAAAGCTGATCGACCTGCAGATCTCCATCACTTATATCATCCCATTCACCGTTTTTCTGATCACACTGTTGGCTCTATTCGGGCCCGGCCTGGCGCCCGCTTATCTCATTCTGGTGTTGCTCGCCTGGGCGGCGCCGGCACGGCAGACCCGCGCGGCGGTGCTGCAGCTGAAGGGCAGCCGTGCAGTCACGGCAGCTTGGTCGTTTGGTTTCCCGCCCACGCGGGTGATCCGGCAGGTGATGCTGCCGCAGCTCTTCCGGCCTGTGTTGATCAGCTCGTTGGCGGTTCTGCCCGAGATCATCGCGCTGGATGCCGGGCTCAGTTTCCTCGGGCTGGGCGCTCCTCCGCCGACAGCAACATTGGGAAAACTCATCAACGACGGCATCTCTTATTACTCGGTCGCCTGGTGGATGCCGCTTTTTCCGGTTCTGGCGCTGATGGCCATCTGCTGGGCAGTGCGATTTTTATTCGCCGGATTTACCGGCAGGCTGAAACAGCCTTCATTCCCCATGAACCGGCGCTGATCTTTTATCACCGACGTTTGGATGACGGGCATGACCTCCCTGCAAGAAAACAACGATGCGAGCCGCTGGCTGAAACCTTACGCCCTGCAGCGCAAACCCTACATCACTCTGGCGGATACGCTCGACGGCCTGTACCAGGAATTCCGGGCTAAAAATCCAGGTCTGCAGAGCAAAGCGGCGCCGTTCGATTTTACCCTGCTGGAACATTCGAACAAAGAACCGGCGTTTCATTTCATTCTCAGCTATTCTGCGGAGAAATTTGCCAGCATCCTCAGCCATCGCCGGCAGCTGGCCGCGCTGGTGGACGACGTGTACAGCGGCACAGACCGTGATCCGCGCAACCTGTTCCACCGCGACCGCGTGCGCCATTTCGAGTCCACCGGGCCGCTGGACTTCATCACCGCCGTGTTTCATCTTTCCTACACCTATCGCGTGCCCATTCAATTCAATCCCGGCCGCATTTTTGAACGCCATTCGCAGGACCACCGACCGTTTTACCGGGCCGAGCTCCTTCGCCGCCGCGACCGGGCCGGGCTGGCCAGAATCCGCATCGGCAAAAAAGTGTACAGTCAGGTTCCGGATTCGTTTCTCCCTAATTATCAAAACGGCGAACCGTTTTATCAGGACTGGATCGCTATTGTCCAGGCTATGAGCCGGGATCCGGTCGCCCAGCCGGCGTTTCACTATCATCTCTATATGCCGATCTATGACGGACTGCACCATCGCCAGGGCGTTCTACGTGGAATTCTCGGCGCCTATTTCACCGATCGCAGCAGCCGCAATCAGGCGCTGGCTTATTTCCGCAGCCAGGCGGATCACCTTCAACATCAACTCAACCAGGCCTTTCACGCCGGCACCGCCAGTTTTATTCTCGACGGCTATTTGCGCAGCACTCTGGATCCGCTGGTCTACCTGCAAAAACGGTCGACGGTGCTGCACCACTGGCAGGAGGTCACTCTGCAGGACGAGGCCGATGCTCCTTCGCCTCCGGAACTGTGGTGGCTGCGCGATCAGACCCTGTACCTTTCCATCGAAAACATCCTGGCGCGTCAGCCCGACCAGGATGCGTATACGGCCACGCCGGCTGCGCTCTACCGCAACAAAGTATTGGCCATGCGCTTTCCCCTTCTGGAGAACGTGGATCCGCGCACCGACGCTTCCTATGTACAGAACCGCGTCCGCCAGTGGACCCAGCTGCTGGATGCGCTGCTGGAAAAACGCAAACTGCTGGCCGGCATCGAGACCACCCGCAACGCCGGCCGCAGATCCGCAGTGGCCGCCATCATGTCGCGCAACATGTCCCACAACATCGGCTCCCATGTGCTGGCGCATCTGGCGCAGCGAACCCAGACGCCGGCCGGTCCCAGCCTGTCGCGCTTTCACGCCTATCTGGCTACGCGCATGGATTTTCTCGCGGATGTCTCCACCCGCACCGGCAGCGTGATGCTGGCCAAGCGGTTTTACCGCGATGTGATTCACGAATTCAAATCGCAACAGACGCTGCTGCTGGATCACATCAGCGGCACCTCGCTCACCGGCGACCAAATCCGCCTGATCGGCCACTATGAAGGCCGGCGGCTGACGCTCAACGAACTGGATTCCGATCCGATCGTCGCCCTGCCTAACGACATCCTCGGCGCTCAGGCGCTCTACGTCATCCTGGAGAACATCATCCGCAACTGCGCCAAACACAGCCGGATCCAGGACGAGCTGCGGCTGGATCTGGAGCTCGAACGTACCTCAGAGTACAGCAAAGCCTATTACCGGCTTAACATCCGCGACCATCTCTCCGGCTGTGTGCAGGAGCCAAACCTGATCCTTCGCATCAACGATGCACTGCAACAGCCCATCATCCGCGAGGACGGCTCGCTGCATCAGGGGCATTGGGGACTGCTGGAGATGAAGATCGCTGCCGCGTATCTGCGCCAGGAACCGCCCGAACGGCTGGATCAAATTTCCGGCGAAGAGCCGCATCCCGGCGAACCGCCGCTCCTTCACGCCATCGAGGTCGATCACTCTCTATGCTACGAACTCTATCTGTTGCGGCCGCAATTTCTCCTCATCGTGCATCCCTTGGACTGGCAAATTTCAGCGCCAAGACAACAGGCGCTGGCCGCAGCCGGTATTTTCACTGCAACAGCGTCAAAGGGAATCCTGGTCCCGCCGATTTTGCAGTTCGAGTTTGTCCTGCTGCTGGACCACACGCTGCCCAAGCCGCTGCAGAATGGTTTTTCCAGAGTCATCGAAATTTCAGGTTCAGAAGACCGCCTCTCCTGGCGCGCCAGCCTGGAACAGGACTCGGCCGAAGCGATCATGGCCCGTATATGGCAGCTGCGCAACCGTCTGCTGTGGAAAAAAATTCCAACTCTGTGCATCGCCTGGGGCGAAAGCAGCCAGGCGCCCTCGGTGGCTCGCTACGAGCCGGCGCACCCGAGCGAGGGGGAAATTCTCTTTGACCTGCACGGCGAGTGGGCGCAAAAACCGGAGAACCAGCAAACACTGGCGCAGTTGAAATACTATCAGCCGTACGGAAGCACCAGTCCTACCGGATTGTTGCTCAACGGTTTGAACAGCGTTTCCGCGGAGATGCGTGATTGGATGGTGGGTGAATTTCTCGAAGCAGCCTGGACCGCCATTGCCGTGGTTGATGAGCGGGTGCAGCAGCGAGCGTTGCAGCCGTCCGACACCGCCGGCCGCCAGCCGATGTGGAGGACCTACCGCCAAATGCGGCTGTTCGTGCCAACCACCGAGATCGATCTGAACCGGCAGACCTTGACAGACCAGGATGAAACCGATCTGCTGCGCTGGCTGAAAACGCTGCTGGACCATGAGAACCTCAACTTTGTCGTCATTCATCTGGGAGTAGTGGAAAAACTGACCGGCACCGACCCCAGGGCGATCCAAGTGTGGCTCGACCATCTGACCGGGCACCTCGAGAACCGGGTTGCCTGCGTTTTGATCTCCGGACGCGGCACCCCCTCCTATCTGCCCAAAGGCCGTCCCTTTCTGCCCTACTCCCTGGTGGCGAAATACATGCTGGAACAGCCCAGCAAATATCATTTGAACAAGATTCTCTATGCCGGTTTCGGCAAAACGTTAATGGAATAAGGAAAACTCTTCAGCCGTGCCCTCGAACGATCAAAATAGCGCTGCGGAAAATCCTTTGCTCGTCATCTCCACCACGGTCAACGACCGCACCCGCAGCTATCTGCAGCCCATGGGATTGACCAAGGGCTTTGACGAAGACCAGGATCTCGCCGCCGTGGCGTTTACCTCCACCGCCACGATGGATCGCTTTTCTCAGCAGACCGTCGCAGATCTGTTTTTGCTTTACGATGGTCCGATCACCTTGCAGGCGATGCAATGGCTGCAGCGTCTGGCGACCGAGCGGCCCGTTCAGGTAATCCTGCATCGCGGAACAGAGAGCGAAGAAGATCGTCTGCGGGTGGAAGGCCAGCGTAAAAAACTGTCGGCGTTACCCGGCTTGCAGCAGCCGATTCTGCTTGAACATGCCTCCTGTGGCTGGGTCTATGATGCGCTGATGGAGCTGGCGGTCTGTCTGCAGCAAAAAGATCAGCCGGGCTACAGGACTGTTTTACAAAACCTGCGTCTCCCTTTCAACCGCGACGGCCTGCTTGACCAGCGGTTGCAGCTGCTTCATCGCTGCCTGACCGCAAAAGGGGCGGTACAGGCGCTGGCTGAAATGACTCCCCTCGAATCCCTCATGACCAACCTGGAGGATGAGCAGCTCATTCACACGCTGTTCAAAGAACTGGCCGCGACGGCAGACGATGGCTCTGATGCCTATCAAAATCGGCTGACCGCCCTGCGTGAGATTTTGCTCAAAGGAGTGATGGAATGAATCCGCTGATTCTCTGCGGCTGGAATCCGGAGCCCTTTGCAGACACGTTGGCCGGGGAGCCCGGACTCATCGTCTGCTGCGATCAAGAAAATTTCTTGACTCGTTCGACGGACGGACCGGTTCAGGCGGTCATCCTGGCGGCGGAATTGACCTGGTCCGGTAAAGCGCCGAGCGCTTTCTATGGATTTGAGATGTTGTGCCGGTTGCGCGCCGAGACCGGCCTCGGCTGTCCGGTCGTCATGGCCTCTTTCATGGAGGGCGAATGGCTGCGCCGCCGTTTTCCGATCCTCGATTTTCAATCGCATCATCCGCTGGTGCGCTTGCCCGCGCGGCCGGAGGTTTTGCGGCAGGTGGCGATGAACGCCAAGCCGGCCGACCGCTTCCGGCTGCACGATCTGGTCCGCAGCTATTGCGATCCGCAGGGGCGCCTGTTGCGGCTGCTCACCCATGGCAACGGGTTTCGTCAACTGGCCGCTCGGGAGACTCCGCTGTCGCCCTCGGATCAACAGGCATTGAGGCAGGACGCTCGCCTGCTGCAACGCTGGCTGGAGCATCTGCCGGCCGATGCGGAGCGAATCGCGCAGCTGAAAAATTTGCTCGCTCAAGTCGATAAAACCTGTCGAACCCCAACCACGGAAAACATCAGCGACGCCCGGCAGGTGCTGCAAGAGATCTATCGCCGCTGGCGTCCTGAGAGCAAAAATAGAAGCCATGGAAAAAATGACAACAGCCTTTGAAACAGACATTCGCTTGGAGATCGTGGTCCTGGAGGATGATTCCAAGCTGCTTGACGCCATCGCCGCTGAGCTTGAGCGGCGCGGACTGCATATTCATCCTTTCAGCCGCTCTCAGCCGGCGTTGGAGAAAATGCTCGATGCGCTGCAGATCAGTGTTCTACTGACCGACATTGAAATCCGCGAGCCGTTTCCGGACGGCCCGCGCAGCGATCTGCAGGGCTATGATGTGGTGAACCGTTTGTACGAGCAGGCGCCGCAACGGCCTTTTACCGCCGTGGTCATGACCGCGCTGGATCAGGAGAGCGCGCTGGACAGCGCCAATCTTTTCCAGATCCGGCCGCTCTTCTTTTCCAAACACAAATGGGATCATGGCGCGGATGAAAAAGCGGCTGCCTTTGATCAGCTTGCCGGCCTTTTATCCCAGGCCGCGCAGAACACTCCCAACCGCTGGTATCAGCAGGTGCTCGCCGATTATCCGAAAAGCCGGTGGGTGTGCGAAAAAACAGAAGGCGATAAGACCATCCCGCCCTTGTGGGAATGGTATTGCCGGCTGTGGTTCTCCACCGCCTGGCCAACCATCGAAAAACAGATCGCTGCCACAGCGGAGACCATTGTCCAGACCTACGTGGACGGCGAGATTCGCAGACTGCGCGGCGATCATCTCACTCTAGCCACCGCACCGAATGAGAACAGCGTTAAGGAGTATTTGATCGGCCGGCGCGTGGTCTACGCGCTGGCGGCGTTGGAACCGGCCTATTGGGAACATTATGTGCGCGGAGAAGCGGTGAAAGAGGAGGAGCCGTTGCTGTCCGCAGAGATCTGGCAAGGCGTGCAATTCGAGCATACCAAAGAGCTGATCAACCGCATTCATCACCAGGCCGCGGAACACCAGCTGGAGAAAACGCATCGCGATTACACGGCCACGGCCAAAAAGATCGAACAGCTCGAGTCGCGCGGCGACCGCCAAGCGGAGGATGAGCTGCAGCGGCTCTGGCAGCGTCAGCGTGAACTCTCCGCCAAGCTGCAGAGCGGCACCCGTTCCATGTCCCAGTGGATTCAGCAGCTGGTGCACAGCCTGGATCAGGAGCCGGCCAAGGTGCGGCTGGCCATGGTTCCCTTTCTACGGTTTTGGGGCGCGGATTTTTCACAGGCGGAGTGGAGCCGGGTGGAGAGCAAAACGGGCGGCGGCAATGATCCGCTGACCCAAACGCTGCTGCTGCTGGGCATTCGCAAGCAGGATATGGAAAACGCGGATCCTCTGCGCTGGAAGTTGTTGCTGCCGGAAGAACGAAAATGGCTGCAGGATTATCTATCCCGCCGCTAACGTCATCCGCTCGAAGGGACGCTCAAGGTTTTTTCTCGCCAAAGAGATCGAGCCACTCCTCCAACTCGGCACGCGACAGCGACGACCGTTTTTGTTCCTCATCCGCGTGCGCGGATTCGCCGGCCATTTTGCCTCTAAACTCCTCAGTGCTGCAATGGATGCAGCCGCAGGATTTGACATACGCCGCGATGGCGCGATCAGAGGTCACCACCGTCACATGGCGCGCCGGCTGTTTTTCCTTTTCCACCAGCTTTTTGATCAGCGTGTCGGCGCTCTCCGGATAACAAGAAAAAAGTAACGAGATCCCCCGGGGCAAATTCGGCGCAGGTTCGTATGGTCCTTTGCGGCCGTCAAAGACCAGGACGATTTTAACCTTTTTCATCGCCGCATAGCAGCTCAAACGGTTGACGACCAGCTTGCGGCTCTGCCACAACTCTTCCGTTGGAAGAGTTCCTTTTCCGGCCAAAAGAAAATTATAGCCGTCCACTATGATCTTTGCACCGGCCATCTCTCACCCCGCAGTCAGAGCGGACAAAGTCTGGTCATACACCATGTCCACGCTGATCGCTTTCATACAGATCATGGTTTCACAAAAATCGCGGTGACAACGGCTGCAGTCGACCTGCTGATAGACCAGCCGGTGCCCATCCGCCGCATCGTAGGGGAACCAAATCTCCGGCTCGCCCGGTCCAAAGATGCCGACCGTGGCTGTGCCCACGGCCGGCGCCAGATGCAGAGGGCCGCAATCATTGCTCACGAAAGCATGCAACCGCTTAATCACCGCAGCCAGTTGCCGCAGCGACAGAACAGTCACCGGCGGCAGCGCCAGACCGCTCAGCTGCACAATCTGCTCAACCAGCGCTTCCTCGCCCGGGCCGCAGGTGAAAAGAACCTGCACGTTCGCTTCATGGTGCAGTCTGTGGGCCAGTTCGGCGAACCGGTCCGGGAACCATCTTTTCGCCGGCCAGGTGGCGCCGGGATGCAGACCGACGATGGGCCGGTTTGAATCATATCCCGCGGCAGCCAAAAAGTCGGCGGCCCATAGCGATTCCGCCTCGGTGATCTGAATCATCGGCTTTTCTTCCGCCAACTGCAGATGGAGCGGCTGCAGATAGGAGAGATGAAACTGAATGGCGGTCAACACGCCCTTTAGCGGAGCAATGCGGTGCGTATAATAGTGGCGCCTGCCGCGAAAATCCCCGCCGATGCGCATCGTCGCGCCGCTCAGAAATGTGAGCAGCGCCGAACGTGGGTTGCCGAACAGATCGATGGCCAGGTCCCATTTTCTCCGCCGCAAAGAACGCAACAGCTGCAGCGGCAGGCCGCCCTTGCGGCGATCCAATTCATACACCGAGTCCACCCAGGGATGCGGCTGCAGCAGTTGCGCGTAGGGCGCCTCGGCCAGATAGCCGATGTGGGCATGCGGATAGGCTCGACGTAGAACGGACAAAAGCGGCGTAGTCAGAACAATGTCGCCCATGAACCGCAGCCGGGTGACCAGAATGGCTTCAAGATCATGCGTCATGGTCTGCTCCGCTTTTTACTCGAAACGACTGGACGCCGATGCAGCGAAGGCTCAGGCAGATCCGCCAATCCATAAACCTCTTTTCTTTCATTTTCAACCTTCACCCGGCGCAGAAAGCCCTGTTGCTGCAGTTGCTCCAGGAGTGTTTGCACAACCTCCACCGGCCAGTTGAACAGACGCCGACAGGCGGCCGCATCGCTGACCCAGCGCAGACGAAAGTACTGCCGCAGGATATTCTCCCGTGCCGCCTCCAGGGAGAGCGACCGGGCGATCTCGATTTCGGGCTGGAAACGCGAGCTGACCAGATCCCACAAAAAGGAGAATGGGTCATAGAACTCGTCGATCTTGACCACGTACATTTTCATCTGCAACTCCGCCATCGCACGGTCGAATTCAGCCCGCTTGCGCGGATGGCTCATGCTGGAATTCATCTTGAGTTCAAAAGTGACCATGGGCGACTGTTGGCAGAGCGCCTCCATGATGCGCCGGGTGGCGGGCGACAGCGCTCCAGCCCGATAATCGGCCAAAAACTGATCGGACGAAGCGGGACGGTCCATCAGCCGATAAAAACTGGGAAAAAATTCCAGCGAGATCATGCTGGGCCGGCTTTTGATGGCCTTGCCGTAATAGATGGAACGGTCACGGGCCAGGTCGTCCTTGGCCTGCCACACCAGTCCGATCGCGGGGTCCGAATGGGTGTGTTCCGGATACAGCGGGTGGCGCTCTCCACAGGCGGCGTGCCAGAGACAGGGCAGCTCCGAGTTTTTGGCGGTGAAGGCAAAGCAAAAGCCAACGGTATTGACAAAACGGCGCGCCTGAGCGATGGTGGAAACCCGGGCCTTGGCGGTCCGGTGATAGGTGAGATCGCGCAGAGATTCAATATAGTCCCGGGTGATGGTCATTAAAATAATCGATCTATAAATTGATGTAATCAGTAAATCAATTTTAAAATATAACTTTCGAATCCAATCATTGAAAAAAGTTCATAAACCGTAATTAAAAAGGTCATCTTTTGGTTCTTGAACTCTTCCTATGAACCTCATCATGACAAATATTGCACAAAGCAACTAAA
Organism: uncultured Cytophagia bacterium; assembly: GCA_964554965.1. Classification (GTDB taxonomy): domain Bacteria; phylum Zhuqueibacterota; class Zhuqueibacteria; order Residuimicrobiales; family Residuimicrobiaceae; genus Anaerohabitans. The sequence goes on along the minus strand of CAZKQR010000039.1, from coordinate 2,662 downwards.
TTATCTACTACATTTGATCCACCTGCTTTATGATGAATCGTATGATGAATCTCAATATGCCTTGGGTCGGAAGAATTCCAATCTCTCTGCGTCCAACCACAATGACAACACTTATATTTATCACGTCTCATCACCGCACGTCTGACGGAATCCGGGATTTGTCTGTCGTGTGGAGGACTTTGGCGATCTTGCTCCAGCACATAGGTACCTACAGGCAAATCCGGACGTCCCGTATTTCTGGTCGCAACGGGCCATCCCAATTCAGTGCGAAGCTCCCTGATACGCCGGGCCCATTCGGTCTTATCATTCGCAACGTAACGTAGCTCCTCACCCGTTATCGGCTTTCCAATGTTTTTTCTCATAAACACCAGAAGCTTATCCCGGATCCCTCCTTTTTCTTTCCTGATTTCATTTGCCATTTTCCATCTGAAAGCCGCATCTCGATCTTGTTTGATGCTGAGCAAGATATATTCTTCCGGCTTTAGCTTGGTTATTTGAATGTTTTTGAATTGAAAAGTGTCATCCGTGAACATTTCTTGAAGGGTAATGCCCGAAGCGATTGACCATCCAAGTTCACATCGCAATTCTCGGATCCTTCGAGGCCAATCTTGGATACCCGAAACTACCATTAACTCATCTCCATGGATCATCTGAAGCGGATATTTTTTAAAATAAAATAGAATTCGATCCCTCGCCGCATTGGCGGACTGACGAGGAATTAATGAACTTCCCAAATCACGTATTTTATGGAAGGCCGGAACAATTGAAAGTACCTTTTGCCTCAAGTCTTTTTGCCTTAATTTCTCCTTAAAATTTTCCAAAATATCAACTAATTCAATAATAACTTCATCCGGCGTCAGCTCAACTGGTCGTCTCGGCATTAACTCCTCCGATTAATTCTCTAAGAACTTGCAAACACGTTTTTTTAATTTATCGGGTGAATTAATTTCACATTCCCAAATCGTTAAAACCCTCCAACCAACCCTTCTAAGCTTTTTTATATTGCGGGAATCACGTGAAATATTGGATGTGATCTTCTTTTTCCAAAAACTTTTATTGGTACTCGGCAAAGAACCCCGTGAGCATCCTTTATGTCCATGCCAAAAACAACCGTTCACAAAAATGATCTTCCGATATTTGGTCAATACAATGTCAGGCTTACCCGGTAACTCTTTTTTATGAAGTGAGTATCGATAGCCCAATTTATGAATAAAAGACCTTACCGCAATTTCCGGCTGCGTATTTTTTGTCCTAATGATGGACATTATTTCGCTACGTTTTGACTTTGAAAATACATCCATGAGTAGGGCCTATGCCTTGGACAGCCATAACGAATAAATGGAATCGGCGACACGAGACGCCAAGAGAGGTGGAACCGCATTTCCTATCTGTTTGGCTATTTCAATTTTCGTTCCCAAGAATTTAAATTCATCCGGGAATGATTGGAAACGAGCAGCTTCGCGATGTGTGATCGGACGGTGTTGTTCGGGATGAAGATAACGCCCTTTTTCAGGCTTAAAAAATTCGGTTCTGATCGTGAAAGCCGGCCGATCCCACCACAATCGCCCGAACAGATCCGTTCCTCCGGATGTTTTTCTAATCCAACAAGCCGGCGTTATATCGGCAGCCAATCGCTGAAGATCAAATCTATTCATTCCTTCTTTCGGGATGGTCAAGTATCGTTTTAAGGAAATTTCAGTGGGGGTTCGCCCGAAATGCAAATCATAAGGAGGATCCACATCTCGTACTTCCGTACCCTTGGGAGGTTTTAAATCAGAAATGGACGAACGAACCGTATTCCATGGTTTGGGATCTGCAATATATCCGTTCATTTCTTCGGATAACGCGGGTAATTTTGCATTTTTAGGATTATAATTGGTTTTTTTGGGCGGGAAAACTCGATTTGGATCGACAAACCGACAACCTACGATAAAAGCGCGAAAGCGTGTTTGCGGCACGCCATAATCTGCCGCACACAAAACGGCGCTTGTGGTTTGAAAACCCATCGCTCGTGCCAATTCCAAGATTTCGCCGTGCTCCAGAGTATTTAATAACTGTGGCACATTCTCCATGACAAATATTTCGGCATCACTGATTTTAACTATCTCCATAAAGGGACGCCATAATTGTTTTCGTGGATCTCCGTCCCGTTTTTTGTTAAGCAAACTAAATCCTTGGCAAGGCGGACCGCCTATTACAACATCAGCTTTCGGCATCATTGCCTTTGATCTGCTCAATAAATCATTAATATCTCCTGCGACACAATGATTGCCGAAATTGTGACAATAGGTATCTACAGCATATTTGTTAAAATCATTAGCCCAAACGGGTTCGAAACAATGTCCAAAGGCTTTAGAAAAGCCAAGGGTCAAGCCACCCGCACCGCAGAATAAATCAATAAGTTTCGGACGGTTCCGTTTTCCAAGCAAGAGATGACTATTCCTTGCAGAAAATACATATTCCTCATCACGAATCATATCGGATTTGGAGATTTTGTGATTCATTTTGTAGCGCATTATACCTAACCAAATTAATATAAATACGGTTGGACAGCCTATTGATTAATCAATTTTAGATCATTTTGCATAAAAAGTCAAGCGATTTTAAAAAGTCGTGCTTGCATTCCAGCGCCGGTTTTGTTAAAATAGAAAAACGGGAGAGC
>CAZKQR010000038.1:0-18275 GCA_964554965.1 uncultured Cytophagia bacterium | reverse complement strand
GTATCATGAGATTTTGCCGCTGCAGCAAAAGGCGGCGGCCGTGGAGACGGCGGATGTGGTGGGACCTATCTGTGAATCAGGCGATTTTCTCGCCAAAGACCGGCTTTTGCCGGCTATGAAGCGCGGGGAACAGATGGCTGTTATGACCGCCGGAGCCTATGGATATGTGTTGTCCAGCCAGTATAACCTGAGGCCACGGGCTGCAGAGGTGATGGTTCAGGCCGACAGCTGGCAAGTGGTGCGGGAGAGGGAGAGCCTCTGACCGGACCTAATCGTCCTCTTCAAAAAGAGAGACGATGTTACCGCTGGATTCGGGGCGGCTCTTTCGCTCCGTGGGACTGGTGCCGGTCTGACGCTGATCCGCTTCGCGCCAACGCGCCACCCGTTCGATGCGGATCGGGTTCCCCTGGATAGTAAAAGCCGCGCCGCGGACCTGATCTTCGTCCAGTATCCAGGTCGCCGGATGAGGCGGAAGGGTGAGAAAAAGAAAGGTCACCTGCCACCAGCCTTTTTTACGGTCTGGCAGCATCTGTTCGATGCGGGCGTAAAGCCCTGGTTTGTCGTTCAAGTGGATCAGAACCACTTCCCCCTCGCGAAAGCGATCTCCGTAGAGCGGCATTCGTATCCTGACTGCGTCGGTTGATGTGTATGCGCCCGTTAAGGGCGCGTGGAACAGTGATAAAAGTCTACTAAAGTTTTTCAACTAATCAAAGTCCTTTTTATCCCAGCGAATGGGTGACCCATGAAAAACGTCAAAATCAAAGCCAAGATCATCGACAGCGAGGGGCTGCAGCGCACCGTGGCCCGTTTGGCGCTGGAGATCATCGAACGGAACCGGGGGGTGGACAAGATCGCGGTGGTCGGCGTGCGCACGCGCGGCGCCACGCTGGCAGAGCGCATCGTGGCCAAGATCGAGGAGCTGGAGGGTCGCAAGGTTCCCTACGGCGTGCTGGATATCACCCTCTATCGCGATGATTTCCGCAAACGGCTCAAACAACCGGTGGTGCAGATCACCGATATTCCGTTTGAGATCGACGACATCGATGTGATTCTGGTGGATGATGTGCTGTTCACCGGGCGAACCACACGCGCGGCGCTGGAGGCGCTGATGGATTTCGGCCGGCCTGCCAGCATTCAACTGGCGGTGCTGGTGGATCGCGGTCATCGCGAACTGCCGCTGACGGCTGATTATGTCGGCAAAAAAATACCCACCTCCATCGGAGAGGAAGTTCGAGTGCGGCTGCAGGAGATCGACGGAGAGGATTGCGTGCTTTTAGTCGAGGTTCCCAAGGAGGACGAATAATGGCACTGAAGAGCAAGCATCTGCTGGGGCTGGAGGGCGTCACCCGGGAGGAGATCACCGAGATACTGGATACGGCGGCCACATTCAAAGAGATCCTGCAGCGGCCCATTCCCAAGGTGCCGACCCTGCGCGGCAAAACCGTGGTCAATCTCTTCTATGAGGATTCCACCCGCACGCGCATTTCCTTTGAGCTGGCGGAGAAACGCCTTTCCGCGGACACCGTCAATTTCAGCGCCTCCGGCAGCTCGGTGAAAAAAGGCGAGACGCTTCGAGACACCGTGCGCAATATCGAAGCGATGAAAATCGACATGGTGATCGTGCGCCATCGCTCCGCCGGCGTTCCCCTGTTCCTGACCAAGTGCATCGATGCGTCGGTGATCAACGCCGGCGACGGCATGCATGAACATCCCACGCAGGCGCTGCTGGACATGATGACGCTGCGGGAAAAATACGGCACATTGGATGGACTCAAGGTGGCCATCGTCGGCGACATCAGCCACAGCCGGGTGGCGGGATCGAACATGCGTGGCTTGAAAACCATGGGCGCGGAGGTCATGGTCTGCGGCCCGCAGACATTGATGCCGCGAGACATCGAGACCTTTGGCGTCGGCGTCAGTCATTCGGTGGATGAAGCGCTTGGCTGGGCGGATGCGCTCAACGTTCTGCGCATTCAGCTGGAACGGCAGGACGCGGGATTGTTTCCATCCCTTCGCGAATATCACAACGAATACGGCATCACCCGGCGAAGGTTGGAAAAGGCGGGACGCAATCTCACGGTCATGCATCCGGGTCCCATCAACCGTGGGGTCGAGCTGGAGAGCGATCTGGCGGATTCAGAATTTTCACTGATCCTGGATCAGGTTACCAATGGCGTGGCTGTGCGCATGGCGATCCTCTATCTGCTCAGCGGCGCGGAAGAGGCTGTGAGTTAAAAGACCGCCGGCGGCTGCAGCCCCTGGAAACAGCTGTAGACAATCGATAAAGCAAAGGAATGGAATCCTGTGGAAACTTTTATCACGACGCCTGTTCTGTTGACCGGCGGGGCCATCCTCGACCTGCAGACGAATCAACGTCACCCGGTCGACCTGGTGATCCGCGACGGCCGGATCGACCGAATCGGCCGGCAGGAGAGCGCCTCCTTCAGCGGCGAGGTGCGCGACATCAGCGGCCATCTGGTCGTGCCCGGACTGATCGACATGCATGTTCATCTGCGTGAACCGGGCCGGGAGGATGAGGAGACCATCGACAGCGGATGCACCGCTGCCATGGCCGGCGGCTTTACCGCGGTCTGCTGCATGCCCAACACCGATCCCCCCTGCGACCGGCAAGAGGTGGTGCGGTTCATCAAGAAGCACAGCGAGGATCAGCTGGTCGATGTGTATCCCATCGCCGCGATCACCAAAAAGCGCGAAGGCAAAGAGATCACCGAGATGGCTGATTTGCATCGGGCCGGCGCCGTGGCTTTTTCCGACGACGGCAGTCCGGTGCAGAACGCAGCGGTGATGCGCCACGCGCTCGAATACGCCGGCATGTACGGGGCGCTGCTCATCGATCACTGCGAGGAAGAATCTCTCTCCAGCGGCGGCCACATGAACGAAGGCCGCATGTCCACGCGTCTGGGCCTGGCCGGAATCCCCGATATCAGCGAAGAGATCATGATCGCGCGCGACATCAGCCTCGCCGAGTATACCGGCGGCCGCATCCATATCGCGCACCTCTCCACCCGCAAAGGGGTGGAACGGATCCGCCGCGCCAAAGAGGCGGGGGTTCAGGTGACCTGCGAGGTGACCCCGCATCATCTGGCGCTCAACGAAGAAATGCTGGTGCAGTATGACACGAATCTAAAAATGGGCCCACCCTTGCGCACGCTCAGTGATCAGGAGGCGCTGCTGGCGGCATTGAAAGACGGCACCATCGATGTTTTTGCCTCTGACCATGCACCCCACTCGGTTGAGGAAAAAGAGGTCGAGTTCAGCGCAGCGCCCAACGGCATTCTCGGCTTGCAGACCATGCTCGGCATCGTGTTGGCTAGAGTGGTGCAACCGGGGGTGCTGAGTCTGGCTGAGGCGTTGGCGAAAATGATCATTACGCCGCGCACGATATTGCGCCTGGATGTGCCGCAAATCCGTGAGGGGGAGCCGGCGAATTTTACCGTCTTTAATCCAGAAAAAACCTGGACTATGAACTTGGGATTGAACCGCTCCCGCTCCCGCAACATGCCCTATTTCGGCTGGACCCTGCCGGGCGTCGTCTGGGGTGTCTGCAATAAAGGCAAACTTTGGATCGCCTGAGGCGGTACGACGGCGTTCACAGCCGATCCGAACGAATTGAGGGGAATCGTTCATTTTGTGACGCACCGCATGACTTGGTTGTTAAAAAATCCGCACACTAGAGTATGAAAAAGCTGATCACCTCCGTTGTGCCGTTGCTCTTCTTCCTGATGCTGGTTCAGGACGGCGCTGCCAATGCTCAAAGGCCCCCCTGCCGTGAGGCGGTTCACGCGCTGAACCTGCAGCTGGCGGAGCCGATCGATGAGGAAGAGTTGGTCGCTGTTCTGACCTCTTTAAACGTCAGCGACAACGCCCGGCTGCCCGACCTCTTTGTGACCAAAGCCCGGGCGCGCAAGCTGGGCTGGCGGCCGGGGCAGCCCCTGTGGAAATATAAAAAGCTGCAGGGCAAGTCCATCGGCGGCGACCGGTTTCACAACCGGGAAAAAAAACTGCCCGCGGGAAAGCGCGTCTGGCGCGAGGCTGATCTGGATTACCAGGGCGGCCGTCGCAATGCCAAGCGGTTGCTCTATTCCAACGACGGGTTGCGCTACGTCACCGTGGACCACTACCAGACCTTTACGGAGGTCCCATCATGCCGATGAAGAAATGCGTTCTCGAAGGCCGCGCCTTTACCTCTCTTAACGACGTCTATGACAGTCTCGCCCGGCAATTGGATTTCCCCGCTCATTTCGGCCGCAATCTGGACGCATTGTGGGATGTGCTCACTACGGATATCCCGGGTCCCTTCTCGATCACCTGGAAGGCCTATCGCGCTTCGCGAGCCGCTCTGGGGCCGGATTATATCAGGATATCCCGATTGCTGCAAGAGGTCGCCCGCGAGCGGGACGATGTCATCCTGCGTTACCGGTAAAAGACCGGCGGCCGGCGCTCCCCGGCAACCGCAACGTGCCGAAACCACACGAGACGCTGTTAATCCATTTTCTCTCGAAACCCTCAATTCCGGCTTTGCCGGGTCAGGAGTCTTTATGAAAAAAAGATGGATGGTTTTTCTTTTACCGATTTTAGTGTTCTGTTCCGGCGCCCGGCGGGTACCCTTTGAGCAGTATTCGGTGGCCATGACGCTCGCCGTGGAACCTGACAGCTCGGTGTTCATCGGGACCGATGAAAAGTTCAACGGTGTGCTCTGGTTGAACCAGGTGTTTGAAACCGAGGGGACCGCGGCCGCGTCGGTCAAGCTGATCGAGAATTTCGGTAAATTCTATCTCTGCGCGGATCAATTTAAAAACGTGTGGATTCTGCAGCCGCATAAGGACGGCGCCACCGCCAAGGCGAAATCCCTGGATGTGACGCCGGAGGATGAAACGGATGTCTACACCCAGATCGGGCTGAGCCGCTACGGATCCAGAGAAAACGCCATGGTGCGGTTTCGTTTCAACAATCGTCAGCTTTTCATCGACCGGAAAGGCGGTGTGCATGAGACATATCAATAAGCTTTTTCTGCTGCTGCTCAGCGGCACGGCGCTGTTCGGCCAGGATGTGCAGCAGCTGTACGATCAGGCCCGGGAGGTGTTGGCCTCCGGACAATACGATATGGCGCTTACGCTGATCCGGGAAGCCAAAGCGGAGATCGAAAAAGATCCGCAGGTGGACCCCAACCAGGTGTTCACCAACCGGCTGCTGCCGCAGGTGGAAAAGAACGCCCGCAGCATGGGCGAGCTCGCCGCCGCACTGCAGGCGTTGAATCAGGGCGTACAGAATGAACTCTTTTTTCAGGATCTGGCGCCCGGCGCGGAAGCGGTGAGGCGGTATACGGCTCAGGCGAAAGAGGCGAGCCTGGATCTGGTGAGACGGCGGGACGAGATCATCCGCAGTTATGTTCTGGCGCCGGAGTACCGTTCTGCGGTGCGCAGTTTGCCGGTCTATGCACAGACCGAGCAGTTGGCCTCGGTCGGCATCATGGACCGGTTGTCGGAAAAATTTGAGCGGATGACCACCGTACTGGTGGATTCTTTGAACGCTGTGGATCTGCGTTACCGGTGGGCGACGGAAAAGTTGGCGAAGCTGATGAAAACCAACGCGGCCAACAAAGCGCAGATGGAGCAGATGAGCAAAGAGGTGGCGCGGCTGTCGCAGGAACGGTTGAACTATATCAACTCCATCGCCGGAATGCTGGTCGGTGAATCGTCGGCGGAGTCGTTCAACCGGCCGGTGACGTTAAACGGCAATCAGGTTGAAAATGCGTTCATCCAGACGATTCAATCAGAGATCGCACGGCTGCGCACGCTGGCCAGCGTCGATTCAGCCGAATACCGGGAGCTGGCGCAGAATTACGAAAAAATCGCCGGCTATAACCGCATTTTTGCCAAGAACGGCATCGCGGCCGATCAATCGATGTTGATCGCGCAGTACAAAACGGCGCTGGATGCGGGTTCGGTGCGGACGCCGGTGGCGCCCAAGGCCACCAGCCGTCTGGTCTATTTTATCGCCGCCGCCCTGCTGTTGGCCATCGTGGTGGTGATCCTCGTCGCAGCCGGTAAGAAACGAACTCCCACAGCCCCACCGACCCGCTTTTCCTGAGCGGCGAGAGCTTTTGCCACAGCCGGGGACTTTAGCAGGGCCCCGGCCGTGGCTGGGCGTCGTTAGACTCGGGGTCCTGTTCTTCCCTCCCCCTGCAAAAAACATCATTAAACCGCTAAAAAAGCATTGCAAAATTTCTTGAAAATGTTTATATTACCCGGCTATTGTATAAATATAGGAGAACTAGACCTTGAAGACCTTATCGCCAAAACCACAAGATATAGAACAAAAATGGTATGTCATCGACGCCAAGGGTCTGGTGTTGGGGCGTTTGGCCAGTAAAATCGCCGGTGTGTTGCGTGGAAAGAACAAACCGTTCTTTTCTCCGCATGTCGAGTGCGGCGATTTTATCGTGGTGGTCAACGCGGACAAGTACCTGTTGACCGGAAACAAGCTGCAGCAGAAAACCTACACCTCCTACAGCGGTTACCCGGGCGGCTTGCGCAAGACCCCCATCGCCAAAGTGGCGGAGAAGAAACCAGAATTTGTTCTGCGCGAAGCGGTGCGCGGCATGTTGCCGCATAACCGTTTGGGGCGCAAGCTGCTCAAGAACCTCAAAGTGTACACTGAGGCCGAGCATCCGCATTCGGCGCAGAAACCCGAAGCAATGAATCTCTAGTCATCGAACCCAAGGAGAAACGATGAAAGGTACCCATTTCGACGCAACCGGACGGCGCAAGTGTTCCATCGCCCGTGTGCGTATGGCGCCCGGCACCGGTAAAATCATGGTGAACGATCAGGGCCTGTTGGATTATTTCAAGCGCGACACCCTGCGCATGGTGATCGAACAGCCGCTGGTGATGACCGATACCATGGGCAAATACGACATCGTCGCCAATGTCACCGGCGGCGGACTGGCCGGTCAGGCCGGCGCACTGCTGCTGGGCATCGCCCGGGCTCTGCTCAAGGCCAACGACGAATTTCGCTCCTCCCTGCGGCGCGGCGGCTTTTTGACCCGCGATCCCCGCATGGTCGAACGCAAAAAATACGGTCGCCCCGGCGCGCGCAAGCGTTTCCAATTCTCGAAACGATAAGCGTTTTTTCCATCACTCACATCCTCTCTCGAACATGGGGTGCCCGCAAGGGACATAGCTTGTTAGAGAGGGTGGCGGTTTAACCCCAAGGAGATCGAATCATGGCAGACATCACGATCCAAGATTTGTTGCTTGCCGGCAGCCACTTCGGCCACTTGACCCGGCGCTGGAATCCCAAGATGAAGCGTTACATTTTCATGGAGCGCAACGGGATCCATATTATCGATTTGAAAAAAACCATGGAATGCCTGACCGAGGCCCGCGAAGCGGTTCGCAAAGTGGTCAGTGAAGGCGGCACGGTGCTGTTCGTCGGCACGAAGAAGCAGGCCAAGGACATCATCAAGCTGGAAGCGGAACGCTGCGGCATGCCGCATATTTCCGAGCGCTGGCTCGGCGGCTCGCTGACGAATTTCATCACCATTAAAAAAAGCATCAAGCGCATGAAGAATCTGGAGAAAAAGGCGACCGACGGCACCTACGACAAGGTCACCAAAAAAGAGATTCTCACCATCGAGCGTGATAAAGAAAAGCTGGACAAGGTGTTGGGCGGCATTCGCGACATGAACTACCTGCCCTCTATGCTGTTCGTCGTGGACGCCAAGAAAGAGGCCATCGCCGTTCAGGAGGCCACCCGGTTGAACATCCCCACGGTCTGTATTGCGGACACCAACGCCGATCCGGACCTGATCGACTTTCCGATCCCCAGCAACGACGATGCGTTCAAGGCCATCAGCCTGATCACCCACGCCGTCTCTGAAGCGGTGATCGAAGGCAAAGCCGCACGCGTGGATGTGCAGATGGCGTCGGATTCCGATCTAGACGATAAATCCAAATATTTCAAAAAAGACGCGGACGAAGATGACGTGGTGCGTTACGCGCGCGATAAAAAGAAAGCCAAAGAATAGTCTCGGCCAGGAGAAGAATACATGAATATCACGGCAGATATAGTCAAGCAACTGCGAGAGACCACCGGCGCCGGCATGATGGACTGTAAAAAGGCATTGGCCGAAACCGATGGCGATATGGAAAAAGCGGTGGAATACCTGCGCAAAAAGGGCCTGCAGGCGGTGGAGAAAAAAGCGGGCCGTCAAATAAAAGAGGGCGTCATTTATTCGTACATTCACCCCGGCAACCGCCTGGGCGTTTTGGTCGAGATCAATTGCGAAACCGATTTTGTGGCGCGCACGCCCGAGTTTCAAGCGTTCGCCAAGGACATCGCCATGCAGATCGCGGCGTCCAATCCCAAGCATGTCGATCGCAGCGATGTGCCTCAGGAACTGATCGACAAAGAGACCGAGATCTATAAAGAACAGGCCCGCGAACAGGGCAAACCGGAAAAGATCTGGGACAAATTCGTTCAGGGCAAATTGGAGAAATATTACCAGGAGATTTGTCTGCTGGACCAGAGTTTTATCAAAGATCCCAACAAGATCATTCGCGATCTGTTGACGGAATTGGTCGCCAAGCTGGGCGAGAACATGGCTATTCGAAGATTCGTCCGCTTTCAACTTGGCGAGTAGATCCTCCTTCGAGCGAAGCCAAGGCTTCGCTCTTTTTATAGGTACCTCCGTCGTCGGATTACAGGGAAATCAGGCTCTCATATGAACGGCGAACATCCGGTTTATCGGCGTATCCTGCTGAAGCTGAGCGGGGAAGCCCTGATGGGCGGCAGCCAGCGGCTGGGGATCGATCCCCAAACCGTGGATCGCATCTGCGGTGAGGTGGCGGAGGTGGCGCTCCTGGGCGTGCAGATCGGCCTGGTCATCGGCGGCGGAAATATTTTCCGCGGTCTGTCGGCCAGCGCCCGCGGCATGGATCGCGTCACCGCGGATAATATGGGCATGCTGGCCACGGTGATCAACTCGTTGGCGCTGCAGGACTACCTGGAGCGCTACCAGGTGAAGACCCGCGTCATGACCGCCATCAAGATGGAGGAGCTCGCCGAACCGTTCATCCGCCGTCGCGCCGTGCACCATCTGGAAAAGGGCTTCATCGTTGTGTTCGGCGCCGGGACCGGCAATCCCTACTTTACCACCGACACGGCCGCCGCGCTGCGCGCCATCGAGATTCAGGCGGATGTGATCCTCAAAGCCACCCGGGTGGACGGCGTCTACGACAAGGATCCGGTGCTGTACCCGGATGCGGTCCGCTTTAACCGCCTGACCCCGGAGGAGTGCATTCATCGGCACCTCAAGGTCATGGACACTACGGCGTTTACCCTGTGCATGGAAAACAAGTTGCCGATCATCGTGTACAACCTGAACGAGCCGGGCAACCTGAAGAAAGTGATTACGGGCGAGCCCATTGGAACTTTAGTCAAGGGTGAATAAATTATGATTGATGACGTAAAAAAAGATGTCAAACACCGCATGGATCAGGCGGTGGAAACCGTGCGCGCCGAGCTGGCCAAATTGCGCACCGGCAAGGCTTCGCCGGCCATTTTGGACGGCATCACGGTGAACTATTACGGCGCCAACACTCCTCTGCGCCAGGTGGGCAACGTCAGCGCCCCGGAGCCGCGTCTGCTGGTGGTGCAGCCATGGGATCGCAGCCTTTTGGGCGAGATTGAAAAGGCGATTCTCAAATCCGACCTGGGATTGAATCCCACCAATGACGGCATCGTCATTCGAGTCCCGATCCCGACCCTGACTGAAGAGCGCCGGCAATCGCTGGTCAAGGTGGCCAAAAAGATCACCGAGGACGGCCGCGTGGCGGTGCGCAACATCCGTCGCGACGCCAATGAAAAATTGAAAAAGCTGGAGAAGGATCACAAGATCAGCGAGGACGATCTGCATCGCAGCCAGGATGAGATGCAAAAGCTCACCGATGAGTGCGTCAAAAAGCTGGACGAGATTCTTGTGCTGAAAGAAAAAGATATCATGGAGATCTAGCGAGGGATTTTTTGAACGACGAGGCCGCTGAAGACAGCGGCCTTTTTTTTGGTACACTCGGCAGGTTTCATCCACATGGGTGCAAGTCTCCCAGGAGTCCCGTAAGGGGAATCATGGACCGGCGGTACACCGGGCGGGCATGAATCCCGCTGCATCTCGGTTACGCTCCGCGCTCCGCATGGCGATCGTTCGGCTGATTGATAAGATCAGGCCGCTGCAGCGGGCGCAAAACCCCTGTTGTATTTCACTAATTATTTTTTTAATTTACACCAGCCACCAACGAAGAGGACCACCATGCCCGCCATGTATGATCGTTTTGCCCCTTTTTACGACATGGAGTACGGCGGCAAAGAGGATGATATCGATTTTTATTTGGACGTCGCCGGCCGCTATGGCAGCCCGGTGCTGGAGATCGGAGTGGGCACCGGACGCATCGCTCTGGCGCTGGCCGCTCAGGGGCATGAGGTGTACGGTGTGGACAATTCGGCGCCCATGCTGGATATCGCACGCGACAAAGTGCGCGGCATGGATTCTGAGACGCGTAAAAGGGTGACCCTGCGGCGAACGGACATGCGCCGGCTGAGGTACCACAACGCCTTTCGCACGGCCATCATCCCCTTTCGCGCTTTTTTGCACAATCTGTCGCAGCAGGAACAGATGCAAACGCTGAACGGCCTCTACCGCGCACTGCGGCCGCGCGGCGTGCTGGCGCTGGATCTCTTTGTGCCCCTGTATCAGGTCCTTTCCCGCACGACCTGGCAGGTGGAGATCCCTCATGAGGATCTCGCGCCCGGTATTGCCATCGCTTCGTCGGTCCGGCACACTCCGGCCGAACAGAGGCTGGATATTGAAAACAGGTATCATCAAAACAACCGGATTCGCCGGGCGCAAATGACCTACCGTTATATCTTTCGCTATGAGATGGAAGCGCTGCTGCGCGCAGCCGGATTTAAGACGATCTCCTGTCAAAACGGTTTTGAGGGAAAGCCCTATGACTTTTACAGCGGTCTCATGACCTTTATCGCACGGAAGCAATGAACGGAGCAGCCGATGTTTCTACCTGAAGAAGTGGACAATAAAACCTTTCGTCTGTTTGTCCAGCGCGCCTGGTTTCTGCAGAACAACCGCATCGCTCTGAGCCCGGCGGAGCAGGAGCTGGTGGATTTGATTCTCGATCACCCGGAGATCCAAAACGCCTTTACCCGCAAGATGCTCGACATCTCCCGCATCTACAAGGAGGAGGAGAATCCTTTTGCTCTGCTCGCCGCACTGTGGGAGATCAACAAACAGGTGAATGCGGACAAACCCAAGGGTGTACGTTCCATCTTTTTGAACGGGTTTCCGGAAAACATGGTCCGCCGCGAACGGCAGCGGCGTCTGGCGCGGGCGTTTCTCCGCCTCTGCCGCTCAGGTGAGAAAACCATCTCTGATGCGAAATATGTTCATGATCTGGAACGCGAGGTGCACACCGATTTCTCCAGCTCCTCGGCTGAACGGGAGATCACCGGCGAACGCGGCGCTTACAATATCTATATCAACAATCTCATCCATGAGTCCTTTTCTTCTGTGAGCAGCTCGTTTTACAAAGAGGCCGACAATCAGGTGCTCTCTGCGGGCGTCAAGCTGCCAGCGGCGTTCAACAGGCTGCCGAGCGAATGGATCGAGGGCATGGCCGCCGGGTGGCAAAGGCCGGAGAAAGCCACTCGCAAGGAACGCATTCAGGATTTGTGCGAGTTTCTTTTATCGCCGCAGGGTTTTTTAGAGATCAGTGCGGCCTTGTCCGCCGAGGAACGGCAGGTTGTGAAAATGGTAATGGACAACGGCGGCACACTCTTGTACAACAAACTGGAAAAAGCCTTCGGCGGTGAATCCGGCGACGACTATTATTGGAGCCAGCATCCGCCGAAATCGGTGATCGGCCGGTTGCGCTATAAAGGTCTGCTGGTGATCGGTAAAACCGCCGGTCCGGCCAGGCATTACAAAGTGGCGGTAATTCCTAAAGAGCTGCACAGCATTGTAAAAAATCTTTAACCGGGTTTCACCTTCATTCGGAACCATCATGCGTCGATCCGAAAGGGCTGTTTTCTTTCTATTTTTGTTTTTTTTCGCAACCGCCCTTCGGTCGCAGGGGCGCGATCCGATTTTCAGCGTCACCTATCCCGCAGCCGAAGATACGTTTGCCATCGCCAAATTGCGCATCGCCGGCTACGCCCCGCCGGAGGCCCTTGTCCGGATCGACGGTTCTCCGCTCCGCGTGTATGCGCATGGCGCGTTCATCGGCCGTGTGGATCTGCAGCCGGGATGGAACGCCATTCCGGTGAGTTGTACCTGGCGGCAACGCACCCTGGTGGATACAGTCCGGGTATTCCGCCCTCTCCCTCTGACCCCCCTTGCGGAAATTCCCACGCTTTTTGACCCAGCTTTGCTCGAGCCCGCTTCAGACCTTTTGCTTTCACCCGGCGATCCTTTGGTAGTGGTGTGCAAAGCAAGTCCCGCGGCAGAGGCGGAGGTGTATATCGAGGGCACAGGACGCAGCCGGCCTCTGGCGCCTGCCTTTGGCCTGCCGGCCGGTTGCTACCGGTCGGTACTCACAGTGGGCGATTGGCCGCTGCAAAAGCCGTTGCAGATCGTGTTTTCTTTGACCGGCCGTGATGGTCAGCGCATCCAGCAGGCGGCGCCGGGCCGGGTGACTGTGCTGCCGCCGGAGGATCCGCTGCTGGGATATACCAGGCCGGAGGCGAATGTCTGGAATGCAGCCCGGGATGGCGTTGTTCTGACCGTGCTGCCGGATTCGATCCCTGTTCAAATCGTCGGCAAGGTGCTCAACCGCTGGCGTATCCGCCTGGGCAAAGCCTTGACCGGCTATATCGAAGCGACCGATCTGCAGGCGGAGCCCACGGTCATGACTCTGCCGGCCACTCCTGTCTCTGCACCCTCATTTACATTTGAACAGGACTGGCTGCGCCTGGACATGCGGGTGGACCACCCTGTGCCGTTTACTCTTGAACAGAGCGTGGATCCCGCGGCTCTGGAGTTGACCTTGTACGGCGCTTTTGTCTCCTCTGCCTGGATCACGCATCCCAATGTGGAGACGATCATCAAACAGATCTCCTGGACCCAGCCGGAGGAACAGGTGGTGAGATGGAGGATCGAGCTGGATCAAAAGCAGCAATGGGGACACTTTGTCGTTTTTCAGGACAAGCGGCTTTCCCTGTATATCCGCCGCGCCCCGGCAAAGAGTCGGGATCCCGGCATGCCGTTGGCCGGGCTGACCATCATGCTTGATCCCGGACATGGGGGCAGTGAAAGTGGCGCCCGCAGCAGCATCGGGTTGGAAGAAAAAGAGATCAATCTTCAGGTTGCGCGCTATCTGGCTGAGGAGATCCGCCGGGCCGGCGGCACGGTGCTGTTCACCCGCACCGCGGACACCCTGATGACCATTGCTCAGCGTATCCGCAGAGCCCGGCAGGAACGCGCGCATCTCTATCTCTGGCTGCACAATAATTCAGTAGGACCGGAGGTGGATGCGGGCCGGGTTCGAGGAACCAGCACGTACTATTATATTCCGCAAAACCGGGCTCTGGCCGAAAAAGTGTACAACCGGTTGCGGAGGATGCCGTTGTCGCCCTATGGCTGCATTCAACAGGCGTACACGGTCACGCGCGTTCGCGATATGCTGGTGATCCTGGTGGAGGGTGCGTTCCTGTCCCATCCTGAGGACGAACAGTTGTTGATGCAGCCGCCGTTTCTGCGGCGCATGGCCGGCGCCATTAGCGGCGGAGTCATCGATTTTGTCCAGGCGGCTCGCTGAGCCGGATGTGGTGGAATCGGTTTGTCGGAATAAAGAGGATGAAGGGCGGGCGGCCGCTCAGTCCTTGTAGATGGAGATCTTGACCCGTCCCGTCTGGGGCACGAGAAAAGGGATATTCACTCCGGATAAAATTTTAAACGGATTGGGGTAGGGCGATTCCAGCGTATAGCGCGAATAAAAACCCAGTTCCACCTGTTGCTGGTTGTTGGCGCCCGGCTTGCCCCCCTCCTCAGCCGTTACATACGCCTGATCGTTGAAATCTTTTGCCTCCAGCAGAACGATATATTTCCCCGCAGCGATATAGTTTCCGTCGGCATTTTTTCCATCCCAATACGCCACATAGCGGCCGGTATCCACCAGGTATTCGTTGTTCATCAGAATTCTGATGCGTTGCTTGGTGGGCTCTTCGGACTTGAATGGATTTTTGCATCCGCTCCCGAGCAGGCCTGCGAGCGTAATGAGAACCACCCATTTCGACAAGGTTCGCGTCATGTGTTTGTTTTCCCTTTCAAGGCAGCTTTTATTGAAACAGACGCCGATGCCTGCTTGCAGCAGAACGGCTAACGCAGCCAGCGGGCGATCCAGCCGTGCACTTCATTCCACCATAGCCGGGCGTTCTGCGGTTTGGTGACAAAGTGCGTTTCGTCCGGATACACCAGCAGCCGGGAAGGGACGCCCATGCGTTGCAGCGCGGTGAACATTTGCAGCCCCTGGGTGTAGGGCACGCGATAATCGCCCTCGCCGTGGATGACCAGGGTCGGGGTGTTGAATTTTTTCAAATTCTCCACATAGAACGAGGGCGACCATTTGGCGTACAGCTCCGGACGGTCATAGGGCGTACCGGCCATCTCCCATTCGGGGAACCAGAGTTCTTCAGTGGCGCCATACATGCTGCGCTGATCAAAGACGCCGGCGTGGCTCACCAGCGCTTTGAACCGGCCGCTGTGGGTGGCGATCCAGTTGATCATGAATCCGCCGTAACTGCCGCCGGCCGCGGCCATGCGCTCCTGGTCGATAAAGGGATAGGTTTTGATCAGATATTCGACGCCGGCCATCAGATCGCGATAGGGGCCGCCGCCCCAATCCTTGCTGACCGCGTCGGTCCAGGCCTGGCCGTATCCGGTGGAGCCGCGAAAGTTGACCATGGCCACCACATACCCGGGCGCGGCGAACAACGCAGGATTCCAGCGGAAGTGAAAGCCGTCCTCTGACATGCCCTGAGGTCCGCCGTGAATAACATAGATCAGCGGATATTTTTTTTCAGCGGTGAAAAACGGCGGTTTGATCAGCAGACCGTGGACCTTTTTGCCGTCAAAACTGGAGAACCAGAAATCTTCCGCCGGGGTCAACGCCAATTGATCCAGCAGCGGCTGGTTGATGTGGGTGAGCTGTTTGATCTGCCGGGTGGAGAGATCCAGGGAATAGATCTCATCCGGCGCAACAGCGCTTTGTTGTTTGAAATAGAGCAGCCGGTTGTCCGGTCCCGGCATCAGGCCGCTGTTGAGATGGTCTGTGAGGATCTCTTCAATCCGTCCGGTGGCTGTTGCCGCCGAATAGATGCTGCTGCGTCCCTGGTTGTCAGCGGTGAAAAACAGCGTACGGGAGTCGAGCGCCCAGACCACGGCATTGACGCTGCGGTCCAACCGGCTGGTGAGGGAAACTTTCTGCCGGGTGGTGCGATCAAAGAGCATCAGCTGATAGCGATCAGCCTCAAAGCCCGGCCGTTGCATAGCCCGGTAGGCGAGGAATCGGCCGTCCGGCGAATAGAGCGGTTGATTGTCATTGGCTTTGTTGGCAGCAGTGCACGGCTGCGGCGAAACGGCGTCAAGGGCGGTGAGCAGGATGTCGTTGTTGGTCGATAGAGCCACGACCGGATCCTGATTGCGGACAAAGGCCAGTTCCTTGGCATCCGGCGATACCGCATAGTCGCGTGCGCCGCCAAGGTCCGCCGGCGGAGTGTCATAGTCTCCGGGTGTCAGGTCTTGGACCGCCTGGCCCTCCAGGTTACAGACGAACACATGGCTGCGCACCCCTTCCGTCCAGTGATCGAAAACGCGGTACATCAGCCGGTCGCTGATATGGGCTTTCACTTTGGATTGTTCTTGTTCATCCAGCCGCCGGGCGGTTTCACCCAGATCTTTGCCATCCGGAAAAACCGAGGCCACGAAGACAAAGCGTTGGCCGTCCGGCGTCCAGATAAAGTCTTCCACGGCGATGGGCAGATGCGTCATCTGTTTGGCCTCACCGCCGGCCAGAGAAAGAAAAAAGATCTGCCGCGTGCCGCTGCGGTCGGAGAGGAAGGCCAGGCCGGATCCGTCCGGCTTCCAGCGCGGCGTGCCGTCGAATTTTTCGAAAAAAGTCAGCTGCCGCAGGGCGTTGTCGTTTGTGGAGAGCAGCCAGAGATCGGCGTTACCGCTGTTCTTTTCCATGTCATAGCTGGTCACAACCAGCGCCATCAGCCGGCCGTCCGGCGACAGAGCGGTATCGCCGATGCGTTTCATATCCCACAGGTCTTGAACGGTCATGGCGCGCTGTCCGGCCCAGGCGAATGCGAACAGCGTCAGGCTGCAGAGAATGGTTTTTTTCATGGTTTTCTGTCCAGTCGGATTGTCTATGGTTATCCGGATAATTTTTTATCGCCTTCGACCGCTGCTGATTCAGGGGGCGGGCAGCTGCACATCGTTGCCCTGATTGGGCCATCGTGCTCGCACGGTCAGAGTGTCCGGAAAATGGATGAACCGTTCGGCCGGTTGAAAGGGAAAAGGGGCGCCGTGAGTGAATTGTTCATTGCCATCCTGATCGCGAAAGACATAGAGCAGATAAGAGCCGGGCAGAATGTTTTCGAACCGGTACGGCCCCGGGCCCGGTATGTGCTGGAGATAGCGATTGCCCTCGAGGCTGCGCGCCTGCACCAGGATGTTCCCTTTTGCTGAACGGTCTGGATCAGCAATCGTTCCGCTGATCTCCGACAAGGTGTCGGCGGCAACGGTTTTTATTTTTTTGACAAACAGAGTGTCGGCCAACTGGTTTGCTGAGGCGTCCTTGACCGAATCCACCGGCAGGGTGATGTGATAGAGCCTGTTTTCCGCCAGCGGCTGAAAAGGCCGGAACTGCAGATACGCCGGATCGGGGAAGGAGAGTTCGCCCGCGACGTTGCTGCGGCTGGTGTCGTGCATGGAAAAATGGTCGCGCAGGGATTTTTCGTCCATGGTTTTGGAAAAGCGGATGTGGAATACGGCGTCCCAAGCTACGGTGCGCGAACTGTCGTGAGGCATCATGCTCACATAGCGCGGCCGGGTGGTGTCAGGGCGGCCGCTGCCTTTAAAGGTGATCTGTTGCAGCGAGTCGATGCGAAGGCCGGATTGGTCGCAGCCGTGAGCGAGAGAAAGGGTATAGTTTTGCTCAGCCGTCTGCTCAGCCGTTTGAGCATGGAGAAGGATCGGATTCTGGCCATCGAGGAAAGAGGAGAGAACCGGCAGAGTGTCCTCGCCGGCGGTGATGGTTAACGGGCCGACCTGAGCCATTTTTTCGGAAAACTGCAGGTCCACCTGGCGCAGGTTGGGTGCAAACACAGCGACCAGACGGGGGGCGGTGGTGTCCATCACCGCCATCTGCAGAAAGAGATCCGTTTGGCTCGGACGATCAGCCGTCAGCAATACATCCCGGCTGGCGACGCCTATGGCTTCAGATTGCGCGCCATAACGGCCGTTGTGATCGCGGTCCTGCACGGCGAAAACACGAAACCGGCTGAGGCTGAGATAGCGCAGATGAAACCGGCCCTGCTCGTCGGGCTGGGTGATATAGAGCGGCGCCGTGCGGCTGGGATCCGGATGCGGGTTCTCCTGAAGGTCAAACGCCCACACCTGCACTTCTTTTAATGGGGGATCGCTGTAGATTTGTCCCTGGATCGAACCCTGATCCAGATGATCGCCGGTGGAAAAAGCGAGGGAGAACGAACCGGCCATGGGGTTGTTGCGCCGATCTTTGCAGTCCTTCCCGATGGTGATGACATAGGTGCGCTGAGCAGCCAGCCCTTTGGGAAACTGAATGATCAGCCTGTTTCCCTTCCACTGGTAGAGGACGCCGTCCGCGGGCAGGGGCGTGATGAAAATGGACTCTTCGCATGAGCGGCGTTCCACCGGCTCGCTGAACAGGATCTCCACCGCGCTGTTCAGCGCAACCCGGGTGGTGTCTGGTTGGGGAAAGGTTTTTATAATACGCGGCGCCGTTTTGTCCACCGGTCCGCCGGGAGGAAATCCCTGCTTGGCGCAGGAGAAAAGCATGATCACCCACAGGAAAAAAAACAGCGAACGAAACAGGTGCATGATACCATCCAAATTGTTCGGTCGTCTGCACAGGCCGGCCTTGCTTCGGCCCGGCTGCGATTAAAGTAATCATATTCGTAGAGAAAAAAAAGAGTTCTTTTTT
>CAZKQR010000037.1:0-18439 GCA_964554965.1 uncultured Cytophagia bacterium | reverse complement strand
CGGCATCGGTCACACGGCCGGAAAAATATTTCGCCCTCTGCAGATGAAAATTGACGCCGCTAATTACAACCGGTTCTGAGACCTCGATCGGAGAAGCCTGTTTATAGTTCAGCAGATTGTCGGCATTCGGATAATAGGAATCCACCAGCTTGCCGCTGTGTTTGCCCTTGACTAAATTCAAGAACGGCGCCTCCAGCATAATGGTTACGCTGTACTGGCTGAGGGTGCGCAGCAAATAGCTGCCAGTGGGTAGGCCGGTCATGGTATAATTTCCATTCTCATCCGTCGGACTGGCAGCCACCCTGAGCGTGGATGGAAACGGTTCATCCATTTCGTCGCTGAATAGAGTTGGATCCATGGCGATCACCAGGAGCGAGTCCACCGGTTGACCGGATTCATCCTCAACCCGTCCGGAGATCGTGGCGCCGGCGTTCAGAATGAAATTGACATTGGCTGTCTCTTCTCCTGCGTGCACGGTGACCTTTTGCGCCGTCTGCAGAGAATAGGCGTCCTGGTAGAACTCGCCGACCAGATTGTCCATGCCGCCGATCAGGTTAGCGAGATAGTCATCGGCAAAAATATAATAATCGCCCTCCGGCAGACTGGGAAATTCATAATTGCCCAACAAACCCAGGGCCAATCCGGCAAAGGAGGTGTCTGCAGCGTTGAAGGCAAAAGCCAGGCCGGCGACTATAAACTGCCCCTCGCCGCGGATGAGTCCGGAAATCGCGCCGGTCGCAACGGTCTGATCCGCCTGATGCAGGGTGATATCGATGCCGCTGATCTGGTCGCTGTATGCGTTGATGTTAATCACTGCGGCAGAAGCGAAATCGGTTTGGTTGGGATACCAGATCCGTCCGTACTCCTCCACTTCCGCCATGATCTTGAAAGATCCCAACAACGGAACATGCGCTTCAAAGAATCCATCGACCGGATAAATTTCTACAGTCAGGCGGGAGTCGCCGGTGAGCGGATCCACCAGCTGCAGTTGTGCGAACAACGCATCAACCGGAGTCACTCCGTCATCGGAGAGCAACCGGCCGGTGAGCACAGCGCCCTTTTGCAGATCGAAATGGACGTCCTCAACGCTTTGACCTTCCTGGACCGGGACTGTTTTTGCATGGCGCCATCCTTCTTTGCTGCTGAGCGGCGCATCAACGTTTTCATAGAGCTCGTCCACATATTCATCGCTCAACGTCATCACATAATAGCTGCCCGCAGGCAGGCCGCCGATGTAATAAGACCCGTCGGCAAAAGAGGCCTCACTCCCACCGGCATAGTACCCGTGGCTGTCAAAGGCGAGCACGAAAACATCATCGGCGATCGGCTCTCCGGCGACCGTCACCCTGCCGGCGATGGCGCCGCCGACGGAGGCAAGGCGAACACGCTGCCGATCGGATAAAATTTCCCGCACTTGCGCCGGGTTAGCGCCACCCGCACTCAGCGCGTGCAGGTTGCGGACAAACAACGGCGCGAGAATTTCAGGACGGGCCAGGCCGGCCATTCGCTGCTGCAGCTTGAGCGTTGCCGCATGGTCGCGCAGGCTGTGCAGCAGCTGTTCTTCACGGCTGGTGGCGGCTGTCGCGAGCAGGCGGCTCGTTTCACCCGCCTGGGGTGCGGTCGCCCATCGGGACCATACATGCGCCCGTGCAGGCTCTTCGGCATAAACGCCTTTGCCCAAGGAGACGAGCAGCGCGATCCCCATCAGAGTTCGATAACGCAGCTTCATGTTTTTTCCTCCTGTTTATCGTCCCTCTATCTTGGCCCGCCGGGGCGCAGAGAGGGCTGATCAGTTGATCGCCTCAACGATGAAGGATAAAAGATGGTCCAAGGTCACAGCGGAGATGAAAGGGCGGGATGAATAACCATCATCATGCGGTTTCGACGCATCGTGTATGCTCAATCAGGCGTTCTTTTTGGCCACACAGGCCAGCCATTCCTGTTGATGGTAGACCGCACTCACCTCCCAGCGCCAACGGGCCAGTTCTTCAAGGATCAGTACTTTCTCTTCAACAATCAGGCCGGACAGAATAATCCCGACCGGGTAGTCGAAAACGCTTTGCAGCCAGGGCAGCATTTTGACGATCTGATCGCGGTTAATGTTGGCGACCAACCAATCGAAACGATGAGACGGTAGAGAAAAGGTCGAGGGCTCGGCGATCGATAGTTGCACCGCATGGGCCACTCCGTTGGCCGTAGCGTTCTTGATCGCTGTTTCGACGGCTACCGCGTCGACATCAAAAGCATGCACCGACGCTGCGCCCAGTTTCACCGCAGCGATTGCCAGAATGCCGGTGCCGGTGCCGATGTCCAGAACACGATCGCCCGGACGGATGCACTCCTCCAGCAGGCGCAGGCAGAGCTGGGTGGTGGCGTGGGTGCCGGTGCCGAAAGCCATCTCCGGATCAATCTGGATCACGCACTCCGGCGCTTCGGCAGGGACCGGTTCCCAGCTGGGATGAACCAGCAGCCGCCGGCCGATGCGCAGACTGTGGTAATTTTTTTTCCACTCCCGGTTCCAATCCTGATTCGGTATCTGTTGCACGGCGATCTTGTCCGGATCAGCGGCAAAACCCTGGTCGCGTAAAGTGTGCAGGCGGGCTCTGATTTTTTCCTCCACGCCGCTCATCGAGATCGGGAAGAACGCCTCCAGCCGGCCTGGCTGTTCGACGATGCCGCCGGCGCCCAACTCGTAGAGATAAGCGAGAACGAGATCCATAGTGGCCTCGGTCACCGGAACGGCGACCGACATCCAATCGCACGAGTTATTCATTTTTCTCCATACACTATTGCGGTGATGACCCGGCCCACTTTTTCCAGACTCTGTTTCGAGCAGTTGGCCGGGATATCCTGCAGGGTGTGCCAGTACGGATAGTCAAAGTCAATGATATCGATGCAGGGAATGCCGGCGGCCAGGAGCGGCACATGATCATCATACACGGCATAACCTTCCTGGGCTATAAATTCGCTGACGCCGATCAGGCGCGCCTGCTGCCAGACCTTGTGCACGATCTGCGGAGCATACTGCAACGAATGCGCTTCATAAAAAATCTGCAGATCTTTGTCGCCGATCATGTCCAGCAGAATAGCAAAGCGGGGATGCAACCGGCTGCCCCAGTCGCGGGCGAACGCCGCAGAGCCGCGGGCATAGCTATCCGGCGTATGGCTTTCGCCGCTGTCTTCGCCGTCGAAAAGCACCAGATCGACGCCAAGGGCGGGCTTGTGCGCATGCAGCAAGCGGGCCAATTCCAGCAGCACCGCCACTCCGGAGGCGCCGTCGTTGGCGCCGAGGATCGGCGTCTGCCGGTTCTGCGGCAAGGGATCCATATCCGCCCAGGGGCGGGTGTCCCAATGTGCGCACAGCAGCAGACGCTGCTCTTTTTGCGGCTGAAACCGGGCGATGATATTGGTCGCTTCCACCGTGCGCCGCGGCCGGCCGAACTCGAGAGCGAACGAATGCGGCAGCGTCTGATCGGCGTACGTCTGCATGGTGCGCAGTAAATAGTCCCGGCAGTTCCGCCAACCTGCGGCGCCTGGTGCGCGCGGGCCGAAATCGCACTGCCGTTGCAGCTGAGCAAAGGCCTTGTCCCCGTCAAAGACCGGGTGACGCGCCGGCGACTGGCCATTGAGTGCGCCGGCCAGCAGAAAGAACAAACAAAAGATGAATCGCATTAAAATCTCCCAACATAACGGTACAGGCCAAGGTCCGGCAAAGCCCGGTCCCATCCCGGCCTCTTTCCACATCAACCACCGCGAATGGAGATGCTGGCGCTGATGCCGAACTCTTTGTAGGAGGTGTCGCCGAGCAATTTGTGGTGGTTATTGCCCAGCTCGATGTAGGCGCCGCCGCGGACGCGGTCGCTGAAGCTGTAGTTGAGATTGGGCTTGAGAAACCATTTACTGGTTTCATTGGTCACTTCATAGTCGCCCTCGCCCAACCGCTTCATGGTGACATCGCTGCCGATGCTCATGGTGATGGCGAGATCCATGTTGTTTTTCAGCTGCATGTTCTTAAACGGCCAGATCGGGATCGGGATGCGAAAATCGCTCTTTTTGGCGTAATTGGCGGTGAGCGAAAAATCGGCTTTCTCCGTCCGGGTGGCGCCTTCCCCTGAGCTCTTGGTCAGAGAGACCATGGAGGAAGTGTTGTAGCGCAGAGAGACGGTCATGCCGTTCTTGAAGGAGAGGCTAAAGCCCACCAGCGGAGCGAACTTGGAATCACGATCATCCCGGGTCACCACCTCTTTATTTTTTTTCTCCACATTAAACGTTTGCGCGAACTGGCCGTTATAGTTGTGATCCAGGCTCACGCGCTGAACGAAGCGGTTGAGCAGCGGCAATTTTTCCAGGCTGGAGATACGAATCGACCATTCCGGGAACGGCATGTCCAGGTCCTCGTACACCAGCCGGCTTTGCGAGCGCTGACCGGTGGAGGTGGTGCTGCTGTTCAACGAATAGGTGTCATTGAACTTGAACTGAATTTTGATATCGCGTGAAAGCCCGAACCCTGAGGACAGACTCAAGTTATTATTGACGCTGTTGCTGTTGCGATTGACCGAACTGCTGGCGCCGCTCTGAAACGGCACACCGGTCGAATCGCTCAAACCGAGTTGATAGCGCCAGCCGGGCATGCGGCTTAATCCGTACTCGGCCATGTTGTCCCGTTTTCCATAATTGATGCTCATGGGCTCAAAGACTTCAAAGAGTTTGCCCACCATGCCCATGACTGAAAACGGCTGATCCGGTTCCGGTTTTTTGCCCTGGCCGGCCTTGGCCTGTTTCTCCAGTGCGGCCTTGGCGCTTACCTTCGAGTTGGGCAGGGCGCCGGTTGTAGCCAGAGTGGTAGAGTCAGAAATCGCCCGGTTCAGTTGCGCCGAATCAGCCACCACCTGCGCAAACAGCTTATCCAGATTCTCGCGCAATCCGACCAGTTTGACCACCAATTTCTGTTCGCGCCGGATCTGCTCCAAGGACTTGACCCTTCCGGTGGCCTGCAGCTGCACGGAATCGCCCATCACCGTCTGCAGTTCGGTAAGATCCACCCGCTGGCCTTTGTTCCTTCTTTTCTCCAGGGTCTTGCGGATCGCGAGCAGGCGTTCGCGGATCTTTTTCTCTTTTTTAATCTGCGCCGACGTTTTGACCCGGCCGGTGACCGCCAGATAGGCCGAGTCGTCCAGGGCGGCTTTCAATTTAGTGGAATCCAGTTTGGCGCCCCTGGCCGCTCTGCCCGCCAACTCGGCGCGCAGCTTGCTCAACAGCTCGGTCAGTTTGCGCTCCTGCTGGATCCGTTCCGGTGTTTTCAGTTCTTTGCCGGCCCAGAGCAACGAATCCTTCACCGCTGCGCGGTATTTCGTGGAATCGACGGCGCCGCCTTTTTCGATCTGTTTGGCCAATTCTTTGCGCGCCGCAGCGATCCGGGCGAGAATGCGCTTTTCCTGCTTGACCTGATCCGGCGGAACTAATCCTTTGGTCTGACGCTGAATCGAATCCGCGGTCGCCTGGCGCAGCCGCTTTTCCGTGAACGCGATGTCCATGTTTCGCAGCAATATCTTTTTGCGCGCCTCGGACAGACGTTCGGCCGATTCTTTATCCATCTTGAACTGCTCCGGAGTTTTAATGCCCCAGGAGTGCAGGAGGATCGAGTCGGCCAGCGCCAGCTTGTAAGCGCTGGAATCCGCGCTGCCTTTCTTTTTGATCTGCTTGTCCATATCCCGGCGCAGCTCGGCCAAACGGCCGGCGGCCTTCTCCTCCAGCTTGTACTGCGCCGCCAGTTTCATTTTTCCCGTGGTCTTGAGTGCGAGGGAATCCGCCAACGCCTTTTTGAGGGCGGTCGAATCGACCGCGCCGCCCTTTTTCGCCGCTTTGGCGATCTGTTCGCGCGCCTGCTCCAGGCGGGACTGCAGTTCCTTCTCCAACTGGATCCGTTCCGGCGATTTGATCTCCATGGCCATCAGCTGGACGGAATCCGCCTGCGCAGCGCGATAATCGGTGGAATCGGCCGGCACTCCTTTGTCGCGTTTTTCCAGCAGCTCTATGCGCAGCCGGGACAATCGCTCGAGCACCTGTTTCTCCCGCTTGAGCCATTCCTTGCCGCGGGCCTGTTTCTCTTTTTTAAGCTGTTCGGCTCTCTCTTTCGTTGCCCTGGCCTGCTGCTCCTTTTCCCGTTTCTCCCGGATCAGTTTATCTTTTGCTTCCTGTTCCTTCTGCTGCTGATCCCTTTTAAGCTCGTCATCGGTTTTAAAAACGCCCTGGGTCTTGAACAACGTCGAATCGGCCAGCGCCTGTTTCAGCGCGGTAGAGTCCGCCTTGGGATCCTTGCTCACCGCCTTTGCCAAAGCCATGCGTGCGCGGGTGATCCGTTCTGCCACTTTTTGTTCCTGCTCGCGAAGCAGTTTCTCGCGCTTGGCCTGTTCCTTGGCATCGGCGCCCTCTTTCTCCTGGCCGGCAGAGCCGGCGGAGGGAGCAGCGGGCCGGTCAGCGCCCGCGGCATCGCGCGGCCTTCCTCGCACAGGCTGAGGCTTTCCCTGCTGGCCGGCAGAACCGCCGGGGCGCGGCCGTTGCGACGGCCCCGTCCTGCCGGCGCTGCCGCCGGGACGGTACAGGCTTTTAAACAGTCCCGCCAGATCAAAGCTGCCCGAGAGGTTGTAGGTTTTGCCCATGGAGACGTCGCGAAGCCGCTGCTGGCGGTTAAAGCCGTAACGGAAATTTGAAGAGTACGAGCCGTTGGTCGTCAGCCAGCTAAAGATCTTGGGATTGTAACGCAGAGATACATTTTGCGTCATGTTGGTCAGAATGCCGAGGCGGCCCTGATTGAGCATCATGCGCAGCGAATCGCTGGGGATGTCCTGCAGATCGTTGATATGACTCCGGTTGAGATCCAGCGACAGGCTCTCGAACAGCTTGACCTGCGAGCTGAGGCTTGAATTGAAACTGTAGGTGTTGTTGTCGGTGAATAATTTGGTCCGCGTCAGCTGTTCGCTCAGGGTGCGCGTGCCGGAAATTTTGGCGTTGAAATTCGTCGGAGTAAAGAACATCTTCATCTCCGAGAAACGCAGCAGCAGCGGGGACTCGCCGAGAAACTTGAACGGACGGAAATAGTTGTTCGGCCCAAAGGTCACGCCCCAGTCGAGGTTGCCGGACTGCGACAGGTTCGAGGTGTGCTTCATCGTCGAACTGCTGCCCTTGGCCTCAGACTGGGAATAGTTGGCGCGCAGCCCGGACAAAATATTCTTGACGATGAAATGGTTGGAGCGCGAGTTGATGCCGAAGGAGACGGTGAATCCCTGCTTTTCGTTCATCGTCCGTATCTGCTCGAGAATGGAATCCGGCAACGCGGTGGTCACCTCGACGTCGGTACCGGGTTTATATTTTGGCGTCGACTCGTTGCGGCCATAATTATAGCTGACCGGAATGCTCAACCCCAGTTTGCGCGGCAAAAACTTGTCGAGGTTGATGCTGGCCTGAAAATTGCCCGCGAGCGAGTTATCGCCGTCGCCATAACGGGTGGAGATGTTGTGAAAGTCGGCATCCTGTTTATTGACCTCGCCGTTAAAGCGCAACAGGTCGGCCCAATCGAAATCCAGGCGCACGCGATAGGCCATGCCCTTATCCTTTTTAACGTTGGACAGACGCAATTCGTTGAGCCAGAGCTCGCCGTTGAACGGCTCGTCGCTGAGGTTGCGCACGCCGACCACCAGCATGCGCACGTTGCGCAGCGCCGGGCTGCCTTTGATGAACAGGGTTTTGCCCTCGGCGGTGATCTTTTGATAGCCGGTCCGGTCGCCGGTGCTGTCATAGTTCTCGGCGATCAGTTTGATCGCCGACAGCTCCACCAGATCCACTTCGATGTTGTTGCGCGGATCCCACCCGTCGTACACTTTTTCGCGGATCTCGTAATAGTTGTTCAGATCCGCGCCGAAGCGGAGAAAGAATTCGATCTGACTGGAATCCTCGCGGATGTGCCGTTGGCGCACGTCGTTGCCGCCGACGAACATCTTTAGGGTGCGGTAGTTAATGTAATCCTGCGCCTCGTAGAAGGTCTTTTGCAGCACGCCGTTTTCACCGAACTGAAGATTTTTAACCGTCATCACCAGCGCCTGCTCGCGCTGCTGCGCCTGTGTGATCTTGTCGATCTCGCCGCGGACGCCCGGGGGCGCGATGTAATCGGGATCCTCATGCGTGTTCAGCACCGTGGCAAAGACGCCCTTGGTGGAATCCGCCGGCAGAACGTACTGTTCCGGCCGGGCTGCCTCCGCCACACCCAGTTCCTTCCATTCGTTGCCCACCAGGTTGATGTCGGCGATCCAGACCGTGCCCGGTCCATGGAATCCATCGAACCAAACGCGAACATAAGAGATCTCGGTGATCGAGGGATTGCCGATCTCGCGGGTGATGTCCGTCGCACCGCGCAGGGGAATGCGGTAGAGCTTCCACTTGGTCTGGTAGTACTTGCCTTCGTTGGTGCTGACCAGATACGCCTTGTCCGGGCCATTGGGATCGAGGTTCACGCTGTATTGGAAATAATCATTACGCCGATCCAGTCCGCCGTTTCGGTTCATATCCTCGGTATCCGGAATGCGGCCGCCGTAATCATTGGCATTGCCCTCCAGGCCGTTGATTTCCGAATAGTCGTCGCTGCGCTCCGTGTACCTCCAGTTGTCGTTGCTGTACGGTTCTCCCCGGTCGCGCAGGCCGTTGCCGTTGATGTCCCAGTAATCGCCGCCGGCGGCGATGGCGCGCGAATCGTTGTCCGCCATGCCGTCGATGCCCACATCCTCGTCGTCGTCGAGCACGTTGTTGCGGATCATGTTGCGCATCTTGTCTTCGGTGTTCAATTCGTTGTTGGGAATGATATCCTCAGAGATGCTTCCCAGATCGATATGCAGGGTTCCCGAATCGCCGTGCACCCAGATCTCCAGATACTTGCTCTCGGTCTGATCCCAATAGCCGGCAGACAGAGATTTTTGTATGCCGCCCCAGGCCTTGGCTTTATCCGCAACCGTGTCGGGCGGGGTAAACTTGATCTGCAGGATCGACGTGGTGCTGGCGGTGCTGCTGGTCACATCGCGGTTCGGCCAGATCTCCTGAATCGGATATTGACCGTAAGGTTCCCACCACTGCAGATCGCCGCGATAGGTCAAATCCACCGCACTGGTGCCCGGCCGGTATTCCAGACAGGGCTGCGGGACCGAGCTCAGACTCCAGCTGCGCCGGGAGATGCCCAGTGGCGTCATGCTCTTGGCCGCCTCGAAATCATCGATGTAGGCGACTCCGTCTTTGTCGTCGGTGGACTCGTTGTTGATCGTGTTCGGATTGGGGATGACCTGCGCCACCTCGCCCTCGAAGCGCACCGTCGAGGGTTGCCGCGTATCGACAAAGGGCAGAAAGTTGGCCAGTCGCGTCATGAAAAACGGTTTCATCGTCATGGAGGTGTTGACGTCCCACACCATGTTGCGCATGGGACCTTTTCCGACGCGAACCTTCTGCTCCAGCGTGCGTTCATTGAGATAGAGAAAGGTGCCGCCGATAAAGCTGTCGTCCCACAACGCGTACTCGGCGCGCGCGCCCATGATCGTCTTTTTGTCGATCTGGAACATCTGATTGCTCTCATAGGTCACGTCGACGTTGGCCGTCGGCCGGGTGGCCTCTTCGTTGAGCATGCGCAGAGTGCCGGTGAAATAATCGATGGTATAATCCGTACCGCGGTTGAGTTTGCGGCCGTTGAGCGTCACCTCTTCCGAGTTCTCGATGATGTTCATGCCCAGGCGGTATTCCGCGCTGCGGGTCTGCGATTCAACCTCGATGTAAAACTTGCTCTGCGCGGTGATGTAACTCTGCACCGTCGTATCATAGATGGCGCGCGTTCGTTTGTCATCAGGCAGCTCGGTGGCCTGATTCAGCGGATCAAAAGGACGCAGTTCCGGGAACCACAACTCGCCGTTGGCCAGGCGTAGCACGTTGTCGTTTTTGTCCACCACGTTGTCCGGCTTGAGATTGCCGACCTTGTCCACCCGGTCCAAACCGAAAATCTGCAGATAGGATTTGGCCGCGCCGTTGATATCGATCGTCTCCTGTGGATCGCCGGAGGGCGGTTTGTAATAGATCTTGAGATTGAATCCGTCCTCCGGAATGTTGTTCGTGCCCAGACTGTAAACGTGTTTCCATTCCAGGTTCCAGGTCACATCCGAGGGCATGGGGTTTTCCGAGCGCAGCATGCGCAGCTGAATCACCCGGTCCTTTTTGGAATCAAAGTCAATCATGCCGCGCACATAGCCCGAGCTGTCGCGGTAGGCGACCGCCAGCACTTCGCCGGTGCTCAACGGGCTGTGCAGCCGGATATACCCCAACTCGGGATTGAAATCATAATTGGTCTTTTCCAGGCGGATAAAATAGCCGAGATACATCGCTTTGCTCGACACCGTGTCGCTGCGTGTCCTGATCACCTGAGTGTTGGTGTCCTTGCCGGCGACCGACCACGCCCAGCCGCGGACGGCTTTATCCGGCTGATTCTGAAAGTTGGGTTGGGAGGTGTATACTTCCACATCGGTGATGTTGCGATTGGGGTCATAGAGGAACAAACCGTCCGACGACCGCTGCGGGTAGTAATTGCGGTAATGCTCGTCGAGAAAAAAATACTGATTCTTGATATAGCTGTAATCTTCGATAGTCTGCTTGTTCTGCGACGCGCCGCCGGCCAGAGAGAGTTTTTTATTCTCCCCCTTCTCCTGGCTGGCGATGGCGGTCAACTGCAGCCGGCCGAAATTCATCGCCGCCTTGAGGCCGAACAAACCGCTGCTCTGCCCGCCAAAGGTGACAAAGCGCGTGCCCGGCAACGACAGGGCGATGTTGCCGGCCTCGATGGACTGGACGATTTCGTCCTCGTTGCCCTTGTAGCTCAGGTGCAGATTGTTTTCAAAATCAAAAGCGCGTTCCGAATCCTGATCCACGCCGATGGTCACCTTTTCGCCCACATGGCCCTGCACCTGAAAGCGCTGGGTCTGCTCCATGGTGAAACTGGTGTGGCTGCCGTTGGCCAACGACGTGGACACTTCACTGCGCTTTTCATTGCGCAATCCGCCCTTGATGTTGATCTCACCGGTGACGTCCAAGCCCACGGTGCCGCCGCCAAAGATGGCCTGAAAGGTGCGGTTTTTGATCTCCACCGGAATATCGATGCGCAGGGCGCCGCCGGAACCGCCGGCGCTGCTCTCGCCCAGCTTGGCCAGCGCACTGCGCACCCACAGGGAGCTCTGATTGTGCATGCGCCGCATTTGGACATAATCCGTCAGCGAGAGAAACGTCGGCAGACGGAAATCCACCTGATCGAGCTTTTCGACAAAATTGATGTTCTTGCCGGTGGAATCGATTTTCACTTCACGGCGCAACCCGGAGAGCGTCCTTTTCAAAACCGGCGTACGCGCTCCGTTCATATGCAATCCGAGAAACGGCTCCTCCTCCAGAATCGGCACACGGGGGTCCGCGGCGTGCGGCAGTTGCATACCGACATAAGGCTGCACCTCGGCAGTGGCATCGGCGCGCTTATCCGCCCATGCCTCACCGCGCAACAGGAAAAGTAAGAGGATCGATAACACCACCGCAGGCAAAAGGGTGAGATTCGACCACTGTTTGTCGCTAAAGGTCTTCAATGACTGTGATTGATTTCGCTGGTTCAGCTGTCAGTTACAGATCAGTAGCAAACGCGACGATAAAAGGCTCCTTTGTCAGGATGAAGAAGGACCCGGCGCTGCCGGGCATGCCTGCGGTGAAAGTTAAATTTAATGATAATTATGATCAGGAGCAATATAAAAAAACTAACCTAACTGCAAATAGTTCCCAGCCTTGTACCGGCAGGAAGCCGAGACCGGCATCCCCCCGGATTCGATATGCAAATATCAAACCAAGCGGGTGGGAAAAAGAAAAAAAATACCCGATGCTGAAATTTTTTCTTGATGTTAGGCGTTATTTTTACTATTTTTAAACAAGTTGTCTTTTCTCAAACTTTTAAATGCGACAAAAAGTCTATGCGAATTCTGTCCCGATATGTTCTAAAAGAGCATTTTGGCCCATTTGTCTTCTCCATGTGTGTCATCACACTGCTCTTCGTTTTAAACTTGGTTTTTCGCGATTTAAGCCGCATTCTGAGCAAGGGGCTGAGTCTGGCCACGGTGCTGGAATTCTTTTTCCTGCAACTGGCCTGGATCATCGCCCTGGCTGCGCCCATGTCGGTGCTGGTGGCCACGGTGATGGCCTTTGGCCGTCTCAGCGGCGATCAAGAGATCACGGCCATGAAAGCCAGCGGGGTCAGCGTGCTCACCATGATCAAGCCGGTGCTGCTGGCCTCGGTGGTGCTGGCGGTGCTGATGGTCTGGTTCAACGACCACGTGCTGCCCGAGTTCAACCACCGAGCCCGTCTGTTGACCGCCGACATCTACCGAAAAAAACCGACCATCCGTCTTGAAGCCGGCGTCATTTATCGCGATCTGCCGGACTTTACTTTGCGGGTGCAAAACATCGTGCAAAAGGGCGATACCGCCTTTGTCGATTCCGTGTTCATCGACGACAACAGCGCTGCGGATGTCAGCAAGATCATCTTTGCAAAACGCGGCTCGATCTTTTTCAACCCGCAGGCGGAGATGCTGTTGTTGACGCTCTATGACGGCGAAATGCACGAACTCGATCTGCAAAAGCTGGAGCAATACCGCAAGCTCTCTTTCCCCAAGCAAAACCTCGCCGTATCGGTGCCGGGCATGGCGCTGGAACGGAGCGATTCACAGGCGCGCGGCGATCGCGAGAAGAGCAGCGCCATGATGCTGGAGGAGATTAAGAACAACGAACAGGACATCGAGCGCAACCGCCGGGAGCTGACGCAGCAGATCGGCGATCATTTTCATCGCTATTTCTCCAAACCAGAGGCCCTGGCCCAGCTCAGCCGGCCGGTGGATAACGACGAACCGCCGGCTCATGGCTCGCCGCCTTTGGGCGGCGTCCTTGCGGATCATCTGCGCCTGCAGCAGCAGATCGGCGGACTCCTCTCCACGCTGCAACACCTGCAGCGGAAAAACAGCAGCCTGATGGTGGAGGTGCAGAAAAAATATTCTATCCCGGTGGCCTGCATCATCTTTGTGCTCATCGGCGCTCCGCTCGGCATCATGGCCCGGCGGGGGTCTCTTGCCATGGCCGGCGGCATCAGCTTTGCCTTTTTCCTGCTTTACTGGACTACCTTGATCGGCGGAGAGGAATTGGCGGACAAACAATTGATCACGCCGTTCGCCGCCATGTGGACCGCCAACATCCTCGTCGGCATAGCCGGGCTGTATCTGGTGTTTCACTCCACCTATGAAGCCACATCCATTTTGAGCGTGCAGTTCAAAAAACTGTTCAAACGGTGGACCCGGAGGTCCGCATGAGAGTGCTGGACCGGTACATCCTGCGCCGTTTCTGTTTTATCCTGTTTTTCTCGCTCATCGCCTTTATCTGCATTTTTCTGATCGTGGACTCGATCGAACGGCTGGATGTCTACATCGGCGAAAAAGTGCCCGGCCTGATCGTGCTCAAGCTGTATGTCTATTATCTGCCCTACATCATCCTTCTGACGCTTCCGGTCGCCATGCTGCTGGCCAGTCTGTTCAGCGTCGGCAACATGGCGCGGCAGAATGAGATCGTCGCCATGTCCGCTTCCGGAGTCTCGCTCTATCGCACGCTGACCCCGCTGCTGATGCTCGCCTTTCTCATCAGCATCACAGCCTATTACTTTGGTGAATATGTGGTGCCGCAGGCCAGCAGCAGTCGCGCTCTGCTCATCGACCATTATGTAGAGAAAAAACGCGAGTCCTATCGCAAGCGCATCAACAATGTGTTCATGCGCGATGACCGCAATCGCCTGATCAGCATGCGCTACTTTGACGCCGCCCGCAACACCGGCCACCATGTCAGCGTTCGGCGGTTCGACGGCCTGGAGCTGCTCTACCGGCTGGATTGCCGCACCATGGCCTGGGAGGACAGCACCTGGGTGCTTCGTAACGGCGTGGAGCGGATCTTTGATCAGGGGCAGGAAACCGTAGCCCTGTTTAAAGAAAAGAGGCTGGAGGATGAAAATCTCAGGCCGCAGGATTTTGCCAAGGTGCTGAAAAAACCTGAGGAGATGTCCTACCAGGAGCTGACCGCCTTTATCGATGAAGTGCGCCAAAACGGCGGCAATGAAAGCCACTGGCTGGTGGATCTGTATCTCAAGCTGTCAATCCCATTCGCTAATTTTATCATCGTGCTGTTCGGCGCACCGCTTGCTTCGCCCAAGCGGCGCAGCGGCGGAGCCACCGGCTTTGGCCTCAGCCTGATCATCTGCTTCGTCTATTTCGGCTTGGTCAAAATCTGCCAGTCCTTTGGCCAGAACGGCGTATTGCCGCCGCTGTTCGCCGCCTGGTTTCCCAACGGCCTCTTCGCACTGGGCGGCCTGCTGATTCTGCTGCGCACGCAAAAATAGGCCCTTGCTGAAGGAGTTGCCTCTCCGCCGACGAGCGACTCCCAGACGCAAGGGACCCCGCTCCTCGATCCACGCACTCTGCAACCTGATGCAGCCATCAAAGGCCTTGCACAGCCGGCCGCTTATTTTAGCAGCAGCATCCTTCTGACCAGCACCGTTCGTTCAAATGTCAATCGATAGAGATAGACGCCGGAGGCGAGGGAGCGCGGCTCCCATACGCAGGAATGCACGCCGGCCGGCAGAGAACGGTCCATGAGAACGCTCACCCTTCTTCCCATCAAGTCATACGCTTCCAATCGCACCCAGCCGTTGCGCGGCAGCTCGAAAGAGATCACCGTCCGTGCGTTGAAGGGATTAGGATAATTCTGCTCCAGACGAAACTGCTGCGGCGGTGAAGGATTCTGCTCCACCGGCGAAGAGGCGGGCGCTCGACGAAAGACCCATACCGAGGAGTAATCGCCGACGCCGGCCGGATTCTGCGCCTGCACCCGCCAGTAATAGGTCAGGTTCGGCGACAAGTTCTGCAGCGAGCGGGTGGTGTCGGACAACAGCTGGTTGAGCAGCACCCGCGCAAAGGTCGAGTCTGTGGTCATCTGCAGGCGATAGCGGGACGCCGCCGCATTGCGGCGCCAGCTCAGCCGCACAGCGAGGCCGAGATCAAAGCTCTTGTCCAGCGGCTGCACGAGTTGCGGCGCCGACGGCGCCCCCAGTTGCAGGACATTGCTGCAGCCGCTCTCGTTGCCGCTGCGATCCAACGCGGTCACGACAAAGGAATAGAGTCCGGCTTCCGCCGCCGGCGACGGATCCATCGAACGGCCGCCGGTCACCGTCAACAGGCTGGCCGGTTGCAGATCAGCCGGCGTCACCTCAGTCCGGTGGATGCGATAGAGTGCATAGCGTGCGGCCGTATCCCCGTCGCCGGCCGGCAGCGGCGGTTCCCAACTGAAAACCGGGCCGCCGCTTGCCTGCGGTTGGA
Organism: uncultured Cytophagia bacterium; assembly: GCA_964554965.1. Classification (GTDB taxonomy): domain Bacteria; phylum Zhuqueibacterota; class Zhuqueibacteria; order Residuimicrobiales; family Residuimicrobiaceae; genus Anaerohabitans. The sequence goes on along the minus strand of CAZKQR010000037.1, from coordinate 2,984 downwards.
ACCGCAGCTGTCCAGGCGGGGACGGCGGCAGAGAATCCTTCCAGGTCATCACCGGCATCAGAGACGGAAACCGGTAAAAGTTGCTTTTCAGGCTGTCGGTGAACCCAAATGGATTTTCCCGCAGCGAGGTGGCCCGGTAAAAAATCTGACCATAGGCCGGAGAGCCGTTGCGATTCAAACGCAGCTGGTTCGGCATCTCGCGGCTGCTCCACTCGGCAATCCGGTACGCGGCGTTGCCGGTGTACAGATGGCGGCCGTTCATTCGTGCGCTCCACCAGCGCATCAAGCGGCTGTAATCCTGCGCGCCGCCGATCTTCCAGTACAACTGCGGCGTGAGATAGTCAATCCACTGATGCTGCAGCCAGGTGACCGCATCGCAATAGATCGCGTCATAGGCGGACAGGCCGGCGATGCCGCTGGGCACGCCGTTTTTCCAGATGCCGAAAGGACTGATGCCGAATTTGACATGCGGTTTGACGGTCTGCAGGCTGTCGTGCATCATCTGCACAAACGCGTGGACATTGGCGCGCCGCCACGTGTGGATGTCCGGACTAGCCTGGCCGTACAGCGCAAAGGCGGTTTGATCTTCCGTGGTGATCTGGTTGGGTGGATAGGGATAAAAGTAATCATCAAAGTGGACGCCGTCGATGTCATAGCGTCTGACCACATCCATCACCACCCGAACGACATATTCCCGGACTTGAGGCAGACCCGGATTTAAAAATTGGATGCTGCCGATGGTGATGATCCAGTCGGGGTGGAGCCGGCTCACGTGTTGCGGGGAAAGCGAATAGACGCCGGTGTTGCTCACCGCGCGGTAGGGATTGAACCAGGCGTGCAGCTCCATGCCGCGCTGATGCGCCTGCTGTACGGCAAAGGCCAGCGGATCGTAAAGCGGGACAGGGGCGACGCCCTGGGCGCCGGTGAGATGATAGGACCAGGGTTCATAGAGGGAAGCGTACAGCGCATCGCATTCAGGACGAATCTGCAGCACCACGCAGTTGATGCCGCAGCCGGACAACTGGTCGAGCCAATCCACCAGTTCTCTGCGCTGCATTTCCGGCGTCAGGCCGCGGCTGGAGGGCCAATCAAGGTTGTGCACGGTTGCGATCCACGCGCCGCGAAACTCGCGCTTGGGGGGAGCGTCCAGGGCAAAAGCCTGCACACAGAGAAAAAGCACCGCTCCCACCGCGGCGGCGCTTTTCATCCTCATAACAGATTGCTCGCCAACTCGGCCAGTTCGGAGCGTTCGCCTTTTTCCAACCACACGTGGCCATACAGCGCTTGACCCTTCATGCGGTCGATCAGGTAGCACAGGCCGTTGGAGCGGGAATCCAGATAAGGGCTGTCGATTTGGAACGGATCGCCGGTAAAGATCACCTTGCTGCCTTCTCCGGCCCGAGTGATGATGGTCTTGACCTCATGGGGGGTCAGGTTCTGCGCTTCATCGACGATGAAATAGATGTGGTTCAAGCTGCGGCCGCGGATATAAGCCAGCGGTGCGATCTCGAGTTTGCCGTTGTCGAGCATCTCCTGGATGCGCAAAGAGCGTTCATCGGTCTCTGGATACTGGTTGCGGATGACGCCCAGATTATCGTACAGCGGCTGCATATACGGATCCAACTTGGATTCGATGTCGCCGGGCAAATAGCCCAGGTCCTTATTGGACAGGGCGACAATGGGCCGCGCCAGAAAAATCTGCCGGTACTGCTTGCGGCACTCTAGGGCCGCGGCCAGCGCCAGCAGGGTTTTACCGGTGCCGGCCTTGCCGCTCAAAGTAACCAGCTGTATCTCCGGATCGAGCAAAGCGTGGATCGCAAAAATCTGTTCCGCATTGCGCGGCGAAATGCCGTAGGCCTGCACTTTTTCGATGCGGCTGAACATGCGCCGCTGCGAATCATAAAAAGCCAGCGCCGACCGGCTGCCGCTGCGAAAGATGAAATACTCGTTGGACAGCGGACGGTCCACCGCCGTCTCTGCCGCCGGCACCTCGTGCAGCGGCGAGCAGAGCTTGTCGATGACGGCGATGTCGGTGTTTTCCACCAGCCGTTTGCCGCGGTACAGCTTGTCGATATCTTCGATCTTGTCGGTGTAATAATCCTGCGACTGCAGCCCCACGGATTTGGCTTTGAGGCGAAGGTTCACGTCTTTGCTGACCAGCACCACTTGGGTCTTGGGGTGCTTTTTCCGCAAAAAAAGCGCGGCGCTGAGAATCCGGTGGTCCGCCTTGGCTTCGAAAAAGGCCTTGACGATCTCCGGCTCGTCCTGAAAGATGGTGAGGATGGAGATGCGGCCACGGCCAGGCCCCAGGCTGACGCCGCCGTTCACCAAGTGCTCGCCGGAATACGTGTCCAACAGGCGGATGAACTCGCGCGCGTTATAATGGATGGAATCCTGGCCGCGCTTAAAGGCGTCGATCTCTTCGATGACCGTGATGGGTATGACAATGTCATTTTCCTGGAAATGAAAGATGCAGGTGGCGTCATGGAGGATGACGTTGGTGTCGAGGACAAATATTTTCTTCACCGTCAAGGACTCCCTAAAAGTGAACGGAAGATTTAGAAAAATATAAGATTCCGTCCAGACAATTGCAAGAGATTTCGGGCGAGGCAGAGCGCGGCGGCATGGTATCTCCTTGCGTTTTTGAAATTTTTGTGCTAACTTTCAGCTTGCTCGTTTCCTGCGGCCTTCGCCGTTTGCGCGACGAGGGATCAGCTTATGAGAGCCGTGGGGTATTGATGAATATAAAAATATCGGACATCCGCCTATTCGCCCGCTTTGGCGCTTTTGAACAAGGCAAACAGTTGTACGAGGACGGCCGGATCACGATCAGCCGCATCACGCCGCTGCAGTTTGAAGCGGACGTGCTCACCGGCGCCGGTTCGTTTCAGGTGCGCGTCGCTGAAGCGGCCACCGCGCTGCAGGCCGATTGTTCGTGCAAATCCAACTATTACCATCATTGCGAACACATCGTCGCCGCCCTT